>NZ_JBEFLV010000010.1:0-183088 GCF_040149365.1 Kluyvera huaxiensis
TCGATGTGTTTGCGGGAAAAAAATCGGCCCAGATCCGCGAAATTTTAATCAGCGAGTCAGCTTGGGAAGAAATGACCTGCTTATTCGCACCTTCCCTAGAAAAACAAAATAAGCTAACGACACTTTTTTACAGCACCACCGGTTGCTATGCCGGAGAGGGCAGCAGTAATTCATAACCCTTCTTCGGTTTCCCTTTAGCTACCGGAGGATCTCATCATGACCACGACTTTACCCCTGCTCGAAGACCAGTTTATCGATATGGCATTCATTACCCGTCTCACCGGATTAACCGATAAGTGGTTTTACAAGCTCATCAAAGATGGTGAGTTTCCAAAACCTACCAAGTTTGGCCGCAGTTCCCGCTGGTTGCAGAGTGAGGTGGAAGTCTGGCTACTACAACGAATTAACGCTTCCCGTGGCGTTAATTCAACGCCATCCCTGACCAGCCACCCACAACGCCCGCTTACGATAACCGCAGTAAAAGATACGGGGGCATCGTTATCGTGAAAACGCCTCATTCCCGTCATGACTTCCTGCTGCAACATTACCAGCGCTGGCTGGACGATTTTATCCGACTGGATATACGGCACGGGTTGTGTCACCCGAATATTCAGGCCAGCCATCATCTCATCCTCGGTTCGCTCTGGTTCACGGACACGGATCAGGTCACTGCTGTTGTCCCCCATGCTCTGAACCGGCTATTTCACCGTAACCAAACGCCGGTTATCACTGTAACAGAGGACATGTCCACCCGGCTGGACTCAGACACCGCAATGCTGCTTCACCATCCCATGCTCGAAGGCATATTGCTGAGCGAATGCGCCGGCTGAAGTTGTTCCCGATACAACGGCATTGCTGAGGATGTTACAGCGGCTGACCAGTCAGGAGATTTGACACAAGATTGTCTGGCTGTGCTGGCGCGATTTGATGTGCGGAGTGGATCCCTGCTTCTGGCTCGAGCGCCTGGCTTCACAGCCAGACGAAGCACTGTATCTCTGGCTGGGTGACCGCTAGGATAACAATTCCGTTTTCACCCTGATGATGGATGAATACCTGCTGTTTACCGGCCACTGATATCAGTGAAGGCTTAGTTGCGAACGACGTTCGCACCCGTGACGAAAGAAAACGCGTTTTCCCCGAAAACCCCATTAATTCCCGCAGACAACGTCCCCTTCACCGATTCACGCAGGCGGAATGCTGCTGTCTGCCATTTAAAAATAAGGCGTTACAGATGAATTCAACCATTTTTACAGCTCATTGCCAGGCCTGGCTTGATGACCTTACCCGGTTGCATGTCACCCATGGGCTCTGTCGGCCTGAAATCAAAAAGTGGCACAGGCTGACCATGACGACCTGCCCGTTACCGGGTGATTTTACCGACCTACTCATTATTCCTCAGTTTTTACTGGAGGCTGTGCAGGCTGGCACTGTGGAAGAAGAATCCGTCCCGGGACGCATTATCAAGCGTGCTGAGGGGATTCCACTGATGAGTATGCTGCGCAGTGAATGTTACCGGCTGGGATTGAGCGCCCTTGCTGAACAGTTGCAGCTTTTAATCCGCCAGTATCCACAGCCCGGTATACGTGAATCGCTGACGCTACTGTGTTGGTGTGAACTGGTGGGTGGGATTGATCTGGGAGCATGGTACGCATTGCATTTGCCACTCCCCCACACACTGAAAAAGTGGATCAGCACACGACAAAAAAAGTTCAGTTGTCTGACAGCACTGACTAAAGAATACATTCGTATCAGTAAACCACTCTGAGGGCATGGAGCATGCACATTCAGAAATGCTATATCGCACAGCGCAAAACGGGTGAGATTTTCGCTATCAGCCAGCTTAACTCAACCGGGGACGAATGGTTCTGTCACCACTGCCAGTGCCCGTTGATTTTCCATTCGTCCACCAGAGCATCACCGCCCTGGTTTGAACACGATATTCCCAATGGACAACCGGAAGCGCTGCTACAGTGCCCTTACCTGGCACCAGCCAATGGGAAGTCTTCTGCCGTAGAGAAACTCCAGCAACTCGTGACACAGTTGCCCCCGGTTATGACGACCACCCGGTGGCGATGCACGATGTGCGGCCTGTCGTATGGCGGTGAGAAACGGTGCCCTCAGTGCAGAACGGGGATATACAGCCGGGAGGAATGAACAGAGTATTCGGACTCACGAACCACCAGTGCTTTACCGCTCGCAAAGAGGGTGTCACCAGGGGCATTTTAATTTCGGTTAATTAATATAATTAATACTCACTCCCTGTCTGTAATCTATTTTTTCTTTGCAGTCTGTAACCCAATAATCCCTGACGTTTGTTCCCTGTAATTCCCCCCACTCTCAGTATCCCATTGCTGCGTATGCAACACGCAGCATGTTGACTGCTGTATGGCGCACAGACACGACTACCACGATGCCCGCTTCAGGGCGTCGCTACTCTCCCACATATCCATTCAAACTGATCCTGTCCTCAGCGATCAGGAGGTCACGCTATGAAAAAACGCACCTGGGAACCGGACTGGTTTCTGAAATCTGTTCTTGATTCGCATATTAATGCGATGGTTAATCGCTATTCCTGCCTGAGGGTAATACGGCTGGATCTTTTCTATCGAAATAATACCGTTAAATATCGCCACCCGGATCACCGCCAGTTGGAGCCTGACGTCCGTCAACTCATGGATATGATGATGAGTATGTCCGCAGTGGTGGGTTATTTCTGGGTAATTGAATGGACCGAGGATCACCTGTTCCATGCGCATGTGGCTTTCTGGCTGGATGGTAATAAGACTCAGAAGCCCTTTTTCTGGATGGAGAAGGCCGGGGCATGCTGGCGTGAAATCACGGAACATGACGGCTGTTACTATCGTTGTGAACATAAACCGAACTACGAATCCGATATCAATATACCGGTGCACTACAGCGATCCGGGAAGCATTACCAACATGCGCCAGGTACTGGAGTACATGACCAAGATTGAACAGAAGAATGATTTATTACTGTACGGGTGCAACGAAGTACCCGATCGCCCATTAACCGGACGTCCCCGAACCGGTACAGAGGAACGGATTATCTGAGCTTATTTACGTCATCTTCCCATCGTTTGAACCACCGCATCTCTTGTTAATTCTTATCCCTCACACTTAACACATATGGCGTCTGTCTGCCCTTGCGGGACGGCTTACGCCTGCGTGTTGTCTGACAGGAACCTGAAATATGTTTGCCAAATCTTTTATCGCTCTCGACGGTAACGGTCGCCTGACCGGTGCCCGTACTGCGCAAACTGCACTCTACGACCGCTACACCTGCCATTTTTGCAACAGCGCACTGCAATACCATCCTGAGTACGAAACTGAGCGTCCGTGGTTTGAGCACATCGAAGCGGGCCTTACCGATAATGGTCAGCAACATTGCCCTTATGTGAAACTTGATGCGGGTGAAAGTCAATTAACCAGACGGCTACAGCGCTTCCTCCCCAATGTTATCCCCAGAGTCAGTAAAGCCGACTGGCAGTGCACACAATGCAAGACCAATTACTATGGTGAACGATACTGCCTGATTTGTCGTACTGGAAACTTCAGCCTTCCAGCAACTGTGGCAACATGAGAATGCTGAGGTTTTTTCTTGTCGCCAATCTTTAAACCATTAAGTGGGAACCACGCGCAGCGATCAATGTTGGGCAGTGGCCGGCGATAACCCGCAATTTAGTTGCATACTCAGCCTGCACATAGGCTCACACTCGAAAACAGCCCGGATTAAGCTCGACCGGAATATTTTTGTCTATCAATAGAGTAGTGGTAACTAACTCAGAAATGCTAGGAAATCCTGGTTCTTATTGTTACTGTATAACAAAAAATGAGGTAACCATGAAAACTACGTTATACAAAGATTTCACCTTTGAAGCTGCACACCGTCTTCCCAATGTTCCGGAAGGCCATAAATGCGGCCGCTTACACGGCCACTCTTTTGTCGTGCGCCTTGAGATTACCGGTGAAGTGGATAAGCATACCGGTTGGATTATCGATTTTGCCGAACTAAAAGCAATTTTTAAACCGACTTTAGATAGGCTGGATCATTACTATCTCAATGACATTCCAGGCTTGGAAAACCCCACCAGCGAAGTGCTTGCTGAATGGATTTGGAATCAGATTAAGACACAACTCCCGATCCTTAGCGCAGTTGTCGTGAAAGAGACATGCTCCGCAGGCTGCATCTACCGTGGTGAATAACAATAAAGAATAGCAGAAGCTATTCCTTATTTGCTGTTTACCCCAGTGCACTGACGAAGGCGGCGATCATACTCGACGCCCCTTTACCTGAGGGATAGATTATCTCTTTGCGATAATCCGTCACGGTATAGAACGCCTGATGCTTTGAGCTGCCGCTGGCGAAGATAAAGTATTCAGCTTTTTCCGCCAGGTTCACCAGCGCCGGAGTAGCGACGTGATCGTGGTTGAGTTCCACTCGTAGCCCTGGATAAAGCTGAAGCAACGCCTCTTTCCCACGTCTTGCCGCCCCTTCCATCAGGCTATAAATCGCCAACGTTTTACCACTGAGATCGCGATGAAGCGAAGACGCTACACCCGGCGTATTATCCTCTTCCGGGAAAGCATGTCCCGCATGTTCGCCGAGATAGAGCCTTTCCACCAAGCGTGCAGAAAGTTGCATGCTGACATCCAGACGCTCCCAGCGCTGCTTGAGCAACTCCTGCAAGGTGACCCAGAAACCTAATCTGGCGGCATCGTCAGCCGTGACTTTATCATAAAGAAGTTCAGCAATATCAAGTGAGTAGCCCAAGGTTCTTACCGACAGGTTTTCAGAGCACAGCATTGCCACCGATTCAATTGCGGACGCATATTCCTCGCGGGTGAAGGTACCGGAAAGGAATTTATCCAGAATCATTCCACCGAGACGCACATCCTCCTCTGAGCGAATATCCTCAACGGCCAGCAGCATAAGCCAGTCCGGCCACAAGGAGGCAGATACCTGAACGTCATATTCTTCCAGCCAGTTCAGAAAGGTTGGCAGTACGTCTCGTAAAACTTTGCTCAACTGGGCGTTGGACTGCTGCTCCAGCAGCGCCTGCCACTGCGTTTCGTTGAAGGTTGACGGCGTCCAGTCCATGTAGTGAACGGTCGCCTGCTGGCGCAGTGATTCAAACCGTTCGGATTCCGTAGCCTGTTGTATATCTGCAAGCCAGCGGCTCCAGCCATAGTCTTGTGGTTCACAGCGTTTTTTCAGCGCCTGCCACGCCTCCCAGAGTTTGGGTATTTTTTGCAATGCCTGTCGTGTTGCTTCAGGCATCGCCGCCAGTTGTGCGTAGATCTCACTTTCGCGCTCAGCGTCCGCCAGTAGCGCTTCAAGTAACAAATCGGTCGCGTTTTCAAGGCTTATCAGCATGACAACCGGCGCCTGGATCAACGCCTGTTCTTCCGCTTCTATCGGCGCGGGCAGCGAACTTGCGCCTGTCACCCACCCCTCGACCTGCTGTATCCAGTCAGGATCTAATAGAGGCGACGCCGTTTGCCATTCGTCGATCCCCAGCAGCGCGGCCCCCATGGTCCACATTTGCCAGTCAGGCAGAAAACTCGCCTGATGAGCAAAGCGGGGCTTATGCTTGTACAGCGGCAATAAGCCCAGCACCAGTCGCCTTGCATCCTCACGCCTGTCCAGCGGGAAGTGCGCATCGCGGATGGCGTTAAGCATTAAATGGCCAGAGGATCGCAACAGCAGACGCTGGATACGCTCCGGCACCCGACCGCGCAACAATACTTCCAGCCGAGGGTGGTTGAGAATCGAGTCCCATTTTGCCGAAGCCGCCATCCCCTGTAGCTCAAGAAACAGGAGATTAAGAGAAGAAAGCATCTGATTTCCGCGTAACTCTTCCAGATACTGTTCGGCAATCTTGCCATCGCGAGCGTGGCATGCTGTGTAGAAATCTCTGAGGATTCGTCCAGTTTGCCGACTGACCAGCGAATGTAAGACGGGTCTCTGATGATAAAGATCCATCACCATTTGCAGCATGGCGTAGACCCGTTTCATTCGGGCTATCTGCCATTCTTTTACCTGTTGCGGCGATCCATCCGGCACCGGTAAAAAGTCAAAGGTCAGAATTCCGTCCGGAGATTTATCCAGAAGCAACTGTTCCCCTGGATCGTTAGTGTGATAGAGGGATCTGATATCCGCATTAGTGTCGGCGGAACCCAGCGCCGCGGTCAAAATGCGCCGTAATTCGTCCAGGCTTCTCGCATTCTCTGCCAGAGCATAAAACACCGTTTTTCCCGTTCGCGTAGAAGGAACGATGCAGGGCATCCGTTGCGCAGCGGCCCGCTGAATCAGCGTGTTCATTTGTTGGATGCTATAACCGCCCTGCATCGCCCTGTCATAATCCAGATGTTTATCTTCAGCGTAAAAGTTTTTCAGCCAATCTGCACACATCAGAACGCTTCCTGTGATCCACTAAAAAGATACTGACTTTCAAATTCGGCCATCGCTTCACCGATCATATGCGAATCGCAGTTCAGTTCTACAAATTCTTCATTTCGATTGACGCCACTCCGGGTAAAATTCATAGAGCCCTTCAGGAAGACGTTAGGCGTCAAAAAACCTTTTGTATGCAGCTGGTTACGCCATTCCAGACGAAAATTCGCAAAGCTGCTCAGGCGCTTTTCCAATGCTTTTACAAAGATACGGTTCATAGGGTCGTCGCGGGTCACCAGCGAAAGCGACGCACCGTTATTCGCCGCACAGGCTAGCAGTTCAATGAAATCCATCTCCCGGCCTCCCCATGCAGGATCAATGCTGTCCCAATGGCCTGAGCGATTGTCCAGTAGTGGGAAGTTACTCACCCACGGCGAAACCAGCCAGATTGGCTCTGGCTGCATAATCAGAGCAACAAGCTGGGCGCTGAGGACTTCTCGCAACTGCCGTTGCCCTGCGGAGCCATGTAAAAAAATCTGCCGCTGTTTTGCTCGTCCGATCATTGCATCGCCTCCGCCAGTTCAATACGCAATATGAGCAAATCCTGCTCACGGCGGACTTCACCGAGACGCGGATACAGCAGCAGTCCCAAATGATCGATGGGTTCAATTTGCACGGTGGTAATGACCTGATGTAATTGATTTCGCTGCTGGCGAGTGAGGATCAGCTCCGCACGACCGCCTTTACGCAGCGCCGCATGCAAATGCCCAAGCCAGTCATCGTCAAGAGCAATCTTTTCGATTTGTTCGCTAAATAACGCGCCAGCAAGCAGACGCTCGGTTGTGACTTTGCGCGAGCAAAACATATTGTAAAAGCCGAGCTCAGCCTGGCGGATCGTGTAGCCACGCGGCCAGAGCAGGTTTTGGTTCCGGCACTGCGCGTTAAACACGACGGAAGCATCGGTTTCCACACTAAGCGCGTTCACCGCCAGCGCGTGTGCCATGGTGTTCATACTGAACTCAATACCCGCGCTCACTTCAAGCGACGACCAGTCCGACAGTAACTGATAAAGCTGGGTGTCTGTGTCATCGCTGCTGCCCGCCCGCAGAATCCGCGAGTACAGCACCGTGGTAAAGCTGTGGGAAAGGCGCAGACCGCGCTGTGAAAGCCGCAAATGCAGATTCTTGTTAGCCTCCCGCCGGGCGTCCATGTTGCTGGCTTCACGTACGGCTGAGATCGCCATACGAAGCGCCTCATCCGTTTGCAGCATCTGCAACACAGTTCGCAGATCGTAATCGATCTGCTCGTAGTCGCTGGCTGAAAGATTACGCACCAGCACATTGAGGAAGGAGACAGGATCTTCTGCCCACTTCTGCTGTAAACGAATCAGAATACCGCTACCACCAGACTCCATTTCACAGAGCCAGATCTCCAGCCATTCAGCGCCCTTGTCGGGATCGCTCATCCAAAAGGAGTCTGTCACCACCGCCCGCTCATCAACGTCTGGAAGCAGCGTGCTTAGCGTTTGCTGCACACCCGCAGCCAAGGTATCCGCTAATACCTGGCGTGCCCATTCAACAAAACCGTCGATTTCAGCCAGGGGTTTCCAGAGCGCCTGCGCGCAGTTCAGCAGCAGTTGCTGTATTTCCGGTCGCTGAAGAAGTTTGTTGAGGCCAATCTGTAGCGCCTGGTCAGTGCCTGCTTCATTGTCGGTATCCGGCTGGAACAGGCTGGCCGGGATCTCTGCCAGCCTTTCTACCCCTCTTTCGGAGGCCATTTCTCGTAATGCCGACTCAACCGAGGAGTGAGCGCCGTTTGCCAGTGTCTCCGCAAGCTGAGCCATAAAACATTCAATGGCCCAGTCCGCGTTGAAGCTGTCAAATTCAAATTCCGGCGACTGTCTTACAAGATGTTGAAAATAAACGGGGCGCATGCCTCGCTGAATTTCTTCCTGATGCAGCAGACCAAGCACATCATCACAGGTGAGGTTAAAACGCAGGCGCATTGCATCCACCCATTGACGACTTCCTACGCCAACCTGTTCCTCGCCATTAACCCAGGTGAAATCAACGTGAGCCCGCTCCTTATTCCTGAACCGAAGCGACGCCTGCGATCCGGTAGAAAAGCGGACCAGTTCCAGCGGGGTCATATGCTGGTGGTTGTAGAACGTGACATCACTCAGCGTGTGCTTCCAGGGTCCCTTCGGCACCTCGTCTGGCGTAGCAATAGCGGGGTTAATGACGTTGAGTACCCATTGCAGTTGCGCATTACTTTTATCATTTATACGGCGAATGTCGGCCCGGGTGGTCATGACCTTCGACGGTTTAACAACCTTGATGGTTTTTCCCTGATAGTCAACTTCACACTCGTTTTGCCAGCTATCACCGAACGCATCGCTTATCTGGAAATCAACGAATTGCCGCCCTTCCCCTGCCATCGGCTCGTAGGATTGTGGCACCAGCCAGTCGGTACTTTTGTTCGATTTGACGGCATAGCGTTTAGAGAGTCGCCCAGGCGCAAATTCACGTATTCCCTGCCAGAAAGAGAGAGTTTCCCAGTGGTCTTCATCGTCAAATCCACGCTTCAGGCGAATGTCCAGTTCCGGCAAATTCAGCTCGCTAAACAGGTTCTGCGGGATGTATTCCGGGGCGGGTGAATTGCTCCGGTGCTGTTCGCCCTTGCCATTCGGCTGATTCGGGCGCAGTCCGGCCCACTCCACGCCGTTAACCGACCAGCGAGTTCTGAGGTTACGTAGTATGGTTGGGAGAAACTCAAACATGACCGAGCGCGGCGGGCTCCAGAGGATATTCTGCACCGCGTCGTCAGATAATTGCAGGGCGTCCTGAAGGTAGCGCGTCAACTCGTTCAGCCGTCTGCCGCCGCTCAGAACCTCCTCAATCAGCTTGATAAGCGGGCCATACATTCGGTCATATTTCAGCTGATTATGTTCAACTTTTTTCAACATGCCCCAGAGGTCTTTGAACTGCCCGACTTTGCTGATCCAGTCGAGGGTCGCCATAGCTGCCTGCATTTTCTGCACGTGCTGGTTGCCCAGCGGGAGGCCCTGACGTTTGATCTCCGGGCTCATCAGCCCTTCATAACGCTGGAACTCGACGCGATCGCGGCCAAACTCGGAAAGCACTACCAGCATCCAAGGACGCATGCCCCGTGGACGTCCGGCACGACCTTTACGCTGTAAATAAGAGGCGACATCGTTAGGCGCTTTATGCTGAACAACAGCACCGACCAGCGGGTCGTTATATCCCACCTCGAGCGAAGAGGTAGCGACCACGACATCCGCTGATGCATCAACACCAGCATCCTGGCTCGACGTTCGGGAAATAGATTTGTTTTGCGCGAGGTCGTGACCAATCTCCATAGCCGCCTTCCAGTTCTGCCCCAGTTCGGTTTTAGACCGCTCAGGTGCAGTATCATCAAAGGGGCTGCGTAATACGGCCAACGGTGGGTGATCAATGCGCGACGCCCCTGGCCCCGTGACCCAGCCTTCGGCATCGCTGAGGTCATGGTACAGACGGTTGTTACCATCAAGAGTGTCGGTGAAGATGAAGGTTTTCTTACCCCACGTGCCTTTCGACTTATTCGCTTCACTATCCAACATGCGCGCCATCAGCATACTGGCCTGGATGGTGGTGGAGAGTAATGCCGTTTCAGAGACAGGATCGCCTCGCAGCGCCAGCAGGTACTCAGCCCCCTCTTCGATCATATCTTCCGCGTAGGGGTGGATCAGCGCAACCTGCTCTTCAGGTGCGCCCACCAGTTTGGCAAAGAAGTGCCGCGCGTCGGCAAGCGTTGCCGACAAGCCAACAAAATGCGGCAGGCAATCGGTGCGCTGCATCCAGCGCCGTAGCAACAGCGCAGTTTGAGCGCCGGTGGTTCCGCTGTAGGTATGGACCTCATCAAGCAGGACCAGCGTCGGGCCATAGCCCTCTCCGACGCCAAACAGATGATTACTCCAGGTGGAGTTCAACTGGAGATTCAGCATCTCCGTTGTGGTAAATAGAATATCCGGGGCATCGCCGCGATTTTGCTGCGCATCACGGGTGATCATGATTTCACTCTGATCCAATTGATGCTGGCACTGCGTACAGGTGAGCACCTCTCGCGCGTCAAATATGTCCTCACGACGCCAAATCAATGCCCCTCCGCACGCTTGCTTAGGATGATGCGGGTGGGGATGCTGGCATTTCATCAACCCGAACGGCAGCCCAACCTTACCCTTAACGTCTTTCCTCGACCATTCCGCTTTCACTGGCGTATCGCCAAAAAAGGCGCCGATTCGAATTTTTCGTCCGGCCGCCGTGAGCATATAGTCGTCAAGCTTGCGGCACTGTGAAAAAGTTTCAGCAAACTGGTCCTTTAGCAGTTCTTTTCGCGGATAGATAGCGAGGATACGCACCTTGCGCTCAGGGTTGCTGCAAATCTCCTCGGCAAGACGGGTCAGCGCAGGCAGGTAAAACGACAGCGTTTTACCGCTACCGGTACCGGCACAAATAATGGTTCCGCTGGCCGTGTCGCTTTTCACCTTGTGATCCTGCCAGCACTGCATAATGCGTTCGGTAGATCGCACCTGAAAACCCGCCAGCAGGAAGGACTTATCTGACGCCAGCGCTTGGCGCATAATGTCACAAACGCGCTCGCTTAATTTCAGCTGCTTTTTCCAGCCAGTAATCAGCGTGGTCGGTTCGTAAATGCGATCGGGATAAGTGCGCGGCCGGCGAATAAAGCGATAGTCCGATACCAGCGTTTTGCTCTGGTCCAGCTTTTGCCCATGCATCCACTGGCGCAAGTTACGCAAGAGATGGACCGTCTCCCCCATTCGGGTTCGCCAGACAGGCATGCCGCTGAGGTGCGGCACTTGGATCAGCATGGCGGCGTCTAGCATCGCCAATTGTGTATTATCACATTCCTCATCGGTCGGAGTGCGTTTAAAAACAACGCCCAACTCTCTTCTGATGTGAGTCAGTAACTCTTCTTCACTGAAGAAGCCACCTGTGTCTCCCCACACCAGCAATGCATTTTCCTCTGCTTCAAGAGCGTCGAGGACGTGATGCAGCACAGCAGTAGTGATTTCACTCATCCCAGTAAACCTTTGCGCATCACATTGAATGAGTTCAGCATTTCTTTTTCCGTCAGCCAGCTAAGGACTTCAGGCGTCAGCAAAGTCAACGGTGCGCGATTGCTATTATTGAGCGCCTGGAAAAAATCAAGGACGCAGGCTGGCGCTTTAAAATCCATTTTGCCTTTTAACTCGACCATTTCATCACAGTACTGCTGTAGTTTTTTAATCACAATGGGATTAGCGGGCCCCATCATTTTCTGATGATTGAACCCATCAAGAGCCGTTCGGTACTCGTTGTAGATACGAATGAGCCCCAACGTCTTTTGCTGTTCAAGGAAGACAGTTTCCAGCATGTGTTGGCTTTCAAGATTGTGGATGAATGCCTGCCAGTTACTATCAATTTTATCTGCAAATTTCGACTGGACGGCCATCAGCGCATTGAGCGTCTCGCCTAATCCCCCTTTTTGCTGAGCCTCATCGGCCATATGCTGGTATTTTTCCGCAAATTCTTTCAGAGCGATTTCAGCGTCATAAATCGCCGCTTTTTCATGGCTATCAAGAGTGATTTGCGACAACGGTGAAGGCAGTTGAGTAATGACATCAAGCTGAGTTGCCGTCTCCTTTAAAGATGAAGCAACGTTGTGCAAATCGTCGCGAATTTGCCGGTACTTTTCGTAAACATTATCTTCTTGTTTCACCTGCTTCTTCAGTTGAAAATCCTTGCGAAGTTGGATGAGTTGCTGCTTAAGCGTGTTCATCGCTACCTCCTGCATTCTCTTTGAGGATCTGAAGATCCTGCATCATCTCCATCAGGACTCTGTCAATTTGCGCGCGACACTCACTGATTCGGTGACCACCTTTATCCTGGTTGTACCCCGTAATCGCACTAAAGGTTTGCTTACAAATCTTTTGCCACCGCTGCAGAGTATCTGTAAAACGCTTGAGTAATTTTCCATCTAAATCGCAAAGCAACTGCCACAAAGCAAGTGGTTCTTCTTTCTGCGTAATGCTTCGTAATTTGAGGATCATTGCCCACGTGCCACCTTCTTTTAAAGCACTTAGTTCTGCTTGCAGCGTACTGCAGTCCACCTCAGCATTAACCGGATAGTCACCTTCTTCACGTAACTCTTCCAACAACGATACGGCATCCTCGATAAGTTGAGCGAATGCCTCACTGTTTTCGCAATCAGAGAAATACGTGACCTCGGTCAGCGTTGACGCAATCTCTCTTACCGTTCTGTTCGCCGCCTGCTCTATCCTGCTGTCTGCTGGTTGTTTCAGGGCCTCCAGCACCATTTTCTGCACAATATCGCCTTCCAGTGCATGATCGTTTGGGGCATAGAGATTTAGCCATTTCGACTTCACCTCCTCCCACTTATCAAGAGCGTCAGAGCGTACTTTGGCAATGCTCTCTGTGGCGGCAGATTTATGTTGGCCGATCAATGCCTCTTTGTTCATTAGCAATTGATTCAGCACCTCTTTGGAGGTCGCATTCGGTTTGATAATGCCAAGGGCCCGGGCCAACTGCAGATGTTCAGTCAGTATCATCCCCTGATTTTCACGCTTGCTGCGCAGGAGTTCAGTGAGAGCGTAGGGCACCCAACGGTCAGCAAAGGACTGTATAACCAGATAATCTTCCTCAGCTTTCGAATAAGTCCAGTCCGGACCATTTTTTTTGTCCATATAGAGCCCGAAACGTGCAAGGGCCATCGATACCTCAGTTATCCAGACTGACCGTTTCTTATACTCCGCCTCGGAGACAAAATTCACTACCTGTTTCAGCCTGTTACCGTGCGCATTTGGGACATTAATGTTAACGAAATTCCCACTGCGAATATCGGGCTTAGACTTCGCACCATACCAGTCAGCATTGGCGTGCTGGTCATAAATCATTGCCAGCGAGTTACGGATATATTTCGCCGTATCCTGATCGAGTAATACATCTTTCAGTATCCAGTCGGAAACGCTGGCCTCCATCTTGTAAACACGTGCTTCGAGGGGATCAACAGGCTCAACCGATTCTTGCGGAACAGGGTTTGGCTTCACCGTTTTCGCACTGACAGGCTCGATTTTTCGTCCAACCGTTGCAGCATTACCGGGGTTGATCGCGCCTTTCTCAGTCGACGCGAGTTCGTTTGCCAAATCATTGAGGCCAAAGCAGCGCACAACCGCAGGAGGCAATGCGGTAGCAAGGGCGGGACCATTGTCTGCCGGATATCCCCAAATAGCCGCGACGGTTTCAGAGCGGTCCTGCTCCGCCAACGTTTTTCGACTCAGCCAGGTTCGCAGCCCATGAGGTGCGGTAATGCCATCAAGTTGCGGAGGCGGAAACCGTCCTTCTTGTGCCATAACCCGATAGTTGAACAAGATGTTTAACAGGATTTTGTTAAGGATGATTCTGGGATTAAATTTTATGCCCTTATTACCATCGCCACAGTGAACATCCGCCAGCGCATGAATTGCGCGTTCATTAAAGGGAAAAAGCGCATAGCCCAGAGAGCTGTAGCCAAAAGCATCAATACCCTCAATGGCTTCAGCATGCTGATCCCAGTTTGGCACCCAGTTCGTATCGCTGGTACGTTTTTTCCAGAACTCGAGCAAAGACTTATCCCCAAAACGCGCGGCATTGATATAGCGACTGCAAAAGTCGACAATCCGCTGCCGCGTCTCTGAACGCTCACCTACAACCTCTTCGATCCGCCATTCACCTTTCGCACGGTCACGCATACCCTGGCGACGACGGTTATATCCCTGATAACCTTCAGTCGTCGCAAAGGCCGAGCACACAGGACAAAGCACTTCTTCACCATCGCGCGTCCCCTCACGCTCCAGGCTGTCGATAAGCACATCTTCAATAGCGGTGATCAGAGACATATCTTCCACCAGCACCATCAGGGTCATTCCCCGTTCATGCAATGCTTTTCGAATCTGTAGAAATAGATCGGAAAAGCTGCGCCCCCGGAAATTAAACAGCTGATTAAAAAGGGTTTGTGCTGCTTTACCGAGCACCAGGTTCAGAATATCAGCGGCTTCCTGCCGACCAGGTTCATGCGTATTGAGTCGCGTCCGACTGATATACGAACGCGTCGGAAGGCTCAGATCACTTAGGTGTATTTGGAAATCAAGATCGCTGGCTTTAAGTTGCTGTTCACCCTCTTCAAGTTCATCGCTGTTTGCGCCACTGATTAGACGGCTGGCGAAACGGAACAGGCACTGTTCTTCCTTTAGTAAGAACTGTTTGAAATAAGCGTCGTTGATCAGCGTCGGCAGGGCATTTTCTGCGGCATGAATATTGATTTTCTTTAACTCAGAGGACTTCTTGCGCAGTGCATTCTGCTGCTCCGGGCTTGCTTCCGCCGCTTCCTGCTTAAGCTGCTCATAATCAGCGCTTGAACGCGCATGAAGATCGCGAAGCTCTTGCCCCATCAACATCAAAAGCCATTCAGCGATCTCTTTGGGTGAGCGTTTATCGCTGACCTTGTTGATATCCTCACGCGCTTCATCAAAAATTTCGCCCTCAAGCCCTTCCAGTAAAAGCTCAAGTACTTCCCGTAGGCTTGCACTTTTGGGTATACGGACAATATGCCACTGTTTATTTTTAAATTCAGGGCGCAGGCGCAGGTTCGCATCCAGCCAACGGATAATATGGGACTTCCCTACCCCTGTGTTGCCTATGATTGGCAGTGGGCGCTGCACTTCCAGAAAGTGTTTTAGCAACTGCTCTTCCGTTTCATACGCCAACGGACTGCCGTCGGTATTCATTCGTAAGATTCGGGCTGGCTCATGAACGGCCAGCAGCGTATGGTCCGAAAGCTCTTCCGCCTCGGTACGAATGCACTGTCTGATGTTCGGTAAAGACGGCCAATATTCCAGCATTTTCATTTTAAAAGCTCCCCAGGGCTAATGGCGCTTATCCGTTGGGTATTACCGTCCGGCCCGGTTAACAATAGCGCCTGATGATCATCAGCCCTAATCTCAAACTTTATCTTCAGTGCCAGCTCAAGACGCACCAGCGCCTGACTCAGAGAGGCGCTCAAATGTAATGGTTCTTTCGGTGTCCAGTTATCTGCCGTAATCATTGGTTCAACCTGCTGACGATAGCTTCCGCCATCGATCATCGGTAAGACTTCTGCAAGCCGGGATATGAAGTCAATTGCGGGAAGGTTGCTGTGGTTCTCCAGCACACGGTCTAGTACGCCCTCAATAGCTCGCGTCGGATCAACCAGATATCCATCCATAAATGGCTCAACAAAACCGAGGAAAAAAGCAAATTCAAGGAACGTTGTCGCTTCATTTGATAAGTTGATCTGGCGACGTACGCCTTCGTTGTTCGAATCCTTGAGCAGCGGTCCAACGCCTCCCGTGACACTCTCTTTTGTCAGCGTGCTCTTGCCGATGAAGGCAAAATTATCCTGCGCAAGCAACGCGGTGATACTGAGTAGGAAAGGCTGTCCACGGGTGCCTTCCAGCAATGACTCTTTTGGCTCGTTTGTTATCAATGTGCGTAATACGCGGCTCGGCAGATTGCGCTCATTCGCGAGTGGAGTATGTCGGGAAATACCCGCCTCAGTCTGCTGCCATAGCCCTTCTTCCAACCAGAAATCCAGGTTCTTCCGAAAACGATCCGCACCAATATCGGATTGCGGCAGCGCCTGGGGACGCAGCAGTTCAACCAAATCTTCATGCAAAATCGGTTTTCCTCCACGGCGATTGAGGACCCTATCAATTGTGCAGATCAAGCGAATCTGGCTACCCGGATGGGCGTTATTAATGATTGCCACTGCTTAAACTCCTTATAAATTGGTCCAGCGTACGAGCTCTGGGATCACTCTCCCACCACAGCCTTCCCCGAACGTTTTTTTCAGGGAGCGTCTCTGGGGCCACAATGATTCGTTTGATATCACTAAACGGGTCAAGTTCTGGCAGGCTCTCTCCGGGCAGGGCAAGTACCAGTTCATTCCAGTTTGTCGAGGGATCGTCATGTGAAAGCGCGCACCAGAATGGCACGCTCTTATAAAGTTGTTGGCTTAATTGGGATAGTACGGTCGAGCTTGCGCGGATGGCCTGAATCTCACGTGTGACTAGCAAACGTGCGATCCAGTCGATCCACTGGCGAAGCAGCAAAGCAGAGGATCGGGCCGGAGGGTAATAAATACGCATATCGCTACCGATGCGCTCGCGTTCTTCGCCAGAAATCAAATATGCATTCAAGCCCAGCGTAGGCGTATATGCTGACAACGCCTGAGAGCGACAACCTGGGCAACCACCACAAGCCAGTTCTGGGGCGTAACCATCAAGCGTGTAGAACGATTCAAGGACACTACATAGCGGATTTTCCTGATGATTCAACCAATCTTCAAGCACCTGAAACCCTTTTTGCCGGGCACGCAACTCTCTGGAACGCAGTTCTTTTAACGTGCCATTCCACTCCTGCACATCAAGATGACCTTCACGATGGAGTTTGACGCCAATATGGCTGAAATAATGGTTAAAGTACTGTTCTACCTTCGCATCGTCCACATTATCTGAGGCAAACTGTTCGAGATCCGGTGCAGCAAAATGCAGACTCAAGAAGCCGGCACGTTGGAGCATGAGGAGTGTGCGCCAGTTCCACGCGACATTAGCACGAGAATCAATTTTGATGCTGTCGTGCTTGGTATCCAGATAAACTGAGAAATAACCGGGTGATTCCGATTCCCGGTTCTGATGCATTTTTTGCCAACGTAGAAACCCTTTTTTTGCACCGATAAGGTTATCGCGGTTAAGGTGACGAGCCAAAGAGATCTGATCGTCCCTATAAATGAGTTGTGCTACTGAAGCATAGCCGTCACGCCCTCCACGCCCGCTCTCCTGATAGAGACGGTCGATGTTTTCCGGGACGGTAACATGCAGCACCGCGCGTACGTTGTTTTTATCCATCCCGACGCCAAATGCAGAGGTCGCAACCATGATATCAACGTTATCCTCAGCCCAGTCGGCTATCTGCTTTTCTCTCTGGCGTGGAGATACTTTACCGTGGACCAATCCGCAGCGCTTATAGCCGGCTTTGAGCAAATACTGGTGCCAGTCGATGGCGTCCTCGACCGTCGTAACGTAAAGGATCAACGGCCGCGGTAGCGTTGAAATCGCATCTTCCACCTGCCGACGATGATCTTCACGATCGTCAGCTTTGCTGACGTACCACATAGGCTCTGGTCGCAGGAAACTGCCGTTAACTTCAACGATCGCCTGAGGGTTATCACCGGCAAAGAGCTCTTTAAGGGTATTGAGCGTTGCCTGACTCCACGTCGCGGAAAGAAGTACCGTGCGAATGCTCGCCTTACTCACTTCCACCAATGATTTTACCAACGGCGCAAGCAGTTGGAATTCCGGCCGGAATTCCGCACCCCATTGATCGATAAGATGGGCTTCGTCCACGACCAGGGCGCCAATCATTTTCCGCTTGGCCAGTGAAAATAGAAGCAATAGCAGCGAACCACTGGATGCCGCCTCCGGTGAACAAAACAGTAACCTTTGTTTACCGGCTTTGATACGGGCCTTAATCGCCTCGCGTGCCTCTGGTGTTTGCCCAGAGTGCCAAGTGTATTCGCCACCATGGTCGGCGTTTGCCTGCAGTAACATGGACTGAGCGCGCTGAGCCTGCTCAATAGCAAGGCTGATAGTCGGAACAATCACCAGTGTCAGTTGACTTGCGGGAGTTGCCAGCATCAGAGAATGGATAATGAACGTCTTACCAGCCCCCGTTGGCAGGTTAATAAACAAAAAACGGTCTTTATCACTCGTCAACACCGTGCGTACAGCAAGCTGCTGCCCAACAGATGTGTAATGAGTGTATTTAGTGTCATTCAACAGAATCGGTAACAACGTATCCAGCGGCGGGGTCTGGAGCAGACGTCTTTTCTCCTTTCGCCACACTGCCAATAACTCTGGCGCGATCTGTAATGCGTTCTCGTCTAACAGAACCTCACCAGGATAATCCCGGCTGCGCCGTAGGCCAGCACGCAGTAAATCCTCTGATAAGATTCGCTCTTTGAGCGGCAGCCGCAACGGCAGAAGCCCATGAGCTCGGGCACATTGTAAAGCGTCATAATAGCCATGTAATCGGTCTGAGATCCCCGCGCCTGCATCGTTCAGACATCGCCAGAGACGATAGAAAAACTGACCGTCATCCTGATGGATTACAAAATTATTGTCCTGACACTCGTCCATCGCGAGTAGCTCACGGAGTTGCCTCCATTGGAATTCCATTCTTTACTCCATCTGGAAAGTCTCTTTGCTGCACAAAATTATCGCCTTCACCGCCATCAACTGGTGCCCAATAGGCAATACGTCACTCGAAGGGTAGCGAATTTGCTGACGCTGCTTCGCTTTTTCTGTTAACTCCAGCACCGTATTTTTCCAGGCTTCGGGATCAAACCAACGCGTCATCTGTGGCCATACATCGGTTCGCAGGTTCATATCTTCGTAGAGCACAGTCCCTTTTTTATCGTACGGTTTTTCCAAAACAGCGATAATCTTTTCATCAACTTCGCGACCATTAGCATCGAGCCAGAAGGTTTCCAGCCGCGGGGCAAAACGCTCATCTCCCTGACGTTGAGCTACCAGCTTATTATCGCCATCCAGGCTAGCGCTGCTTAACCATTGAAAATGGAAATAAAACTGTGGCGACGGGAGTTTAATCGTTTTCATCATGCGTAGGATCGCCATCGTCGTACCGCGAGGATCACTCTGCATAAGTTGCCAGACGGTATCCACGAAAGGTTGCCCGTAGCGGAGAGGATAAGTATTTTTGTGCAAACTAGCCTGGGTACGCGAGAGGGTCATGATTGCTGTAGAAGGAGGATAGCCCTCTGAAAAATCCAGTCCAAGCAAACAGTTGTCGATGAAAGTTTGCACATCAACGAGCGTGCGCCCCTTATATTCATCTCGTTCAAAGCGTAACCTGAACCCGGTTTTATCTTCCTCAATTTGTTGATTAAACTGGAGCGCTTTGGTGATCCATTGCAGCATGTCAAGCGCACGCTGTTCCGCATCATCTTCAGACTCCAGCAATGCCTCAGAAAATGCCTGTGAAGCAATGACCTCTTGCTCCATAGAAAGCAGGTTCTCCTGCTCAAACACTTTTTTACGCTCAACGGCTACGAACCCTTTTTCTCCCCCCAGGGCATCGATGGTAGTACTGATGACGGCAAGACCGCCCTCAAAATAACGCCGCCACATAGCCTCTATTTGCTCATCCAACACAAACTGCAGGCTGGCTACGCTTTGTCTGAACAGGTTAATGCCCTGATCTAAAAGCCTGGTCCACTCCGATGACAGGCCATCTCTTCCAGGCAGGATGACGAGGCTTTCTACCGGCTTGATGCCCCTTAAGTTGCCTGAGTAGCGGTTGAAGCGCCCAAGACGTTGCTCAAAACGGTTGAAATCGCGACTCAGGCTGTAATGAACGGCCAGACGATTTTTCCCATGAAGATTAAGGCCATCTTCCCCACGCCTGTCGCATATCAGCACCTGCCAGTGGTTGTTAAGCGCGTACTTATCCGGCGCGTGGCGGACGATTTTCCAAGTGGACTGTAGATCCAGCTTTGTGAAAAGATGAGCGGATTCCGCTTCTTCACTACAGAATATGACCGCTTTCCCTTCTTTGTGATTCGCAAACCATGCGTTAAGGGCGATCATCAATTGCTCGTCTTTTTGGCGTTGCTCTTGCTTCGCAATTGCCAGCGCTTGTTCAAGGTAATTTTGTTCATCTATGCTGGCGGGTCCCTGTTCCAGCGCTAAGCGTGCCCGACGTGAAAATGTCAGGGGACTGGTGAACAGCGCATCCACCCAATCGCTCAGATTCTCCGTGGTGATATGGCGATGCTTCTCAGGAGAATTTTTGGCACTAGAACGCCAGTCTTCAAGAAGTTCGTCTAAGGTGACATCTTCAGGCTTGACGGCCCAGTGCGCGATATTCAGCCCCGCTAACCCAGGGAAAAGCCAGGCAAGAGAAGGATCTTCGCGGCGGTTACGTAACAGTCGATGAAACAGACGGTAATGCTCACCTAACCAATTGCGAAGCGCCAAAATTTTCTCGCTACGCTCTTCGCCTTCTTCATCGGCGATAAAATCAACAAGCGGCCGCACCTCATCAATTAAACCCTGAAGTTCCTCATCATCAGGAAACTTTGCGGACAACTCCTCAAGACAGCTTTCGATAATCCCGTTGTCGTTTTCAGGCTGGAGCGCGGTATAGATCCCGCCAAGGCTCTCACGCTCTGCCACGCGTTGGATAAAATGCTCACAACCTGCCGGGTCCAGTGGCCAGGCTTCTTCATTGAGGCAATGCAACATCGCAAGAAAGTTCAGTTCGTTGCCATGCATCGGCGTCCCTGAGAGTAACAACACAATGCCCGTTTGATGGCAAAGTGTTGTCAAAGCGGTATATTGAGCGCGTTTAGCAACGTCTTCAGCCCAAGCGTGACGTGCGAGTTGGTGGGCTTCGTCCACCACAATCAACGTCGGCCCCCATGTTTGCATCAAGGAGTCGGTAATCTCATCATGGTTGCAAAGCCGGATTTGCCGCGTCCGCCCTCCTCCCATCATCACTTCACCTAATGCAAAGCGTCCGATCAACTCCTCACTCCACTGGCCTTTTAACGCTTGCGGCACGACTACCAAAACCCTGGCGTCGCGATTACATTCCAGAATATGCTCGCGGATGACCAGCCCCGCTTCGATGGTTTTGCCCAGTCCTACTTCGTCTGCCAACAGGTATTTGGGGTTTTGGTCCTGGAGAATTCGACGAACAACAGCAATCTGATGAGGCTCGACCTCAACGCGACTGCTGATCAACGAAGACATAGATCGGCATGCTGCACGCTGCTTAATCCACGCGCTGACAAATCGCTCGCGCAGAGGGTAAAAAAACGGAGCATCGTTTGAACGGGCAGCAAGAAAATGGGCTGGGTTCATTGCTAAGCCCTGCCCATAGTTGGGATAAAATATGTCTGCCAGATCCACAACGACATTCTGGCCAGAACGGATAATTATCAGATGCTTATTACCAGGCCTTGGTCCGCCATAGCGTCCGCGGCACCATAACCCACTTTCCGCCGATCGAAAGTAGACGGTACTTTCGTCATAAAGTTTTGCTGGCGCCAGCGTACAAATCTCTGCCATCTGGCGATTAACCTCTGATTCCAGAGGTGAAACAAACCATGCGATTTCAGCCTTTTCAGCTGAGTATAAACGCAGAATTTTAGCAATCCCACTAAATAACGGAGAAGTAACCAAGTCACCTTCTGATAATGTACCAGGTTGTGTAGTCATTGTATTTTTTCAGCCATGAAGGGAATCGTTGTTACGATCGGAAAAATAGCATTCCGTAATGAAAAAATAATACACGTGAAAGATAAGTTTGATCAATTCAAACAGACGATTGCCGCCAGCAAGAGGACTGAGAAGGTGTGATATAGTTCACATAACAAAAAAGACAATGAAATCAATCATACTTATGGATTGCAGCTCATGTTTTGAGATGAAAAATGAATACTATGCAGAAATAATCCCAACATGAGATTATTGCATTAACAATTAAAAAGCCCCCTATTAACAATAGAAGGCTTTTTATTTAACTTATGGATTAAATATCTGCATTTACGGTTTTCATATAGCTGGTTACTAAGTAATCAGTGACCAAAGATATATCTTTTGAAAGATTTTGCAGTTCATTCCATTTACGAATAACGGGCTGGCCATCAATGTCTGTTCCAAAGTTCCATACCCCGCTACTCCATGCGCAAAGCGGCTTAATTCGGTTTAACTCTTCGACAAAACGAGTATAGGAAGGGATCTCAGTCCAACCAGGTTCACCTTTATAGTCCTGATGTACATGATCGATTTCATCCATCAAGCTTCCAAGCGCAAGAATACCAACGCCATGTAACAAGCGGGAATAGCGAGGCTTTTTATCCCAGTCATCAGTAAACACGGTTTCCACAGCTGACCAGAAGTTGTTCAGCAGCTTCACCATCTTCCCTTCATCCCCCAACCCTGTCGCCGGATCACGGAAGCGATACAATGCTCCCTCACGAAGACTGGCATCAATCATTTTGATCATCGAGTTGTCAGCAATAACCCCATCAGGATTGGTCGCCGTTTTGATGCGCCCCGCAAGTGGACCTTCGCCGAAGTTCAGTCGTTGAGTCAGCAGTGAAGGAAACTTACGCATTTGCAGATCGGATGGCAGACGGCCGTGGGTATGCGGTGCCAGTTCGTATAACAACGTTTTGGGCAACGGTTTTGTGGAGTTAACCAGCATAAACTGTTCACGCTGTTCTTCTGCGTCATTAGCGATAAAAGCGGAGACCGGCATCATAAACGAGTCGATTTCCGCATCCCGCAAAGCAGCGGTACGTTGTTGACCATCCACAATAAACCCTGGCTTCTCAAAATCCTTATCTTCGGAGAAAGGTATCACCAGATGCCCCATGTCGCCATTATCTGTAAGCGGTTCAAAACGCACACGCTTATCAAAAGCGATAATCACCGGGTTTGGTATCATCGGATTTGCGCTCTCAATGTAGCGCTGAATTTCGCGAATATGGTTACGTACTTCTGGACGCTGATAACCAACCAAACTCTCTTCGCCGCGACGAATACGCGAAATCGCTGCAATTTTGCTGATCTGTTTACCTTCTATCGCAAGGCTATAGAGTTGCCTCTCCTCACCCTGTCGGATTCTCAGGGCGGGAACACGATATTCACTCATGACAGTTCCTCTGAGCGTAATGACAATGTGTGCTGTAAACGGTTGTACAACACCTGAATATTATGGAAACCGCGGCGACGGTTACGTTCTGCTCCGCGGAAAATGATGACGTTGATACCGATGGCCTGGCAAATATTGCACTGGCATTGTTTCCAAGGGCGTTCTCCCAGCGTGCGTTCATAATCCGCACGGATTTTGTCGGCCTCTTTTTCACCCGAATGCAGGCGTTCATAAGCCAGGACTGCATCAAGAGTCTTCTCAAGGGACAAAGCCCCTTTATCGTATTCGAACAGGGCATTCATGGCATCCTTTTCCAGATGCCGTGCAATATCCTGATCAATCACGCCAGATTTTATTTTGCGACTCAAACTTGGATTCGCATCAAACTGAGGGACACGCACAGCGGTATAGGCCGGGCCATCAAGCATATGGTAGTTATTTTTCCGATCTTTGAAAGCCTGCTGCAGAGGTGTAGTTGAGTCAATGCTGGTCACACCAAACTTGATAAAGTCGGCGAAACTCTCTGGACGGGCAATGCCAAGCAAGTGGACACGCGTATCACTTTTCAGCAACGGTTTAATCTCTTCGAGAGTCTCAAGGATCTGCGCCGTTTTCAACGGCACCATCCCCCCCATGGTGATATTTTTATATCCCATGGCCAGCAGAGCCTCTACAGACTGACGGTAGGAGGTTTTGCTCCATCCATGTGCAACGCCAAAGGCGGTGAAACAAGATCTTTGGGACTTGTTCAAAAACTCTTGAGCCAAGGTCAGCGTGATATCCTGGCGTCGGCGGCATTCAGCCAACACGTCACCACTGAATACTTCACCTGGCTTCTCATAGCCAAAGACGATGTGATCGAGAGAAACGCCATAGTTAAAGCGGGAAGTTTCGTAGAACTCAATTACCTCTTCCACACGGTATGGCGGGACGTCCTGGTTAACATAGGTGAAGGCTCCGCAATCACCCATAGTTTCCATATTTTCCGGCAGGCGGAAAAAGTGCTTCATTCCATTACGGAAGTAACGCAAACGCTGGGCACGAGTATATTTACTCTCACCACCGCCAAGACCATCTACTACAGCTTTAGAAACCAGCATACCATCGTAAGGATGAGGAAAAACCTCATGCGGATAATGATCGTCACGTTGACGCACGCGATGTTCGTTACGCGTTTCGCGGAAGAAGTCGAAACTGGGATCGATAAAATCCTGACTATCAGGGAAAAAATACTTTAGCTTCGACAACTTACTCTCCTGTGATGCCACTGCAAAGCCTCAAAAAACGGGGGATTCTACCATGAAACCCAGGCAAGTAGAATTAAGGTTTAGCTTCCATCAGGGCCTTAAACTCAGCCCGGAAACGTTTTTCCTCAAATGAATTTCCCGCGTCGCGAAACTCTCGCAACGCATGTGTTGCACTGATACCAGGTTTTTGTTGCATAAGCTTTAAAATGAAAGACTTAACTTCCGCTGGGCTGCGGCGAATTCCTTTTTTTACTTCACGCTCAGGTAACTCCTTGAGTTCTTCTACTAACTTTTGAGATAACTCATTTAAATCATTAAGTTGTTTTGACGTAAATTCCTTCACAATGTATTTTGCCACACTGATATTAAGCATGAGCATATTGCATCTTAACCACTGAGCCATATTTTGGTTGGTTTTGAAAAGATATGCAGTCAACCTGTCATTGATTTTTTTGGAAGTGATAATAAGCAGTTGTTTTTTTGCATCAACCAGATACTCAAGACCATTAATAATATCCAGTTCAATTGCATTAATATAATCTGGAGAACCACAGATAATATAATAGTCTTTTTTTCTTTTTTTCATTAACTCTACAATAGATGTAGGATGCTTAGATTTAAAAATAGACCTATTGGTTATTTCTTTCCACCATGTTCTATGAAAACTTTTCCCTACATATTCTTGAGAATATAATGGTATTGATTCATCATATCCAACAGCAAAGGTCGCTTTATACGGTACTACATTGTCTTTGTGGTGAAGGAGGCCCAAGCCAGCAGAAAGCACCCATAAATCAATAGGATAATCATTTAAAATCACTTTAGCCGTCGCCCAGTGCCCACCTTTATAAAGATCCTCTACACATACTGTTGCAGATGTAGATATAGCTTCATTCAGAGCATTACACCAAGAATTTACGAGCACACTTGAAGAAATTCGGCCTGATGAAAATTGACTCAGGCTCAATATATCTCCGCAACCGAAGTGTTTTCCATTTGTACATGTAGTTATTAAGTTGATGTTGCTCACAATCGCCCCCCCCGAATCGTGTTACACAAGCTACAGTAGAAAAAGGGGGATGACAAGAACGGAGTTATCTGTCCCTGAAAATTTTTTCAGGGACAGATGTTAGTGGGGAATATACTCGAAATACTCATCTTGAGAATGAGAACATCTGTGGCATCGTCTCAAAATGCCTTTTTCCTCAAGCGATAAACAAAAGCTTCGACATGACTCAAGAAGGACGTCAGGGCTTTCATTTTTATCTTTAGAAATCAACGCTCTAGCAAGAGTGTCATAACTAAAACCTCCAGTTGAGTGCGATACAATGCTCATCGCAAGTTGGGCATCGAAAGTTTTCATAGTGCACCTCAGAGTCGCCTGAATAATACAGTTATAAAAAAGTATTGATTATAGTTCAAGCCGGCTTTTCAAATTCACGCATAGCAAGCGCCAGGAATTATACTATTTACCAAAATCATAAGGGCTAACTTCCCTTGCCCGATTCGCATCCAAAAAATCAGCCCACCACTGCAGCATCAGTCGCCGCTCATCAAGATGCTCAGCCTTATGAATGTAAGCAGCACGTACTGAGTTACGTTCCATATGGCTCATTTGCCGTTCCACTGCGTCCCTTGACCACAATCCAGATTCGATCAATGAACTACAAGCCATTGTCCTGAAACCATGTCCGCAAACCTCTACCTTCGTGTCATAACCCATAACGCGCAGGGCCTTGTTCACCGTGTTTTCACTCATAGGTTTGCGATGGTCGTGATCGCCAATGAAAACAAAATCGCGATCGCCACTAAGTTTGTGAACGTGTTTAAGGATTGCTAACGCTTGTTGAGATAGCGGCACCAGATGAGGCGTACGCATTTTTGAGCCACGCTGGGAGTATTTTACCCCTTCAATAGTTTCTCGCTCAGCTGGAATCGTCCACATTGATGTTTCAAAATCGATCTCAGACCACCGAGCAAAGCGCAATTCGCTGGAACGAATAAAGATCAATAACGTAAGTTCGACGGCCAAACGAGTCATAGGGCGACCTGTGTAACCATCAATTCTGCGGAGTAGTTCTGATAAGCGTTTCAGCTCAAGCGCTGGACGATGGACACGATTACTTGAAGCTACAGCCCCAGCCATTTCCTGGGCCGGATTGTAATCAATCAACCCACTTTGCACGGCGTACCGCATGATGGCTGTGGTTCGCTGCTGAAGGCGAGAAGCAACTTCAAAGCGGCCTGTTGCTTCGACAACTTTAATAGGTGCAAGCAGATCGCGAGTCTTCAGCTCTTCAATGCTACGCTTGCCAATAGTTGGAAACAGATTATCTTCTAGGCTCTTCAGCACCCGTCGGCTGTGTTCCTCAGACCATTTCTTGTTAGTTGCATGCCACTCTCGGGCAACAGACTCAAAGGTAATAGCCTCTTTCGCCTGTTCTTCTTTCACAGCACGTTTATGCTCGCGAGGATCGATTCCAGCAGCAACAAGCCTCCTTGCCTCTTCCCTCTTCTGCCTCGCATCGGCTAATGATGTTTCAGGATAAACACCAAATGCGATCAAGTGCTGCTTACCACCAAAGCGAAAGCGGAACCGCCAGTATTTTGAGCCGTTAGGATGAACCAGCAAAAACATGCCATCCCCATCGACAAGGGTGTACTCCTTTTCCTGCGGTTTTGCAGAACGCACTTTGATATCTGTCAGAGCCATAAAAGTTCTCCTTCCATGTGCCGCTGTGAGTATACAACCATTATCGAACCAGCATATATACTCGGTTCTATACTCACAAGCGACTTGATGTGGGTTGACTCAGATTGACTTCTGTTGAAAGGAAAATCGCGGAAAGCCTTGTGTGGCGCTGATTTCAGGCACAAAAAAAGACGTCCGTTGACGTCTATTGATGTTCCGATGGTGCCGAAGGCCGGACTCGAACCTAAGTCTCTATAACCTGCTGTAATCACGTTCCTGTTAGCTGTTAAGAGAGCAATCGTAGGACCTTTTTGTTCTAGGGGCTACATATTAAGTTTGATCCGCTGGACGGAATCAAACCGAGTGTTCGTGGCGGCATAAAACATCAACGTGCCATACCTGCCTTTTAATGTTTCTGGAGGTCTGCCGAGTCGGGAGGAAAGAACATTTGTCAGCTATGTGGACGTTGAATAAACGCCACTGCGTTCGGATTTTGAAACCAGTTAGACCCCGGCAGACCTTGTTCAGAATAACTATTTAACTCAATGTTATTTATATGAATTAAGCCATTCAGAGCCAAAGCGAAACGCCACCGTAACGCCTACGTAACGCACCCGCATTTTGCTGTTTTATTCACTCTTATAGAAACAAAGGGCTGATGAAACATAAGACTATCAGCATCTAATGAATACTGTTCATCCATACAGCATGAAAATTCATAAACTTACACTTGAGCTACTTTCTCAGTTTGTCCCACCGAACCGCTGATACGATACCCCAGTTGCCGCTAGGATTAGGCCTACGCCATTTTGCTGTCTCCATGCTACGAAGATACTCAAGAGCTTCAGCAAACGTGCCAAAACGCTTCTGAGCCGCTTTATCACCTACGCCAAACGAACCATCACGGGTGCTCGCCAAACCGGGGTGAAAACAGGAACCATCGGCTGCGTATGGAACCAACAGTTCCGAGTCGTTATCTTCAGATGGGCCAGGCGCTAACAACTGCCACGGCTCAACGCTCAGAGCGTTAGCCAGCACCTCAATCGCATCCAGAGACGCATTAGAGCCACCACGTTCAATTCTGCTCATATAACTACGTGCAAACCCGCACCGATCGGCAAAGGCCTCCTGGCTCAATCCGGTGGCAATGCGCAGTTCTTTTACCCGCTCGCCAAACTGTATTCTCAGGGATTTTTTCATGCACTGAATGTGCAATTTTGACCACTGTAAGGCCACGCTCCATATGAGACATTTTGAATCCAATCTCACGTCAACGAGCTTAGTCACTCGCATTCATCGCATGTATCATGACAATCCTTATTTTTTCAATAAAAACACTAATAGTGACATTTAAAACCCAACAAGTATGATGATCATCATCGGTTGGGCGTCACCAGCGTTTGCTATCAGGCGCGATGTGGTTTGGAAAGTGAGGGAATCATGACAGGAGTAGACTTTTTATTACCGATTGCAGCGGGAGCCGCGATTAGCTGGGCCAGTTATAGTGTAGTTGCCCATGCTGTATCAAAGCAGCACATCAGCATGCTACGCGCAACTGTATGGGGGGCTCTGGGCAGTCTCTCATTGGTGCTGGGTGTATGCGCCTTTTCTGCTGTAGGTGCTGAGCATCAGACAGCACGAAAAGATATCGTATGTGCAGATGACAACCCGGAATGCTATGCGAAAACGCACCACAACCCGGTCAGGGAGTGCAAGCAGGTAATGGACAAGAAAGCGACGTTTCGCCATGTGTGGCAGGAAAGTGAAGCGCAGCCGGTATTCAACACCTATCTCTGGCATGACGAGAACAAACGAACTATTCAAATGTTCGGACAACAGGCTAAGGCAATTAATAGCCTGGAGATGCTAACACCACTTCAATATTTCTGTATTTTTAACGCCAGCACCGGGGAAGTCATCGCGGCTTCGTTTGAGTGAAATGAAGCGGGGAAAGTAAGTTTCCCCGCCTTCAAATAGGTAAAGCAGAATTACTTGTTCTTCAATGATTCAAAAAGAGTCCATCCTTTATGAGTAACTTCGAATTGAACGCCTTTATAATCCCGAGAAGATATTAATTCATTGGATTTCAATTCATCTAAAGCAGATTTCCATTTAGCAACCTCTCTAGCATTTCCTCCACCGAGACTTTGGCCGCCAACATGAATATCTGTTCCATCCAGATGCTCTAATATTAATATCCCACCGCTTTCGTCCTCGCATGCCATCTTCAAGACGAAAATTGCATCTTCAGATAGAAGCATCTTAGGAGATTCTTGTTTTAAATTATCAGTTCCTTCTGAACGATAAGAGTTTATGATATTTTTCAGATATGAATTATTTGTGAGTGTCAGCGTTAATTGTTTATATAATTTATGTTTAAAATCAGTTGACTCATTAAAGGTCTCAATCAAGCCTTGTTGCATGCATTCTTGTTTGAATGCTTTTAGGGCATCATATTGCCCCATATCCACGGTATCAAGCACTACGGGTTTAGATGAAAAATATATCATTGCAGGTTTGCCCGCGTCTAAATGCTTGTGAATTTCTTCAACAGTCCCACTTGCTTCATCACCTGTCGGAGAGCCAAGTCGTGTCCAGAAAGCACCAATCAATAGATCGCAATCAACTAGCAGTCTCTGATTAATTAACTCCTGAGGTCTCATGCCAAGCTCCGGTGATGTGTGGGTTTCCCACCCAACAGGAATTAGCATAACTTTCGAGAGGGCAGAATTAATATCATTCCATTCGTGGATTACTTCCCGGATAATTCTTCTTTCTTCAGTAACATCACCAGGGGATGCGATCATTACAGGGATAACCGTTGCTGTGTAAGCCATAAACTCTCCATATTCAATCGACAATAGCCGCTATAGTCGCTCTGGAAACGCCATATTCGCGCGCTAACGCGCTGACACTGGTTCCGCTATTCTTTTTCGCTACAATCGCTCCACGAGCTTCTGGTGCAATTTTAGAGGGTCTTCCCAACTTCCTGCCTTCAGCTTTAGCCCGCGTTAACCCCGCCTGAGTGCGCTCAATCAGCAAATCTCGCTCCATCTCAGCTACAGCCGCCAGCATTGACAATAACAGCTTCCCGGCAGCGGAGGTGAGATCAGTGTTCCCAAGCTGGTGGACTATCACCCTGATGCCGCGATCAGATAGCACCCGGACCGTTTGAAGCACATCAATAGCATCACGCCCCAAACGGTCAAGTTTGGCTACAACCAGCGTTTCATCGTCCCTAATTTTGCCCAGCAACTCTGAGAATGCTTTGCGCTGCATAGCAGGGGTTTTCCCGCTAACGACATCAGTAAACCAAAAGTCAAACGTCCAACCAGCTTGCTCAAGCTCCAACCTCTGGTTCTCCGTATCTTGCTGAGCGGTAGAGACACGCCCGTAGCCGAAAATCGCCATTCTCAACACCTCTCAATACCTGTCAGAAAACGGTGTCAACAATAGGACGCCTGCCAACAATTGCCAAGGCTAATTTTTCAACATCCCAGAAGATACCTGCGAAGGGGTGTCGGAAAACGGTCGTTTGTTGGCGCTTAAAACGGATAAAGACATGTTAGGCTGAAACCATCACTTCATAAGGACAACCGAAATGATTAAAGACGCGATTTTTTCACCGTGCGGTCAATATCGCTACTCGTTATCACGAGTCTGGGACGAATCAAAACCATATGCCCTTTTCATAGGGCTAAACCCTTCATACGCCGATGCTGAGAAGGATGATCGCACCTTGAGCCGCTGCATATCGTTTGCCAAAAGCTGGGGCTAAGGTGGCGTATACATGGCCAACCTGTTCGCATTCGTTCACACCCAGCGACATGAAATGATGAAAGCGTCTGATCCCATTGGCAAAGATAACGATAGCCACTTGATACGTCTTGTTAGCGGTGCCGGACTGGTTGTCGCCGCATGGGGAAATGAAGGAAGACACCTCAAACGCTCAACGACCGTCCGACAGCTATTGCCAGAGAGCACAATGTGCTTCGTCTTAAACGCTACAGGTGAGCCGAAGCACCCTTTGTATATGAAAAACGACAGTGTTCTCATACCTTTAGGTTAACATCGATAACTGCGTTCAGAATATGAACGCAGCCATATGATATATATGACTTTTCTTTAAAATGATGGTGTGCTAGCTTCTCTCCTGACACCTACCTCATGCGGTAAACCGGTCCGGGTAGGTGGAGATCACCGCTGTTTAGCGGAAGACGTCAGGATGGGAACTCTGCGTAACGTTGATTGTGGTAGGTAGGGCGCGCAAGCGTTTGATGCAGCCAAGCAGAGGGTGAAAGTAGCTATCGGCGGATTCTTGAGTAGCTTCTTTTGCGCATAATGCATCTTTCAAGAAAGGTCGTCACACCACGAGGAAGACTTGATCTTCATCTGGCAAGGGGAACCGAGCAACCTACAGGCTATCTTCTCAGATGGCCTTAGGGTTGATATGTCCGGCTTCCCCCCCGAGGAAGGGTTTACATCTTAAAGAACAAGTTATGTTTTAACATTTTTAACAATTACACTTCTCTGCTGTTTGGTGTCTTATGGCGTTGCCGTCAAAAGTAAACCTGCCGTTTTTACCTCTCCTGCGTAACAACCAAATAGAACCAGAAGCTGCTAACGTTCAACGTGTTCGCGGTGTAAATGCAGCCAGATAAGTTGGGAGCGAAAAAGTGGATGCCCTAGGTTTGGAAGCGCCCCTCTTAAGCATTGCATCCGAAAATTTCCGTGGCGGTGAGACAGTCCTTATAGAGGCAATCAGCCTCCAAAGTTAAGCGACGCGGTAAAGCTAAAGCTCGCCCAGATTTCTCATTGATTGCTTGAACTCCGCTACGTTTGTTCCATCTGGCTTCGCCAGCCACTCTATGAGAGCGCCGCGAATTCTGCACCATGATTTCGACTACCTTCTTTAAAACACTCGCCAGAGAGCCTTACAGCGCGTTTGAACCGTATATCGCAGCTTCTGCTTACGGATGACTGTCTGATTAGCAGTAGCTTCATGGCCCAGTCCGGTTTACTTTATTGCTATCAACAAGGGAGCCGTCCAGAGGCGACGCGGAGATAATGCTTTGAGAACCGTCGAGATACTGCAATACACCTTGCACAAAGGCATCGGAACTGCTTTTCACACCATTATGCAGGACATCAGCGTGCCCCTACACCAACGCCACGGGATCGATGTTGTTTCGTTTGGTAACTCTCTGCATGACCCGGACTGCTATTACCTGATTCGCGCCTTTGACAGCGCTGAAAGCATGGCTGCGGTTCTCAATGCTTTTTACGCAAGCGATGACTGGCGCAGCGGCCCGCGCGAAGACATCATTGGCAACATAGAGGCCAGCATTAAAACAGTGATGAATCTACCATCAGAAAGCGTAGAAGGGCTGCGGGTGCAATCGTAGGTCATCAAGTTTCACCAAACGCGTTTTGAGCGTCTCCAAATTCAGCACTATGAAATCCACCACCCTTAATAAAAAACGCGCCAGGAAGCGTCCCAGCGCATTCAAGCATCACTCAACTGAATAGTAACTGATTCAACCTGTTTGTTTGCCACGCTTTCTTCGCAACGCATCTCTGACAGCATCCAGCCCGTCAGGAATGTTGAATTCCGCTATATCAGGTAACGAAAAATCAATTTTCTCCACGACTTCAATCATATGAATTGGTTTGAGGTCTTTGCTATATCGCACTTCCGTTTCAGTTTCGCCGCGCACATGCCCAAGTAGCTGCGCTCGTAATTCTGAGCTAACGCCCTTCTCCTTGAGCAAAGTCGAAACTGAGTGGCGAAAAGAATGGAAAGATTTGCTTCTGTTCCTCTCGAGTTTCAACCGCCCCGCAAGCAACGATTCATTGAACCATGCGGAAACTGGCCTACCATAGCCTTTTGTTTTATGTGGTTTAAGCTCCGGGAAGAGACGGGTATACCCTGCATCTTTTAAGGCGTTCACGTAGTCGATGAAACCGAGACTAATCAGCTTTGAATGGAGCGGAATCTTGCGGCGAGCATTAGCGTTTTTGAGTTTCTTTCCGCTTTCATTATCGCTTTCAAGGTTCAAATAATAGACGCCGTCGTCTGCCAGAACATCACTCAGCAGTAACTGAGCGATTTCATTAACTCGCGCCCCCGTCATCAAGCCCAGCAAAGGTGCCCAATAGTTAAACGGGCAATATTGATGGAATCGCCCTTGCGCATTGCGTTCAACAGTTCCAGCCTCAAACCACGGTAACGAAAAAATCGCTTTAATTTCATGCGGTTCAAATATGTCAGTATGATCCTGATCTCGCTCATCTTTATCATCGGCTGGAAAAAAGTTTTCGCATGGCGATTTCAGTAGCTTACCGTCAGCAACAGCCCACTTCATTGCACCATAAATGCCGTTGATATACTTCCTAACGGATTCCTCAGTCATCAATTTATCGCCGCATTCTGCCGCTTTGGCGATTAACTGATCCAGCGTTTTCACTCCATATTTAGCTTTGACTAAATTACGGTTTGCTGGGATCGTGCGCAGTTTGCTCTCATAAGCCCGGAGGAAATCGCGATCAAAATCTTCCAACTGAATGTCACCCATCGCTTCGATCATAAAGCTGAAATAGTTACGGATATCACTTATAGCCGACTCCGATACCTTGCCCTTGCGCCGATGCTTTAGATATTCAGAGCATAACCACGACAGGTTCTTAGTGTAATACTTTCGATTAACATACTCGTTATCGATAGTAGGGGCAGGAGCGGCAAGAGGCACGGTAGGATGAACGCTAGCGACTGGAGGCGTGGTCTTAGCCAGCCAATCAAGCCTTAGGCTTTCTGCATGGACTTTATTGATCAAAAGCGTATCGGGTTTAATTACCGGCCAACCGGAGGTGAAAAACCAACCGCCTTTAGCATCGCTTCCGGCAGTTTTGAACACCGAAGCTTCTGAATAACCGTCGCTAATAATGTTACGTAAATGTGCTGGTTGCGCAGTGAGTTGCAGATAGCCTTTAGCAACCCCCTCGATACCCTTCTCTTCGCCATAATTAAGAACGTAACTGCCATCAAGCGGGTCTAGCTCAGCCTCAGAGAGCGCTGCAACATAAAAGCCAGCCTGCCCCGTCGCCAGCCAGAATACGGGCAGATTACGGTTCATCACCGCCTGTATTAATTGCGCAACAGGCAACTCAACTGACTGAGCAAAGTTAGAAAGCGAGATCATACCCTCACCAGCAAGCAGCGGGGCGCAGTCACTTAAAGTTCGATAATCCAATTGTTCATACTCTTGTAAGGTCTGATACCAGACCGCCAACAGGAGCGCGGACTTCTGCTTTGCTTCATGAAGATCGTGAGTGCCTGTTGAAGTGTGAATCTCACACTGTCCTGCGTATCGACGAAAACGTTGGGGAACGCTAATGCGGACAACATAAATGCCGCTGGTTCGACGATAGAGTTTATATCGCTGAGACATCGCCTCGTATACCCTTTTGTAAGAGGGGCTACGCGATTTCAAGCAAAATTATGGATTAAATTGTTTTAAAACAACGACTTAGATAAGACTTGGTGCCGAAGGCCGGACTCGAACCGGCACGTATTTCTACGGTTGATTTTGAATCAACTGCGTCTACCGATTTCGCCACTCCGGCACGGAAAGGTATGCGGAAAACGTTGTGGATTATACCTGCCGCGCGCTGCCATGCAAGCACCAGCATGCACCAAACACGCTAAGTGTCGAAAAAAACAGCATCTTTCTATCATCACCACCTCGCCGTCATAATCCCCCCTTCCGCCAAGCGCTAGCCCCTCGCATGCTCTACACTCTCAGTTCAACACCACACGAAAGAGATACACGATGTCCATAATAAAAAGCTACGCCGCTAAAAATGCTGGAGCGGAACTGGAAGTTTGGGAATACGACGCGGGCGAACTGCTGCCGGAAGACGTTGAGGTGAAGGTGGATTACTGCGGGATCTGCCACTCGGATCTGTCGATGATCGATAACGAATGGGGCTTCTCGCAATATCCGCTGGTTGCCGGCCACGAGGTGATTGGCCACGTGGTAGCACTGGGTAGTGCTGCGCAGAGTAAAGGGCTGAAGATTGGCCAACGCGTAGGCATTGGCTGGACGGCGCGAAGCTGCGGTCACTGCGATGCTTGTATCGATGGCAACCAAATTAACTGTACCGAAGGTTCAGTACCAACCATCCTCAACCACGGCGGCTTTGCTGATAAGCTTCGCGCCGACTGGCAATGGGTGATCCCACTGCCAGACAACATTGATATCGAAACCGCAGGCCCAATGCTGTGCGGTGGGATTACGGTGTTTAAACCGCTGCTGATGCATCACGTCACCGCCACCAGCCGCGTAGGGGTGATTGGGATTGGTGGGCTTGGACATATTGCCATCAAGCTGCTGCGCGCGATGGGTGCAGAAGTGACGGCGTTCAGTTCAAATCCGTCGAAAGAGCAGGAAGTGCGGGCGATGGGCGCAGATCACGTGGTAAATAGCCGCTCACCGGAAGCGCTGAAAGAGCTCGCCGGTCAGTTTGATCTGATCATCAACACCGTCAACGTTGACCTGAACTGGCAGCCGTACTTCGAAGCTCTGGCTTCGGGCGGTAACTTCCACACCGTGGGTGCCGTGCTGACACCGCTGCCGGTACCGGCGTTTACGCTGATTGGCGGCGACCGCAGCATCTCCGGCTCTGCGACTGGGAACCCGTTTGAACTGCGCAAACTGATGAAGTTTGCTGGCCGCAGCAAGGTCACGCCAATTACCGAGCTGTTCCCGATGTCAAAAATTAACGATGCCATCCAGCACGTGCGTGACGGCAAAGCCCGCTACCGCGTAGTCCTGAAAGCCGACTTCTGATGTTTTACCGGCGGCGCGCTGCCGCCGGTTCTCTCCTAACGTTCATCTTTGCCTAACGCCGCAAACACCTCTGCCACCGCTACGGCTCCCGGGTCCGGCACGCCGTTCAGGTTATCGCTGCTAACGTAAGAGGCGCGTCCAGCTTTCGCCTGCTGCATGGTCGCCGTACTCTCCGCACCGCGCTGGGCGGCGAGAATCGCCTCGTCCAGTCCGCTATCACGCAGCGCTTCCAGTGCGGGCTGCAGTGCGTCAATTAACGTTCTGTCACCCACCTGCGCCCCACCGTAAAACTTCATCTGTTTTAAACCAGCCAACAGCGCATTCGGCAGCGATTCACCCTGCGATAGCGCCTGTCCCACAGCGGTAAAGAACAGTGACATCAGCACGCCGCTGGAGCCGCCCATCACGGTCGCCAGGCGCTCGCCAACAAACTGCAACAGCTGCGCCTGATCGTTCAGCGGCAGCGCATGGCGCGCAAGCTGAGTGGCGATATCCTGCGCCCCCAGCGCGAAGGTCGAGCCGGTATCACCGTCGCCCACTTTCGCATCCAGCGCGTTCAAACGCTCTTCAAGGCCGAGCAGCGTCTGGGTGGCGCGCTCTACCACGTCATGCACCTGCGCGTTCTCCGATGGCTGAACGTCCAGCGCGTCGTGTACTTTGGCATGTTGCAGCGTTTTAAGCGGCCCAAAGGCGGTTGCTTTCACCCAACCAACGGTTTCTACTTCAGCCAACAGCGCCTGTTCGCTGGCGTCGTTCAGCATAAGTAAAGAGAGTGAAAAGCCCTTCATATCCAGCGAACTGACCAGCGTGGCGGGGCCAATCAGATAAGCAATCTGTTCACGCAATGCCGAGTGCGCTAGCTCTTTGGTCAGCAGCGCCATCTCAAGCTCGGATACGCCGCCCAGGTTGTTAATCAGTACCGCCACGCGCGAATCGCCCACCGAGGCTTTAAGCGTCTGCGCCAGCGTGTCTACCAGCGCCTTGCTGTTATGGCTGTTGACCGTCGATGCCCCGGGTTCGCCGTGGATCCCCAGCCCAAGCTCAACCTGGCCTGGTTTAATACGCCCTTCAGCTTCATGGCCTGGCAGATTGCAGGTCTCCATCGCTAGCCCCAGGCTGAATACGCTGTCGCAGGCGCGCTGCGCTATCGCGTGTACTTCACTGAGCGATTTACCCTGCTCTGCCGCGTATCCGGCAATCTTATGTACGAATGCCGTACCGGCGATGCCGCGAGGCTGCTTGTTTTCCGGCAACGCGATGTCGTCAGCGACAATCACCATTTCAACTTTTAAACCATAACGCTTGGCCTTCTCGGCAGCGAGGCCGAAGTTCAGGCGGTCGCCGGTGTAGTTTTTAACAACCAGCAGGCAGCCGCGATCGCCGGTGACGGCGACAATCGCATTGAGCACCGCATCCACGCTGGGCGACGCGAAAACATCGCCGCAGACGGCGGCAGTGAGCATGCCTTTACCAACAAAGCCCGCATGCGCCGGTTCATGGCCGGAGCCACCGCCGGAGATAATCGCCACTCGGCTTTTATCCCAGTCACTACGCGCCACGATGCGGATAGCCGGATCGACCTCCAGTCGCAGCAAATTACCGTGAGGTGCGGACAACACTAAACCTTCAATCGCATCATCGACCAGCTGTTTTCGATCGTTTAAAAAGAATCTGGACATAACCTTCCAAAAAAAAGCAAACCGTATGCAAAGCATAGTCCGCACTGGATATTGCGCCGCAAAATGGACAATTTGCCGCACCGCAATGTCATTGTTTTGCCTATACTCGACGCAGAGAAAATGGAGGATTACCCATGAGCGCACCTTTGCTGATTGCACGTACCCAGGACACACAGCTGGTTTTACTTCCCGGCATGGCCAACCGTCACGGACTTATAACCGGTGCCACGGGGACAGGGAAAACCGTCACCTTACAAAAGCTAGCTGAGTCGTTTTCCGAGATTGGCGTGCCGGTATTTATGGCGGATGTGAAAGGTGACCTGACCGGTATTGCGAAGGAAGGCCAGGCCTCCGAGAAACTGCTGGCGCGGCTGAATAAAATCGGCGTAACCGACTGGGAACCGCATGCGAACCCGGTGGTGCTGTGGGATATCTTTGGTGAGAAGGGCCATCCGGTGCGCGCCACCGTCTCAGATCTTGGCCCGCTGCTGCTGGCGCGCCTGCTGAACCTTAATGAGGTGCAGTCCGGCGTACTCAACATCATCTTTCGTATCGCCGACGACCAGGGTCTGTTGCTGCTGGATTTTAAAGACCTGCGCGCCATTACTCAGTACATCGGTGATAACGGCAAATCGTTCCAGAACCAGTACGGTAATATCAGCAGCGCCTCCGTTGGGGCGATTCAGCGCGGGCTGCTGACGCTGGAGCAGCAAGGAGCTGAGCACTTCTTCGGCGAGCCGATGCTCGATATCAAAGACTGGATGCGCGTCGACAGCAATGGCAAAGGCGTTATCAATATTCTTAGCGCCGAGAAGCTCTATCAGATGCCTAAACTTTACGCAGCCAGCCTGCTGTGGATGCTCTCCGAGCTTTACGAGCAGTTGCCGGAAGCGGGCGATTTGGAAAAACCGAAGCTGGTGTTCTTCTTCGACGAAGCGCACCTATTGTTTAACGACGCACCTCAGGTGCTGCTGGATAAAATCGAGCAGGTGATCCGTCTGATTCGTTCCAAAGCCGTCGGCGTCTACTTTGTCTCACAGAACCCGGCGGATATTCCCGATGCCGTGTTGGGGCAGTTGGGAAATCGCGTACAGCACGCGCTACGCGCCTTCACGCCAAAGGATCAGAAAGCGGTGAAAACCGCGGCGCAGACCATGCGAGCTAATCCGGCATTTAGCACCGAACAGGCGATTCAGGAGCTGGGTACCGGTGAGGCGCTAATCTCGTTCCTTGATGAGAAAGGCAGCCCGTCGGTTGTTGAGCGGGCGATGGTGATTGCCCCTGATTCACGGATGGGGCCTGTGACTGACGATGAGCGCAACGGTCTTATCAATAGCTCGCCGCTGTACGGCAAATATGAGGATGAAGTCGACCGGGAGTCGGCGTTTGAGATGCTGAAAAAAGGTGTGCAGAACAGCGCGGGTCAGGCCGATTCACCACCTACTAAAGGCGAGCAGAGCGACGATGGTGGCCTGCTGGGGAGTTTGAAGGATATTGTCTTTGGCACAACCGGGCCGCGCGGCGGCAAGCATGATGGTCTGGTGCAAACCGCAGCGAAAAGCGCCGTACGTCAGGTCACGAATCAGATCGTGCGCGGCATGCTGGGAAGCCTGCTCGGTGGTAGACGCCGCTAGCACCTCATCGCTCGTTTACCGGATGGCGGCGTGAACGCCTTATCCGGCCGACATAAGCCTGTACGCACGTTGATCCGTAGCCCGGGCAAGCGAGAGCGCCCTCGGGAATCACACAGCCCGACAGCAAGTTTCAGGCACAAAAAAACCGGCGTCGCGAAGCGAGGCCGGTTTTTAACATCATGCATTGCGACTAGCTTTTTCGCATCATCAGCCAGAGGCTTATCAGGAAGAAGCTGGCGCTTGGCAACAGCGCACCGATGATCGGCGGAATGCCGTACACCAGCGTCAGCGGGCCAAAGATCTGGTCGAGAACGTAGAACACGAAGCCAAAGCTGATCCCCGTCACCACGCGCACACCCATTGCCACGCTACGCAGCGGCCCGAAGATAAACGACAGCGCCATCAGCATCATTACCGCCACGGACAGCGGCTGGAAGACCTTGCTCCACATATTGAGCTGGTAGCGACCGGAATCCTGACCACTGGCTTTCAGGTACTTCACGTAGTTATGCAGGCCGCTGATAGACAGCGCATCCGGGTCCAGAGCCACCACGCCCAGCTTGTCCGGCGTGAGGGTGGTTTTCCAGGTGCCGCTTACCGTCTGCGTACCGGTAATTTGTTTCGGGTCGCTCAAGTTGGACTCGTCCACCTGCGACAGACGCCACACCTTCTGCTCGGTATCAAACTTAGCACTGGCAGCATAACGAACTGACTGTAAACGGCGCTCATCATTAAACGCGTAGATACTCACGCCGCCCAGCTCATCGCTGCCTTTGAGGCGTTCGATATAGACAAAGCTGTGGCCATCTTTCGCCCACATCCCTTGCTGGGTAGAAAGCAGCGAGCCGCCGTACATCTGCTGGGCACGGTAGTTACGCGCCATCTGCTCGCCCTGCGGTGCCACCCACTCGCCCATTGCCATGGTCAGCAGTACCAGAGGAATAGCCGTTTTCATCACCGCTAGCGCTACCTGCATACGGGTAAAACCGGATGCCTGCATCACTACCAGTTCGCTGCGCTGAGCCAGCATGCCCAGCCCCAGCAGAGCGCCCAGCAGTGCGGCCATCGGGAAGAAGATTTGCACATCTTTTGGCGCGCTGAGAATGGTATATAAACCCGCACCCAAGGCGTCATAACTCCCCTGCCCGGCCTTTTTCAGCTGATCGACAAACTTGATAATACCGGAGAGCGATACCAGCATGAACAACGTCATCATGATGGTGGTGAAAATGGTCTTGCCGATATAGCGGTCAAGTACACCAAATGGCTGCATTATACCGCTCCTCTATGCATCAAACGGGCGCGGATACGGCGCATTGGGATGGTATCCCACAGGTTCAACGCCACGGCCAGTGCAAAGTAGGCCACGTTTACCGTCCACATCCAGAGACCCGGGTCAATTTTGCCTTTGCCCGCATTAGACTTCAGCGAGGTTTGCAGCAAGAAGAACACCAGGTAAAGCAGCATGGCGGGCAGCATCGACAGCACGCGCCCCTGACGCGGGTTCACCACGCTCAGCGGGACAACCATCAACGCCATAATGAAGACCGTCGCCACCAACGTGAATCGCCAGTGCAGCTCGGCACGGGCGCGATTGGTATCGGTTTTCCACAGCGTGCTCATGCTCATCTGTTCGGTATCGGTAGGATCCGATGCCACCGCCTGATGGCCGATAACAGCCTTGTAGTTTTTGAAATCGGTAATGCGGAAATCGCGCAGCAAGGCGGTACCTTCAAAGCGGGTCCCCTGATTCAAGGTCACGACCTGAGAGCCATCTTTGAGCTGGGAAAGTTGACCGGAATCCGCGACAACTACCGATGGGCGCGCGCTACCTTTCGGGCGAAGCTGCGCCAGGAAGACATCATGGAAACTCGCACCTTTTACGCCTTCAATAAACAGCACCGCATTACCATCACTGGACTGCTGGAACTGCCCCTGCGCCAGTGCCGCCATACCCGGGTTGGCCTTGGCCTCTGACAGGACTTCATCCTGATGCCGGGACGACCACGGCCCCGCCCACATCACGTTCACTGCAGCGACCGCACCGGTAAACAGCGCCAGTACCATCGCCGCTTTAATCAGTACCGCTTTACTCAGGCCACACGCATGCATGACCGTAATTTCACTTTCGGTATACAGTTTGCCCAGCGTCATCAATAGACCCAGGAACAGACTCAGCGGTAGGATAAGCTGCGCCATTTCAGGCACGCCGAGTCCCAGCAAAGAGAGCACCAGGTTTGTCGGGATATCACCATCAACCGCTGCGCCCAGAATCCTCACCAGTTTCTGACAAAAGAAGATCAGAAGCAGGATGAAGAGGATGGCAAGCTGGCTTTTTAGCGTCTCCCGCACCAGATATCGTATGATTATCACTATAAATACGCCCGTAAAAACCCGTCTTATTGCAGGAAAATAGCTTGTTTCATGGCTTAAACGTCATTTATTCTCTTGAGTCGTCGAAAACATCGCTAAGATTAAATGACTCAGCGGTTTCACGTTTCAGGAAATGTTCTGACGCGCCAACACCGTAATAACGTTAAGATTAACACGAAGTCACCGCAACAGCGGAAATGAGTTACGTAAGCTTGCAATTCTATCCGTAGCCACCGCCGTTGTCTTTAAGATTCAGGAGCGTAGTGCATGGAGTTCAGTGTAAAAAGTGGTAGCCCGGAGAAGCAGCGGAGTGCCTGTATCGTCGTGGGCGTATTCGAACCACGTCGGCTCTCTCCCATTGCCGAACAGCTCGATAAAATCAGCGACGGCTATATCAGTGCGCTGCTGCGCCGCGGCGAACTGGAAGGCAAACCGGGGCAGACCTTATTGCTGCACCACGTACCAAACGTGCTGTCAGAGCGTATTCTGCTGATTGGCTGCGGCAAAGAGCGTGAGCTGGACGAGCGCCAGTACAAGCAGGTTATTCAGAAAACAATCAACACCCTGAATGATACTGGTTCGATGGAAGCGGTCTGCTTCCTGACCGAGCTGCACGTGAAAGGCCGCAACAACTACTGGAAAGTACGCCAGGCGGTTGAGACGGCAAAAGAGACGCTGTACAGCTTCGACCAGCTGAAAACCAACAAAAGCGAGCCTCGTCGTCCGCTGCGTAAAATGGTCTTCAACGTGCCAACCCGTCGTGAACTGACCAGCGGCGAGCGCGCCATTCAGCACGGTCTGGCCATTGCCGCCGGTATCAAAGCAGCAAAAGATCTCGGCAACATGCCGCCAAACATCTGTAATGCCGCTTACCTCGCCTCTCAGGCGCGCCAGTTGGCTGATTCTTACAGCAAAAACGTCATCACCCGCGTCATCGGCGAACAGCAGATGAAAGAGCTGGGGATGCACTCCTATCTTGCGGTCGGCGACGGTTCACAAAACGAATCCCTGATGTCGGTCATCGAGTATAAAGGCGTGGCATCGGAAGACGTTCGTCCTATCGTGCTTGTTGGTAAAGGCCTGACCTTTGACTCCGGCGGTATCTCCATCAAGCCTGCCGAAGGTATGGACGAGATGAAGTACGACATGTGCGGTGCGGCGGCGGTCTACGGCGTGATGCGTATGGTCGCTGAACTTCAGCTACCGATTAACGTCATCGGCGTACTGGCCGGCTGTGAGAACATGCCGGGTGGGCGCGCATATCGTCCAGGCGACGTACTGACCACGATGTCCGGTCAAACCGTTGAAGTGCTGAACACCGATGCCGAAGGCCGTCTGGTGCTGTGTGACGTCTTAACTTACGTTGAGCGCTTTGAACCAGAAGCGGTGATTGACGTGGCCACTCTGACCGGTGCCTGCGTAATTGCCCTGGGTCATCACATCACCGGCCTGATGTCGAACCACAACCCGCTGGCGCACGAGCTGATTGGCGCGTCCGAGCAGGCGGGCGACCGCGCATGGCGTCTGCCGCTGGGTGACGAGTACCAGGAGCAGTTAGAGTCTAACTTTGCCGATATGGCAAACATCGGCGGCCGTCCTGGTGGTGCCATCACCGCGGGCTGCTTCCTCGCGCGCTTTACCCGTAAATATAACTGGGCTCACCTGGACATCGCCGGTACCGCATGGCGTTCAGGCAAAGCCAAAGGCGCAACCGGACGTCCGGTCGCGCTGCTGTCCCAGTTCTTGCTTAACCGCGCGGGTTTTAACGGCGAAGAGTAAGTTTGAAATTGCCCCGTAGGCCGGGCCATCTGGCCTACGGTGTGCAACATAGCAAAGCATTTAAATCCACCACAAGAAGCCCCATATATGAAGAATGCAACGTTCTATATTCTGGACAACGACACCACCGTCGACGACCTCAGCGCCGTCGAGCAGTTAGTGTGTGAAATTGCCGCAGAACGTTGGCGAGCAGGTAAGCGCGTGCTCATTGCCTGTGAAGACGAACAGCAGGCCATTCGCCTGGATGAAGCGCTGTGGACGCGTCCACCGGAAAGCTTTGTGCCGCATAATCTGGCGGGAGAAGGTCCGCGTGGTGGTGCCCCGGTCGAGATTGCCTGGCCTGCGAAGCGCAACAGCAGCCCTCGCGATATACTGATCAGTCTGCGGGTAAATTTTGCAGATTTTGCCACCGCTTTCACAGAAGTGGTAGACTTCGTCCCTTATGAAGAAACTCTGAAACAACTGGCGCGCGATCGCTACAAGGCCTATCGCGTGGCTGGTTTTAACCTGAATACGGCAACCTGGAAATAATGGAAAAGACATATAACCCACAAGATATCGAACAGCCGCTTTACGAGCACTGGGAAAAGCAGGGCTATTTCAAGCCTAACGGCGATGAAAGCAAAGAGTCCTTCTGCATCATGATCCCGCCGCCGAACGTCACCGGCAGTTTGCATATGGGTCATGCTTTCCAGCAGACCATCATGGACACCATGATCCGCTACCAGCGCATGCAGGGTAAAAACACCCTGTGGCAGGCCGGTACTGACCACGCGGGTATTGCGACCCAAATGGTGGTTGAGCGTAAGATTGCCGCTGAAGAAGGTAAAACCCGTCACGATTACGGTCGCGATGCATTTATCGATAAAATCTGGCAGTGGAAAGCGGAATCCGGCGGCACCATTACCCGTCAGATGCGTCGTCTCGGCAACTCTGTTGACTGGGAACGCGAGCGTTTCACTATGGACGAAGGCCTTTCCAATGCCGTGAAAGAAGTCTTTGTCCGCCTGTATAAAGAAGACCTGATTTACCGTGGCAAGCGCCTGGTCAACTGGGACCCGAAACTGCGCACCGCTATCTCTGACCTGGAAGTGGAAAACCGCGAATCTAAAGGCTCGATGTGGCACATCCGCTATCCGCTGGCCGACGGTGCGAAAACCGCAGACGGTAAAGATTACCTGGTTGTCGCGACTACCCGTCCGGAAACCGTGCTCGGTGATACCGGCGTGGCCGTGAACCCGGAAGATCCACGTTACAAAGATCTGATCGGCAAATTCGTCATTCTGCCGCTGGTTGACCGTCGCATTCCAATCGTTGGCGATGAACACGCCGATATGGAAAAAGGCACTGGCTGCGTGAAGATCACCCCAGCGCACGATTTCAACGACTATGAAGTCGGGAAACGTCACAGCCTGCCGATGATCAACATCCTGACCTTTGATGGCGATATTCGCGAAACTGCTGAAGTGTACGACACCAAAGGCGAAGAGTCTGACGTCTATTCCAACGCTATCCCGGCTGAGTTCCAAAAGCTGGAACGCTTTGCTGCGCGTAAAGCCGTTGTGGCGGCCATCGATGCGATGGGCCTGCTGGAAGAGATCAAACCACACGACCTGACCGTTCCTTACGGCGACCGTGGCGGCGTGGTTATCGAGCCAATGCTGACCGACCAGTGGTACGTCCGTGCTGACGTGCTGGCGAAGCCTGCCGTAGAAGCGGTAGAAAACGGCGATATCCAGTTCGTGCCGAAACAGTATGAAAACATGTACTTCTCCTGGATGCGTGATATTCAGGACTGGTGTATTTCCCGTCAGCTGTGGTGGGGTCACCGTATTCCGGCTTGGTATGACAACGACGGTAACGTCTTTGTTGGCCGTACCGAAGAAGAAGTGCGTAGCGAAAACAACCTCGGCGCCGACGTTGCGCTTCGTCAGGACGAAGACGTTCTCGACACCTGGTTCTCCTCCGCGCTGTGGACCTTCTCTACCCTCGGCTGGCCGGAAAATACCGATGCGCTGCGTCAGTTCCACCCAACCAGCGTGATGGTTTCCGGCTTCGACATCATCTTCTTCTGGATTGCCCGCATGATCATGATGACCATGCACTTCATCAAAGATGAAAACGGCAAACCGCAGGTTCCGTTCCATACCGTCTACATGACCGGTCTGATTCGTGACGACGAAGGGCAGAAGATGTCCAAATCCAAGGGTAACGTGATTGACCCGCTGGATATGGTTGATGGTATTTCTCTGGCCGACCTGCTGGAAAAACGCACCGGCAACATGATGCAGCCGCAGCTGGCTGAGAAAATTGCCAAGCGTACCGAGAAGCAGTTCCCGGACGGCATCGAGCCACACGGCACCGACGCCCTGCGTTTCACCCTGGCGGCACTGGCCTCTACCGGCCGTGACATCAACTGGGATATGAAGCGTCTGGAAGGTTACCGCAACTTCTGTAACAAGCTGTGGAACGCCAGCCGCTTTGTGCTGATGAACACTGAAGATCAGGATTGCGGCTTCAACGGCGGCGAGAAAACCCTGTCTCTGGCAGACCGTTGGATCCTCGCGGAATTCAATCAGACCACTAAAGCGTACCGCGAAGCGCTGGATAACTTCCGCTTCGATATCGCCGCGGGCATTCTGTATGAGTTCACCTGGAACCAGTTCTGCGACTGGTACCTCGAGCTGACCAAGCCGGTAATGAACGGTGGTTCGGAGTCTGAACTGCGCGGCACCCGTAATACCCTGGTGACCGTTCTGGAAGGTCTGCTGCGCCTGGCGCACCCGATTATTCCATTCATCACTGAAACCATCTGGCAGCGTGTGAAGGTCATCTGCGGCAACACCGCTGACACCATCATGCTGCAGCCGTTCCCGGCGTACGATGCGTCCCAGGTTGATGAAGCGGCTCTGGCCGATACCGAATGGCTGAAGCAGGCGATCATTGCCGTGCGTAACATCCGTGCGGAAATGAACATTGCTCCAGGCAAACCGCTTGAGCTGCTGCTGCGCGGTTGCAGCGCTGACGCAGTGCGTCGCGTCACCGACAACCAGAGCTTCCTGCAGTCCATGGCGCGTCTGGAAAGCATAACTATCCTGCCTGCGGATGACAAAGGCCCGGTTTCCGTGACCAAAATCATCGACGGCGCTGAGCTGCTGATCCCGATGGCTGGTCTCATCAACAAAGACGATGAGCTGGCGCGTCTGGCGAAAGAAGTGGCGAAAATCGAAGGCGAAATCAGCCGTATCGAAAGCAAACTGTCTAATGAAGGCTTTGTGGCGCGTGCACCGGAAGCGGTGATCGCCAAAGAGCGTGAGAAACTGGACAGCTATGCAGAAGCGAAAGCGAAGCTGATTGAGCAGCAGGCGGTCATCGCCGCGCTGTAAGGTTGTTGGAGGGTGCCTGTATGTTCACCGGATGCGCTACGCTTATCCGGCCTACAGGCCCCCTCAACGTCGGTCGGATAAGCGCAGCGTCATCCGACACACCGGCACCCTCAACGTAGGTCGGATAAGCGCAGTGCCATCCGACACACCAGCACCCTCATGTAGGTCGGATAAGCGCAGCGCCATCCGACACACCAGCACCCTCATGTAGGTCGGATAAGCGCAGCGCCATCCGACACACCAGCCTCCTCAACGTAGGTCGGATAAGCGCAGCGCCATCCGACACACCAGCACCCTCAACGTAGGTCGGATAAGCGCAGCGCCATCCGACACACCGGCCCCCTCATGTAGATCGGATAAGCGCAGCACAATCCGACACACCAGCACCCTCATGTAGGTCGGGTAAGCGCAGCGTCATCCGACACCACAGACCAACGAAAGCCTCTGATGCCATTGCTCAGAGGCTTTTTATTGAATTATCCTCGCTTGCGCTTCCCCTCCTCACAGTGTTATTAACTGCATATGTCCCACGTTTATGTCATGAGTTTGCTATGAGTGTTGTTACGCCCGTTGCTGCGACGCTTCGCCGGATAACGGCTGAAGATAATGTCACTATCGCCTCCGTCATCCGCCAGGTCTCTGCCGAATACGGTTTAACCGCCGATAAAGGCTATACGGTGGCCGATCCCAATCTGGACGAGCTGTTCGAAGTGTATAGCCAGCCAGGCGCGGCTTATTGGGTGGTTGAGCTGAATGGACAGGTTGTCGGCGGCGGTGGCGTTGCTCCGCTTAGCTGTAGCGAGCCGGGCGTTTGTGAATTGCAGAAGATGTACTTTTTATCCAGCGCACGTGGGCAAGGGCTGGCGAAGAAACTCGCGCTGACGGCGCTCGAATATGCCCGCGAACAAGGTTTTCAGCAATGTTATCTGGAGACGACGGCTTTCCTGACGGAGGCCATTCGCCTCTATGAGCGCCTTGGCTTTGCTCATATTGCCGAACCGCTAGGGTGCACCGGCCACGTTGACTGCGAAGTGAGAATGCTTAAACCCCTTTGAGTAATTCAAAGGGGTAAACGATTTACTGCATTTCAGGCGACAACGCCAAACGTACGACGCCCGCGGCATTCACTTCCGGCAGCGCCAAAACCTGCGACCAGAAATCCTGCACCAGTTGGCAGGCAACCTTCTCTTTACCCACGCCTTTGCTCGGGTCAGACATAATGTCGATATCCTGGCCATAACGCTGTACCAGCGCCGGGCCAATGGTCTGCATATCTGCCAGAGCCTGCTGTTTTTCCTGCGGAGTCACCGCGTGTTTATTTGGCCCATAGGCGGCACGCATCATCCGCGCATCGCTCTCGGTACGGCGAGCAAGGACTTCATGCGAAATCACCTTCACCGGGTTGATACCGCCTTTGACCGCGGGGAACAGGAAGCGGAAGCACACGTCATCGCCGCTATTTTTAGCCTCGGCAATCTGCTCAAGGTTGATTTTCATATACTCAACCACGTTAGCGTCAGGCGCCTGCTGCAAACGCGCCATCTGTAGCTGCAGGATTTGCGGCTGGATGGCATCGATGATCTCTTGCTGGCCCTTCCCTGCCTTTTTCATCTGCACCGACAGTTCAAGAATATGCTGCCAGAATGCCGGGTCTTGTTCTTTGATAACCTGGAATGTTGGCATTGCCATCATTGCTGATTCAAATTTCTGCTCTTCGGTTTGCCCATAATCCGGGCTCATGCGCGGTATGAGGTAGTGCACGTCAAACAGATTCCAGCCGATAATCGCCACCACAAAAATCACGGCACCGGCGATTTTCCCAACCCAACCCTTTTTACGAAATACGCCGACTATCACGGCAATCACCGCGCCAATATAGCCTGCCAAAATTACGTGAGCCCAGTTCATCAACCATCCTTATTCCAATCAATAGTTCTGCCGGGGATTATATTTCCCCTTTATGAATGTTGATTATTGCGGCAACGGACGGGCATTTCCAGCCACCATATTTCATCTGCGAGAGCGTTGGCGATTCAGAGAAGCTGGAAAACGGCGCGAACGCGCCGGGAAAGAAGACTAGGCAGGCGTACCGCTGTGGAAGCGAAACTCGTCGTCAGCAGAGGTAATCAGCGCCGCCTCGACTTCGCCAAAGAAACGTACGCGCTCGCTGATATCACCGTCGGCAATCTGCTCGGCCAGGGTCAGATAGTCCTGATAGTGCCGCACTTCCGAGCGCAGCAGCGACAGATAAAACACCTGCAGATCGTCATCCAGATACGGTGCCAGCGCGGCAAAGCGTTCGCAGGAACGCGCTTCGATGTAAGCACCGCAAATCAGCTTATCAATCAGCGTCAGCGGTTCGTGGGTGCGCACCTCTTTGAGCATGCCTTTCGCGTAGCGGCTGGCGGTGATCTTCACGTAGGGAATATTACGACGCTGCATCGCTTCACGTACCTGCCAAAAGTGGTGCAGTTCTTCTTTAATCAGCAGCACCATACTGTCGATAAGCTGGCATCCCCACGGATCGTCGGTTTTCGGCATCACGCCTTTACCAATCTGTTTGTTCAGCGCGACAAAATCCGGCTCTTCGCCGTCGCGGAAGGTGAATGCTTCATATGGTTTTAGCCAATCCAGAAGCGCCTGTGCACCGTCTTTATCCGCCACATATTTACGCACCATCAGCATCGCGGTTTGCGCCGCTTTGAGCTCGCACACCAGATGGTCGGTCAGCAGCAGAGGAAGATTTTCAGGTAAGCGCGCTTGATCCAGCCACGCCTGGGGCGTTTTGCAGTGCAGAAAGCGGTAAACAGGGGAGAGTATTTGCGGGTAGTCCATTCCGGGATCCTTGGCCTACGGCAGCGGGTGCTGCCGTAGGGAATCAAGATGACTTAGTGGCGAACGCCATCATCGTCTTCGTCGACTTCATCTTCGTCGTCGTCACCTTCTTCACCGTTAGGATCTTCGTAGTAGGTGCCCCAACCGTCGTAATCAACTTCAAATTTCTCAGCCAGATTCATCAGTTGCTCAACCTGAGCGTCGATAAGCTCAGCGTTCAGCGCACATTCGCTGAGAATATCGCAGCAGATGACGGTGTCGCCTTCTTCCACTTCCAGCTCTTCCGGCTCGGTCACTTCATAACCCATCTTGAACGCTTCAACCGCCGCTTTTTCCAGGCTTTCGAAATCGTCTGCAGAAAGGTGGTGTTCAATGGTGTACAGCGCGTCAGGATCGCTGCCGTCGTCCAGCAGTTCTTCAATGATCAGACGTGTTTCTTCACGCTGTTCTTCCAGGTGTTCCGGGTTTGCCATGGCTCGTTCCTCATAATGTGGCTGATACTCTTATTGTCACATACCGTTGCCATTGCCTCCACCTTTCCGATAAAGATTTGTTATTGGGGTTGCAAATGAATATTCATCCATATAAAGTGAATTTTAATTCAATAAGTGGCTTGAGCCAGGTGAGGGAAAAATGTCTAGTCTGTATAAAAAACACTTCTTAAAATTACTCGATTTTACCCCTGCAGAAATCACCACCCTGCTGCAGCTCGCGGCAAAACTCAAAGCGGATAAAAAGAACGGCACGGAGTCGCCGAACCTGACCGGTAAAAACATCGCGCTCATCTTCGAAAAAGACTCAACCCGTACACGATGCTCTTTCGAAGTTGCCGCTTACGATCAGGGCGCTCGCGTCACTTATCTTGGATCCAGCGGCAGCCAGATTGGCCACAAAGAGTCGATTAAAGACACCGCCCGCGTGTTGGGCCGGATGTATGACGGTATCCAGTACCGTGGCTACGGCCAGGAGATTGTTGAAACGCTAGCGGAGTATGCCGGCGTTCCGGTGTGGAACGGGCTGACCGACGAATTCCATCCAACCCAACTGCTGGCGGATCTGCTGACTATGCAGGAACACCTGCCGGGTAAAGCATTCAACGAAATGACGCTGGTGTACGCCGGTGATGCGCGTAACAACATGGGTAACTCGATGCTGGAAGCCGCAGCGTTAACCGGTCTCGACCTTCGTCTGGTGGCGCCACAAGCGTGCTGGCCGGAAGCGAGCCTGGTCGCGGAATGCAAAGCGCTGGCGCAGAAGAATGGCGGTAATGTCACGCTGACCGAAGATATTGCCAGCGGCGTGAAGGGCGCGGACTTTATCTATACCGACGTATGGGTATCGATGGGTGAAGCTAAAGAGAAGTGGGCCGAGCGTATCGCCCTGCTGCGCGGCTATCAGGTAAACAGTGCGATGATGAAGCTAACCGGCAACCCGCAGGTCAAATTCCTGCACTGCCTGCCAGCATTCCATGATGACCAGACTACGCTGGGTAAGAAAATGGCGGCAGAATACGGGATGCATGGTGGCATGGAAGTGACCGACGAGGTCTTTGAATCACCAGCCAGCATTGTGTTCGATCAGGCGGAAAACCGGATGCACACGATCAAAGCGGTGATGGTGGCGACGCTGTCGCAGTGATTCCACTTATCCTGGAAGGACACGGGGAATCTATTGTGCGATTGTTCCCCTCACCCTAGCCCTCTCCCCAAAGGGGCGAGGGAACGGAGCAGTGCGGTCTTCATGCTCTTACCAAAGGGGTGAGGAAACGGAGCAGTGCGGTCTTCATGCTCTCACCAAAGGGGCGAGGGAACGGAGCAGTGTGGTCTTCATGCTCTCACCAAAGGGGCGTGGGAACAGAGCAGTGCAGTCTTCATGCTCTCCCCAAAGGGGCGAGGGAATAGAGCAGTGCGGTCTTCATGCTCTCACCAAAGGGGCGAGGGAACGGAGCAGTGCGGTCTTCATGCTCTCACCAAAGGGGCGTGGGAACGGAGCAGTGCGGTCTTCATGCTCTCCCCAAATGCCGGAATAACAGAACAGTCTTTCCCCCTCTCCCTTTTAGGGAGAGGGTCGGGGTGAGGGTAAACCTCACTCCACCAGCAGTTTAATCACTGCTTTACGCACTTTCGCAGGCTGCCCTACCGCGCACAGCGGTTTATGTACTTCGCCCGGGTAGAAGACCACAAAGTCGCCTTCGCTCATCACCACCATTTTTTCCTGCACGCCTTCCGGCAGGAACGCGATGTCCTTATCCGCCAGCCAATCGGTGTCCGGCTTGCCCGCAGGCAGCACGCTAAATGACATCCCTTCCTGGCCTTTCAGCACCACCTGAATATCCAGGTAACGCGCATGATATTCCGCACGGCGCTCGGCAAACGGTTCGGTCATATTTTCTGAGATCAGATAAAACAGACGGTTACCGTCGATGTCATATTTCCCCTCCGGGGTTTCGTCAGTCACGTTGGCCTGAAGATGGACAATTGCCTGACGCAGTTCTTCCGGCAGCCACGACTGCAGGTGATGGATGTTGCCAATAATCATAACGACTCCGTAAATAAAACAATGTTTCAATTTTTAGTTGTTATACGTATTTTCGCGTTACCATACCACTACTTTTTATCATGACTCTCGCCGTGGCTGCGCTGGCGCACATTTTGTATCTTTATCCAGGGTTGGAATTTAAATTCACAGCATTCAACTAACCATTCAGTAAGAATCGTTTTCGTCGCGTAAATTGTGAATCTCCCCCTTGATTGCCGGATAAAGCTGCGTATAATTCCGCTCCGTTTGCCAGGAGGAAATATGGTTCAGTGTGTACGACATCGCGTCTTACCGCGTCTGAAAACAGACGCTGGCCTGCCGTTTTTCCTTTCCGTTGCATCCGTATTCGTAAAGCCCCTTATTTAAGGGGCTTTTTTTTTGCGCCGTCGTCAGGAGATAAACATGGCTAATCCGCTGTATCAAAAACACATCATTTCCATAAACGATCTCAGCCGCGAAGACCTTGAACTGGTGCTGGCGACCGCCGCCAAACTAAAAGCACATCCGCAGCCGGAGTTGCTCAAGCATAAAGTTATCGCCAGCTGCTTCTTCGAGGCCTCGACGCGCACTCGTCTGTCTTTTGAAACCTCAATGCATCGCCTGGGCGCGAGCGTGGTCGGCTTCTCCGACAGCGCCAATACCTCGCTTGGCAAAAAAGGCGAAACGCTGGCCGACACCATCTCGGTAATCAGCACCTACGTCGATGCCATCGTGATGCGCCACCCGCAGGAAGGGGCAGCGCGTCTGGCGACCGAGTTCTCCGGCGGCATTCCAATCCTGAACGCTGGCGACGGCGCCAACCAGCACCCGACCCAAACGCTGCTCGACCTGTTCACCATTCAGGAAACCCAGGGGCGTCTGGAAAACCTCAATATCGCGATGGTTGGAGACCTGAAATATGGCCGTACCGTCCACTCGCTGACCCAGGCGCTGGCGAAATTTAACGGCAACCGCTTCTACTTTATCGCCCCAGATGCGTTGGCGATGCCGCAGTACATCCTCGATATGCTCGACGAAAAAGGCATCGCCTGGAGCCTGCACAGCGCCATTGATGAAGTGATGGCTGAGGTCGATATTCTCTACATGACCCGCGTACAGAAAGAGCGCCTCGACCCGTCCGAATACGCCAACGTCAAGGCGCAGTTCGTTCTGCGTGCCGCAGACCTCGAAGGCGCGCGCGACAACATGAAGGTCCTGCATCCGCTGCCGCGCATTGATGAGATAACCACCGATGTCGATAAAACGCCGCACGCCTGGTACTTCCAGCAGGCCGGCAACGGCATCTTCGCCCGCCAGGCGTTACTGGCACTGGTACTGAATAGCGAACTGGCTCTGTAAGGGGGAAATGACGATGACACACGATAACAAATTGCAGGTAGAAGCCATTAAACGTGGCACCGTGATTGACCATATCCCGGCACAGATCGGCTTTAAGCTGTTAACGCTGTTCAAACTGACCGAAACCGATCAGCGCATCACCATCGGCTTGAATCTGCCATCAGGTGAGATGGGCCGTAAAGACCTGATTAAGATTGAAAATACCTTCCTGACCGACGAACAGGTTAACCAGCTGTCACTGTATGCACCGCAGGCGACGGTTAACCGGATCGACAACTATGAAGTGGTGGGAAAATCTCGCCCAAGCCTGCCGGAACGCATCGAAAGCGTGCTGGTGTGCCCGAACAGCAACTGCATCAGTCATGCTGAACCCGTTTCATCAAGCTTTGCAGTGAAAAAACGCGCCGATGACATCGCACTCAAATGCAAATACTGTGAAAAAGAGTTTTCTCATTATGTGGTGCTGGCCAACTAATTGCGGTTGGTATTGATATCTAGCGTCTCTATAATGGCTAACACCTTACTACTGCAGTTTATCTGGAGATATCATGAGCAAGACTATTGCGACGGAAAAGGCACCAGCAGCTATCGGCCCATACGTTCAGGGCGTTGACCTGGGCAGTATGGTTATCACTTCCGGTCAGATCCCGGTTAACCCGAAAGATGGTAGCGTAGCGGAAGATGTTTCCGCTCAGGCTCGCCAGTCGCTGGAAAACGTAAAAGCTATCGTTGAAGCCGCCGGCCTGAAAGTGGGCGATATCGTTAAAACGACCGTATTCGTTAAAGATCTTAACGATTTCGCGACCGTTAACGCCACTTACGAAGCGTTCTTCACCGAGCATAACGCCACCTTCCCAGCGCGTTCTTGCGTTGAAGTCGCGCGTCTGCCGAAAGACGTGAAAATTGAAATCGAAGCGATCGCCGTTCGTCGCTGATTTCCAGCAGTATAAGAAAAGGCAGCCGATGGCTGCCTTTTTTGTTTTTGTCCCCGTGGGTATTGTCAATCACTGCCAGCCATAGCGGCGGCTGAAGAACCCTTTCACCATCTGAGTGAAGGTCATATAACCCACCAGAATCGCCACCAGCCATGGGAAGTAGCTCAGCGGCAGCGGCTGCAATTGCAGGTAGCTTGCCAGCGGCGAGAACGGCAGCGCGATGCCGACCGCCATCACCAGCAGAGTCATGGCAAACAGCGGCCACGCGGCGCGGCTCTGCACGAACGGAATACGGCGGGTACGAATCATATGCACAATCAGCGTCTGCGACAGCAGCCCTTCAATAAACCAGCCGGACTGGAACAGGGTCTGCATTTCTGGCGTATTGGCCTTAAACACCCACCACATCAGGCAGAAGGTCAGAATATCGAAGATCGAGCTGATAGGCCCGAAGAACACCATAAAGCGGCCAAGGTCCGCCGGATTCCAGCGCTGGGGCTTTTGAATCTGTTCGTCATCGACGTTATCAAACGGCAGCGCCACTTGGGATACATCGTACAGCAGGTTTTGAATCAGTAAGTGTAACGGCAGCATCGGCAGGAACGGCAGGAAGGCGCTGGCCACCAGGACGCTAAAGACGTTACCGAAGTTCGAGCTGGCGGTCATTTTGATGTATTTGAGCATGTTAGAGAAAGTACGACGCCCTTCAATCACCCCCTCTTCCAGCACCATCAGGCTTTTTTCCAGCAGAATGATATCGGCCGCTTCACGGGCAATATCCACCGCACCGTCCACGGAAATGCCAATATCCGCCGCCCGCAGCGCCGGCGCATCGTTGATGCCATCGCCCATAAAGCCAACCACGTGGCCTTCACGTTTGAGCAGCGTAACAATGCGCTCTTTATGCATCGGCGTCAGGCGGGCAAACAACGTGGTGCGCTGCGCCAGCTGGGCCAGCTCGTCATCGCTCAAATGCTCGATATCGCTACCAACAATCACTTCGCCCGCATCCAGCCCAACTTCATGGCACACTTTCGCCGCCACCAGTTCGCTGTCGCCGGTCAGAATTTTGACGGTGATGCCGCTGGCCTTCAGCGCTTTCAGCGCCGGTGCGGTGGTCTCTTTCGGTGGATCGAGGAACGCAATGTAGCCTTCGAGGATCAGGTCGGACTCATCAATACGCTGATAGTCACCTTCCCGCGCCGGGAGGAACTTGCTGGCCACCGCCACCACGCGCAGACCCTGACGGTTGAGAGTATCGGTCACGCGTTTAATACGGCGCAGCATGGTCTCATCCAGCGGCACCACTTCACCGTTGTGATAGACCTGCGTACAGACGTTGAGGATCTCCTGCAACGCGCCTTTGCAAATCAGCTTATGCACGTCCGGTTGTTCATTCACCACCACCGACATGCGGCGGCGTTCAAAATCAAACGGGATCTCGTCCACCTTCTGCCAGTCGCTGGAGAGCTGACGCGCCGCCACTTCATCGACCCCTTCCAGCACCGCCGTGTCGAGCAGGTTTTTCAGCCCGGTCTGGTAGTGACTGTTAAGCCACGCGGTGTGCAGCACCCGTTCGCTGGTTTTGCCGGAGACATCGGTATGGTTTTCCAGCACGATTTTGTCCTGGGTGAGCGTCCCGGTTTTATCGGTGCAGAGAATATCCATCGCGCCAAAGTTCTGAATGGCGTCGAGGTGCTTCACAATCACTTTCTGTTTTGACAGCTTCACCGCCCCGCGCGCCAGCGTTGAGGTGACAATCATCGGCAGCATTTCCGGCGTCAGGCCGACCGCTACCGACAGCGCGAACAGCGCCGCTTCCCACCAGTCGCCTTTGGTGTAGCCGTTAATCACCAGCACGATAGGCGCCATCACCAGCATAAAGCGGATCAGCAACATGCTGACGCGGCTAATACCTTTCTGGAAAGCGTTCGGCTCGCTCTCCTGTTCGCTCACGCGCCCGGCCAGTTGGCCAAACCAGGTGTTGGCACCGCTGGCAATCACCATCGCCTGCGCGGTTCCGCTCACTACGTTGGTGCCCATAAAGCACAGCGTGTCGCACTCAAGCGGGTTAGTCTGCTGCGGTTCGCGGGTTTTGGCGACTTTCTCCACCGGCAGCGATTCACCGGTCAGCGACGCCTGCGCAACAAACAGATCGCGGGCCTGAATCACGCGCAGATCGGCGGGGATCATATCCCCGGCGGCGAGCTTGATGATATCGCCCGGCACCAGTTGATCGATAGGCAGCTCAACCCAGCCGCTTTCGCCTTTATCATTGATGACGCGCAGCACCGTTGCGGTGTTGCTGACCATCGCTTTCAGCGTGTCGGCGGCCTTGGTGGAACGCGCCTCCTGTACGAAGTTCAGCAAGGTGGAAATCCCCACCATCAGCACGATAACCACTGCAGCGAACAGATCTTCCGTGGCGTAGGAGACGGCGGCCAGCACGGTCAGCAGGATATTGAATGGATTGCGGTAGCACAGCCACAGGTGTACCCACCACGGCTGCGGCTGCTGTGCCGGCAGCTGGTTTTCACCGTGGACAGCGCGCGCCTGTTCTACTTCCGCCGCATTCAGCCCTTCCGGGTGGCTGTTAAACGCCTGCCACAGCTCCTGCTCGCTGAGCTGAGCCATTTTCAGGCAATGTTCGCTCAGCGAAGGTGGAATTGGCGTATTGGCGACGCTTTGCTGAGTCGGCATAGGATCGCGCTGTACCAAACGGCGCGGCAAATGGCGGCCAAGCTGTGCAAACAGCTGCCGGGTTAAATTTTTCAGCATAAAAAGTCCCCCGCGCTCGCCTTAGACGAACGCAGTCGGTCCAACGGGCACGGATAAACCTGAGCCTATTGGCAATTATTTTTTATTGCAGGGACATGAAATAGGATGTCACTGCCTCACAGCATCGGTAAGGCAGCGAAAACTGGCTTACCGGAAAATGACTCTCGCGCAGGAGAGAGGTGTGGGATCGGGATCCATAACGCCTCCGGTAAGGTTAGATGAGAAAAACGCCGCGAATTATACGGAGAAAATCATAAGGTGTATGACAATTAGAGCGATATAATAACGGACGGCAATTCAACGGTACGTAAACCATCAGGTTTAACCATAGAAATTATTCACACGGGGCAACTATATGCTGGAAAATCGGCTGACCATCAAAGATATCGCTCGTTTGAGTGGCGTCGGTAAATCCACCGTTTCCCGCGTGCTGAACAATGAAAGCGGCGTCAGCGACCGTACCCGCGAGCGCGTCGAAGAGGTCATGCAGCAGCACGGCTTCTCCCCTTCCCGCTCGGCGCGCGCCATGCGTGGACAAAGCGATAAGGTGGTCGCCATTATCGTCACCCGTCTCGATTCGCTATCGGAAAACCTCGCCGTGCAAACCATGCTGCCCGAGTTTTACGAGCAGGGCTACGACCCGATTATGATGGAGAGCCAGTTCTCGCCGGAAAAAGTGGTCGAGCACCTGGCGATGCTTAAACGCCGCAACATTGACGGCGTGATTCTGTTTGGCTTTACCGGCGTGACCGAAGAAATACTGACTAACTGGCAGTCTACGCTGGTGCTGATGGCGCGTAACGCCAGCGGCTTTACCTCCGTTTGCTACGACGATACCGGCGCGATTACCCAGCTCATGCAGCGGCTGTTCGATCTCGGGCACCGTCACATCAGCTTCCTCGGCGTCCCCACCAGCGATGCCACCACCGGCCAGCGCCGTCACGATGCGTATCAGGCCTTCTGCAAACGGCATAAGCTCACGCCGACCGCCGCATTGCCGGGTCTGGCAATGAAGCAAGGCTACGATTTTGCCCGTGAGGTCATCACCTCAGAAACCAGCGCGCTGATTTGCGCGACCGATACCCTCGCGCTGGGGGCCAGCAAGTATCTTCAGGATCAGCGCATCGACAAGGTCCAGCTGGCGAGCGTCGGTAACACTCCTCTCACCAAGTTTCTGCACCCGGAAATTATCACCGTCGATCCCGGCTACGCCGAGGCTGGACGCCGCGCCGCAGAACAGCTCATCGCCCAAATCGGCGGTAAAAGCGAGCCGCATCAGATAGTGATCCCCGCGATCCTGGCCTAAGCTTAATATCAGCTTTAATGTGATCGTCGCGACGTTTCGGGAACGTTCCCATTTTCCCGAAAACCTAAACCCGGTACGCTTATCTCCAGCGTGTTAATTACGGTTTTGATCCTGAGTCCGTCAGGCTGCCAGACTCAAGCAGCCTGAAGTGGCGGGTATCGGGGAGATCTCACCTCTGTTTTAAGGCCCTATAATGAGCAAAAAAATAGAACAAAAAAACATCGATAAACTTATCGAACTGGTCGGCGGGCGCGACAACATCGCTACCGTCAGCCACTGCATCACGCGTCTGCGCTTCGTGCTAAACGATCCGGCAAAGGCCAATCCAAAAGCCATCGAAGAATTGCCGATGGTGAAAGGCTGCTTTACTAACGCCGGTCAGTTCCAGGTGGTTATCGGCACCGAAGTGGGCGACTACTATGAAGCGCTGCTGGCCACCACCGGTCAGAAATCTGCGGATAAGGAGCAGGCAAAACTGGCGGCCCGTCAGAACATGAAATGGCACGAGCAGATGATTTCGCACTTCGCCGAGATCTTCTTCCCGCTGCTGCCGGCGCTTATCAGCGGGGGTTTGATCTTAGGCTTCCGTAACGTTATCGGCGACTTGCCGATGAGCAACGGCCAGACGCTGGCGCAGATGCACCCATCTTTGCAAACCATCTATGACTTCTTATGGCTGATTGGCGAGGCCATCTTCTTCTACCTGCCGGTCGGTATCTGCTGGTCAGCGGTGAAAAAGATGGGCGGCACGCCAATTCTCGGTATCGTCCTCGGCGTGACGCTGGTTTCCCCGCAGCTGATGAACGCCTACATGCTGGGTCAGCAGGTGCCTGAAGTGTGGAACTTCGGCCTGTTCACCATCGCTAAAGTCGGCTATCAGGCGCAGGTTATCCCGGCACTGCTGGCTGGTCTGGCACTGGGCTTTATTGAAACCCGTCTGAAACGCATCGTTCCTGATTACCTTTATCTGGTTATCGTCCCGGTGTGCTCGCTGATTCTGGCGGTCTTCCTCGCCCATGCCCTGATTGGTCCGTTCGGCCGCTGGATTGGCGATGGTGTGGCCTTCGCCGTACGTCACCTGATGACCGGCAGCTTCGCACCGGTAGGCGCTGCGCTGTTCGGCTTCCTGTACGCGCCGCTAGTTATCACCGGTGTGCATCAGACCACGCTGGCGATTGATATGCAGATGATTCAAAGCATGGGCGGTACGCCGGTCTGGCCGATGATCGCGCTGTCTAACATCGCGCAGGCTTCTGCCGTTGTCGGCATCATCATTTGCAGCCGTAAGAGCAACGAGCGTGAAATTTCCGTCCCGGCGGCTATCTCTGCCTATCTGGGCGTTACCGAACCGGCGATGTACGGGATCAACCTGAAGTACCGCTTCCCTATGCTCTGCGCGATGATCGGTTCCGGTATTGCGGGCCTGCTGTGCGGTCTGAACGGCGTGCTGGCGAACGGTATCGGCGTTGGCGGCCTGCCGGGCATCCTGTCCATTAAGCCGACCTTCTGGGGCGTTTACAGCATTGCGATGGTTATCGCCGTCGTGGTGCCGATTATCCTCACCATGGTGGTGTACAAGCGCAAACTGCGCCAGGGCACGCTGCCGGTCTAAGTCTCACCTTTGTTCGGGGCGCAATTGCGCCCCTTCGCCTTCTTAAAGGACAACTCCATGAATACACTTCCTCACTGGTGGCAAAACGGCGTTATCTACCAGATTTACCCTAAGAGTTTCCAGGACACCACCGGCCGCGGTACGGGAGATCTGCGCGGTGTGACCTCACGTCTTGATTACCTGAAAAAGCTCGGCATTGACGCCATCTGGCTAACGCCGTTCTACGTTTCGCCGCAGGTTGATAACGGCTACGACGTGGCCAACTACACGGCGATTGACCCCTCTTACGGTACGCTCGACGATTTCGATGCGCTGATTGCCGAGGCGCATCAGCGCGGGATCCGCATCGTGCTCGACATGGTGTTGAACCACACCTCAACCCATCACGCGTGGTTTAAGGAATCGCTGAATAAAGAAAGCCCGTACCGCCAGTTCTATATCTGGCGTGACGGGACGCCGGAAACGCCGCCGAACAACTGGCGCTCGAAATTTGGCGGCAACGCCTGGCAGTGGGACGCCGCCAGCGGGCAATACTATCTGCATCTGTTCGCCACCGAGCAGGCCGATCTCAACTGGGAAAATCCGACGGTACGCGATGAGCTGAAAAAGGTCTGCGAATTCTGGGCCGATCGTGGCGTAGACGGCCTGCGCCTCGACGTGGTGAACCTGATCTCCAAAGATCAGTCCTTCCCCAATGATGATCAGGGCGATGGCCGCCGCTTCTATACCGACGGCCCGCGAGCCCATGAGTTCCTGCAAGAGTTCAGCCGCGATGTGTTTACGCCGCGTGGACTGATGACCGTCGGTGAGATGTCCTCCACCTCGCTGGAAAACTGCCAGCAGTACGCCTCGCTCGACGGCAAAGAGCTGTCGATGACCTTTAACTTCCACCACCTCAAGGTCGATTACCCAGGCGGTGAGAAGTGGACGCTGGCGCGCCCGGACTACGTGGCGCTGAAATCGCTGTTCAGCCACTGGCAGCAAGGGATGCATAACCGGGCGTGGAACGCGCTGTTCTGGTGTAACCACGACCAGCCGCGTATTGCCTCACGTTTTGGCGATGAAGGCGAACACCGGGTCACAGCGGCCAAAATGCTGGCAATGGTGCTGCACGGCATGCAGGGCACACCGTACATCTATCAGGGCGAAGAGATTGGCATGACCAACCCGCATTTCGCGAAGATAGAGCAATATCGCGACGTGGAAAGCCACAATATGTACGCCGAGCGGCTGGCCGAAGGGCAAAGCGCCGACGAGCTGCTGGCGATCCTCGCCAGTAAATCCCGTGACAACAGCCGCACGCCGATGCAGTGGGACGCCAGCGCTAACGCCGGGTTTACCCAGGGCGAACCGTGGATTGGCGTCTGCGATAACTACGCGAATATCAACGTCGAACGCGCACTGGCCGACCCGGGCTCGGTGTTCTACGCCTATCAGCAGCTGATTGCGTTACGTAAATCGCAGCCGGTGCTGACCTGGGGCGATTATCAGGATCTGCTGCCTGAGCATCCGTCGCTGTGGTGCTATCGCCGCCAGCACAATGGGCAGACGCTGCTGGTCCTCGCCAACCTTGGCGCAGAGCCGCAGGCATGGCAGCCATCGGAAACGCTGGCCGACGGCCGCGTACTGATGAGCAACTATTCCGATTCTGTACAAAAACCGGCGGCAATAACGCTGCGCCCGTTTGAAGCTATCTGGTGGCTTCTGGGCTAAGCCTACGGCCCGGTAGCCTTCTGCTGCCGGGCCTGCCTGCATCACGCTGTTTTACAGCCCTTTTTGTGCATTTATTACGCAGTAAAATTTACATATCCCCTCAGCGCCTGTCATCTGTACTCTTGCATTTTTACTTTGTTCTGCATCAATAAAAGCGTAAACATGTTTGATGCAAATCACTACATATAGAACTTAAAATGCTCCCCGGCCCAACATATGGTATTTATCGTCTATCATTGCAACAATGAGAATCACGAAAAAGATAGCCGGTATGTGGATAACCTGGGCCGCACTTAGGGGAAAGTATTGGTTAATGGAGCTATTGCGCCAATCGTTGTTTTCCTACCGCTGTGGATAACCTGTTCTTATAAATAATGGAGTGATCATGACACCGCATGTGATGAAACGTGATGGCTGTAAAGTGCCGTTCAAATCAGAGCGCATCAAAGAAGCAATTCTGCGTGCAGCTAAAGCAGCGGGAGTCGATGACGCAGACTATTGCGCCACCGTCGCAGCAATTGTTAGCCAGCAAATGCAGGACCAGTCGCAGGTTGATATCAACGAGATTCAGACCGCCGTTGAAAACCAGCTGATGTCCGGGCCGTATAAGCAGCTGGCCCGTTCTTATATCGAATATCGCCATGACCGCGATAGCCAGCGCGAAAAGCGCGGCCGCCTGAACCAGGAAATTCGCGGTCTGGTTGAGCAAACCAACTCGGCGCTGCTCAACGAAAACGCCAACAAAGACAGTAAAGTGATCCCTACCCAGCGCGACCTGCTGGCCGGTATCGTCGCCAAACACTACGCACGCCAGCACCTGCTGCCGCATGATGTGGTGATGGCGCACGAACGCGGCGTGATTCACTACCACGATCTCGACTATTCGCCGTTCTTCCCGATGTTCAACTGTATGCTTATCGATCTGAAAGGCATGCTGACTCAGGGCTTTAAGATGGGCAACGCGGAAATTGAGCCGCCGAAATCCATCTCTACCGCCACCGCGGTTACCGCGCAGATCATCGCGCAGGTCGCCAGCCACATTTACGGCGGCACCACCATCAACCGTATCGATGAAGTGCTGGCACCGTTCGTCGCCGCCAGCTTCAACAAGCACCGTCAAACGGCCGAAGAGTGGCAGATCCCGAACGCCGAAGAGTATGCGCTTTCCCGTACCGAGAAAGAGTGCTACGACGCCTTCCAGTCGCTGGAGTATGAAGTGAATACGCTGCATACCGCCAACGGCCAGACGCCGTTCGTCACCTTCGGTTTTGGCCTCGGCACCAGCTGGGAATCACGTCTGATTCAGCAGTCGATTCTGCGTAATCGTATCGCTGGTCTTGGCAAAAACCGCAAAACCGCGGTGTTCCCAAAACTGGTCTTCGCCATTCGCGATGGCCTGAACCACAAGCCGGGCGATGCCAACTACGACATCAAACAGCTGGCGCTGGAGTGTGCGAGCAAGCGCATGTATCCGGACATCCTCAACTACGATCAGGTAGTTAAGGTAACGGGTTCGTTCAAAACCCCAATGGGCTGCCGCAGCTTCCTTGGCGTGTGGGAAAACGAAGACGGCGAGCAGGTACACGATGGGCGTAACAACCTGGGCGTTATCAGCCTGAACCTGCCGCGCATCGCGCTGGAAGCCAAAGGTGATGAAGCCGCATTCTGGTCGCTGCTCGACGAGCGCCTGCTGCTGGCACGTAAAGCGCTAATGACTCGTATTGCGCGTCTGGAAGGGGTGAAAGCCCGCGTGGCACCAATCCTCTATATGGAAGGCGCATGCGGCGTACGTCTGAAGGCAGACGATGACGTGTCTGAGATCTTCAAAAACGGTCGCGCGTCTATCTCTCTGGGCTATATCGGTATTCACGAAACCATCAACGCGCTGTTCGGCAATCAACACATGTACGACAGCGAAATGCTGCGTGAAAAAGGCGTGGCCATCGTCCAGCGCCTGCGCGACGCGGTTGATCAGTGGAAAGATGAAACCGGCTACGGCTTTAGCCTGTACAGCACGCCAAGTGAAAACCTGTGCGACCGCTTCTGCCGTCTGGATACCGCCGAGTTCGGCCTGGTTGAAGGCGTGACCGATAAGGGTTACTACACCAACAGCTTCCACCTCGACGTGGAGAAGAAGGTTAACCCGTACGACAAAATCGATTTCGAAGCGGCCTACCCTCCGCTGGCGAACGGCGGCTTTATTTGCTACGGCGAATACCCGAACATTCAGCACAACCTGAAGGCGCTGGAAGATGTGTGGGACTACAGCTACCAGCACGTACCGTATTACGGCACCAACACGCCAATCGACGAGTGCTACGAGTGCGGCTTTACCGGTGAGTTCGAATGCACCAGCAAAGGCTTCACCTGCCCGAAATGCGGTAACCATGACGCCGCCCGCGTCTCGGTGACGCGCCGCGTATGCGGTTATCTCGGCAGCCCGGACGCGCGTCCGTTCAACGCCGGGAAGCAGGAAGAAGTGAAGCGCCGCGTGAAGCATCTGGGCAATGGGCAGTTAGGTTAAGTTATTTTTTTGTTATTTGTTAAACACTGGAGGTTGTATGAGTAATTACGAGTTAATCAAGTACGCTATTCAGAACAAAAAACAGGTCACAGCAATGTATGAAGGTCGTTACAGAGAAATGTGCCCTCATAATTTAGGGACGAAACTAGGCCGCCAACAAGCAATGTTCTATCAATTTGGCGGGGACAGTAGCAAAGGACCAATTACTCCAGCTAATGCCCAATGGCGCTGTATGCAATTGGATAAACTAACCCATCTTGAAGTAAAAGATGGTCCGTGGTTTACAGGCGACAATCATAGTCGCCCACAAACTTGTGTTGATCGAATCGAGTATGAAGTAGCCTTCTAGTGAATTTCCATCAGTATTACCCTGTTGATATTGTCAATGGGCCAGGAACTCGCTGCACCCTGTTTGTTTCAGGGTGCGTTCACGAATGCCCCGGCTGCTACAACAAGAGCACCTGGCGGGTTAACTCCGGCCAGCCATTCACCACAGAGATGGCCGACCGCATCATCGCCGATTTAAACGATACCCGCGTTAAACGTCAGGGGATTTCGCTGTCCGGCGGCGACCCGCTGCATCCGCAGAACGTGGCGGATATTCTCGCGCTGGTGAAGCGGATTCACGCCGAATGCCCGGGCAAAGATATCTGGGTATGGACCGGCTATAAACTCGACGAACTGAACGCCGCGCAGATGGAGGTCGTCGACCTTATCAACGTGCTGGTCGACGGCAAGTTCGTACAGGATTTAAAAGACCCGGCGCTGATCTGGCGCGGCAGCAGCAATCAGGTTGTTCATCACCTGCGATAATCGCTCACGGTCAGCCGCTCAAAAACGGCTGACGCACTCCATCGCCACCGTTTTAAACTCATCAAAGCTACGCGTTGCCGCAAGGCGAGCCATCGCGCGCTCGCGCAGGAAGGTGACGAAAATATCGTAGATCGCCATCGCTTCTTCATACTCGCTTTTGCTGATCGCCAGCAGGAAGATGATATGCGCGGTTTCGTCGCCCCAGGCGATACCGTCGGGGGCAATCACGGTGTAGACCACCGTCTTTTTCGCCAGCAGCCCCAGCGCATGGGGCAGCGCGATGCCGTCGCCCAGCATGGTGCTGACGATGGCTTCACGCTCCACCACTGAGCCATAAAACTCGGCGTCGACAAACCCTTCCATCTCCAGCTGTTCGCACAGCTCGGCAAACAGCGTCTGCTGATCCATATGACCGTCAATCACCCGGAAATGGGCGGCGTCGAAGTACTTGTTCAACATAAACGGCCGGGTGCGATCCACCAGCACCAGTTTGCCAATTTGGTCGAGCTGATAGTCGGTTGGGAACGGCGCGATAGTGACCACCGGCTTGTCTTTTTCACTGATGCGCGCGGTGGAGATAACAAAATCTTCGGGTATCGCCGCCAGTTGTTCGTACTCGCGCTGGGAGAGCGTGGCGGCAATTTCCACCTGCGGATATTTGCGCTGCATAATCGCTTCGATCATTCGCGCCATAGCGTTACCCGCATCGCACACCAGCAGCACTTTCGGCTGGCGCTGGTAGCCGATGTTGTAATGGCGCTCAAGGCCCACGCCGATATGCAGCACCAGGAAACCAATCTCGTTTTCACTGATGGCGTAAGGCGTGTACTTTCCCCAGCTGGAGACCGCCGCCAGCGTCATATCCCAGGCCATCGGATAGTGCTGTTTGATGTTATCGAGCAGCGGATTGGGGATCATTATCTGGTAGCGCACGCGGGTAATCATGGTTTTGATATGGGTGAGCAGATCCGCATGCAGCTGGGCATCGTCCAGCAGGTTGTAGTTATATTGCTGATTGATATAGCGCAGGATGTAATTCACCAACGCCTCGTCATCGTCGGCGCTGATCGTTTCCGGGTCCACATCTTGCACCTGACGCGCGGCAATATGCACACACAGCCACTCTTCCTCAGCCGGTGAAAATGGTTTTCCGGCCAGTTTCTGCAGCGCGGCCGCCACGTCATGCGCGACATCGCGAACGTTTTGCGCCACATCTTCAGCGCTGAAAACCGCCAGTGGAAATCCTTCGCTGACGCGACGGGCCACCACTGCGCCATACAGGCACAGAAAACGTTCCCCGGCATCGGTCAGGCGAACGCGATGACGGGTCAGCGTCTCTTGCAGTATCTCTTCGAGCAGCATCGGCACGCTGGCATCAAACGCCTCTTCGCAAATGAGCGGATTCAGCGCCCCCTGCTGGCTAAGCTCCCACAGCAGATCGGTCAGGCAGGCGCGCAGCGACACTTCGCTACCAAATAGCTTCATCCCGTGGCGCGGGCGCGTCTCCAGGGTCAGCTGATAGCGGGCAAAGCGCTCGCGCACCTCCGCCATATCGCTTTGCAGCGTGGCGCGGCTGACAAACCACTCATCGGCCAAATCCTCAAGCTTGAGGGAAAAGGCCGAGGTAAGAAACCGCACCAGTAAAAAGTGGATGCGATCCTGCGCCGTGCGCGGAATATGCTGCGGCTTGGGCGCCGTTTCTTCCAGCGTCTGAAAGCGCGACGGATCGTCAATTTTCAGCTGATAACCGCTGCCGCGCGTCAATACAAACTGGGCGCCGTAATGCATCAACAGCGCATTAAGCGCGGTGATGTCGGCGCGGACGGTACGGGTTGACACCGACAGCCGCTGCGCCAGTTCATCCTGCGGCAGCGTTTCGTTTTGCAGCAGGCTAAAGAGTTGCGCTAAACGTTGGTTGGGAAATCGCATGTCGGTTCCTTCATGTTACGACTTAAGGTTTTGCAGAAATCACCATCTGGGACGGGCTGCCAATCGGCGTATAGTCCGGCGCAAACGTCAGCTTGCCGTCCTTCGGCGCCACGCTAAAGCGGGTGATGTTATCGCTGCGCTGGTTCATGACGTACAGCCAGCGCCCCTGGCTATCCAGCGTCAAGCCGCGCGGATAATCCCCGCGGGTCCAGATATCATCCTGATGGCTCAGGCTACCGTCCGCCTTTACGGTAAAGTGGGCAATGCTGTTGTGCAGACGGTTGGCAACATACAGCTGCTTCCCGTCGGCGCTGAGTACCAGCCCGGAAGCAAAGCTGGTGCCTTTGTACTCTTTTGGCAGCGCGGAGACCGTTTGGCCCTCGCGCAGCAGACCGCTATGTTTGTCGAGGTGGTAGAAGGTCAGCGTGGAGGATTCTTCGTTAATCAACCATAGTCCATCCCCGGCGGGGGTAAAGACAAAATGACGCGGCCCGGCACCTGCCGACGATGCGGCGATATACGGCGGATCGTTAGGGGTTAACTTGCCGCTAGCACTATCTCTGCGGTACTGATAAATCCGGTCCAGCCCCAGATCGGTGGAATAGACAAACTGCCCGCTCGGGTCTGCCTGCACCATGTGAGCATGCGGACCATTATGATCGCTGATGGCAAAGCTACCTTCCGTCGCGGCTTCCGGGCGCTCGGCTCCCGCCGGGCCCTGATCCTGATGGACCTCGACCGCATCGCCCAGGCTGCCGTCCTCTTTCACCGGCAATACGGCAATGGAGCCGCTGACGTAGTTTGCCACCAGCAGATGACGGTTATCCGGGGTCAATGACAGATAGACCGGCCCGGCCCCGCCGGACGCCACCTGATTGAGGCTGCTTAAGCTGCCATCCGCCCCAATACTCCACGACTGGACCACGCCCTTTTCCACTTCGCTGGCGGCATACAGCGTTTTTCCATCCGGCGAGATGGTCAGCTGCGCCACGTTGGGCAGCGAGCCCACCAGCGTCTTATCGCTTAACGCCCCGGTTTTTCCGTCGATAGTAAAACGGTAGAGCCCTTCACCGTTGGGATTATAGGTACCCACCCAGGCGTACTGCGTTTGGGCGACCGCGCCAGCGGCGAGAAGCGAAAGAGAAGCGGCAAGCAGGTGATGAGCGGTTGGCATGGTGACTCCTTGGTGGCTCGGTGGGTTTTCCCCTCACCCCGGCTCTCTCCCCAAGGGGAAAGGTGAAAACCGCCGCGCCATGCATGGCACAAAACGGTCCCCTCTCCCAGCGGTGAGAGGGTTAGGGTGAGGGGCAATTAGCACTATTTCACTAACTGTTTCGTCATCTCCAGCAGCAGACGCACATCCGCCGGGCGGGTATTGCCACTGGCTTTATCAATAATTGAACTATAGATATGGGGAATAATTTTGCTAACACCAGCATCCAGCGCAATTTTCAGGATTTCACCGTAGTTTTCCAGGTCAATACCGCCGGTCGGCTCCAGCCAGAAGTCATGCTGCGCACAGGCTTGCGCCACCGCGACATACTCGTCGCGATGCTTCAGGCCACCCATTGGGAAATACTTGATGGAGCTGCCGCCCATATCTTTTAGCAGCGCAATCGCGGTCTCCAGCGGGACAATACCGTCAGGTGCCGTGCTCGACAGCGGGCCGGTGGAGATTTTCACCATGCCGACGGAGCCGGTCGGGGAAACCAGACCGTTAACCACGGTTTCACTTTGCCCCAACAGCGCCCGGCTGGTGCCAACGCCGGTGAAGACCTGGTTGACGTGCTGCGGCTGAACCTGGCGGGAAATTTCGCTGACCATCGCCGACTGGTTCGGATCGCCAGCGCCCAGCCCGACGGAAAGCGCGTTATCAATCAGCTGCGCATAGTCGCGCATGTCCGCTACCGCGCTTGCCACATCCGGATAATTTTTGGAGAGCACGCCAACCAGCACATGGCCTTCCGCCGCCTCATAAATCTCACGCGCGTTATCTTTGCTCCCCGCCAGAACATTCAGACAGACGCGGTCACGGTAAAAGTTTGGGGTCAGTTTCATGCGCTTTTCTCCTTGTTAACAACCTCAGCAATACGACGGGAGACAATCTCCAACTGCTGCGCGTCCACGCTGCGGACATCGGCTTCGATAATGCCTTCGTTGGCCTTATAGCCACGGAAATAGATGGCGTATTCGCCCTGCTTCAGTGCGCTCACCAGTTCGCCGGTGGCGATGCCGGTCACGGCTTCATCAAATTTGATTTCCGCACGCGCAATGTCGCGCCCGGCGCTATCCCACACAACGCGCGCGGTGACGCCGTTTAGCGTATTCAGCTGTTCAATGAACGGGGTCATTTTGGCCACCATCTCATCGCCGCTCTCTTTGCGCGCCGTCAGATAATGTTCGATGGCACAGGTCAGCCCCAGAATGCCTTCCTTGCCCACTTTCATGGCGCGACCAATGCCCATTGACTGGCGCTTTACCCACTCAACGTACTGGGTTTTACCAATCACCAGCCCGCTGGTTGGCCCTTCAATCGCCTTCGCGCCGCTGTAGATAACCAGATCCGCGCCAACGCGGTAATAGCACTGCAAATCTTCTTCTGCGGCCGCATCCACGATCAGCGGCAGATTATGGTGACGCGCCACCACCGCCGCTTGTTCAACGCTGAGCATGCTTTTCTGTACGCAGTGGTGTGATTTGATATACAGAATCGCCGCCGTACGTGGGGTAATTGCCGCCGCCAGCTGCTCGGCGGAGCACTCGTTCGCATAGCCCGCTTCCACCAGCTTGCCGCCGCCCAGCGCCACCATGGTGCCCACCGGTGCACCAAAGTTCACGTTGTGGCCTTTTGGCAGCACGATTTCGTTATTCTCAATCGGCGTGACGTGGAGGTTTTCCAGCAGCCAGTCGCTGTCTTTAACCAGCACCGCCGCCACCGACTGCGCGATCCCCGCCGAGGCGCAGGAGACGACGGTCGCCCCTTCTACATCCAGCAGTTTGGCAATGTAGTCACCGGTTTTATTGACCAGATCCTTCATCTCAAAATACTGATTCATCCCCGCCATTGCGGCGTCCACCACTTCCGGGCGCGGCGTCGAGACGCCCAGCGCCGTCATGCGGCCGGAGGTATTAATGACTTGTTTTAAATTGTACTTCTCAAAAATTGAAGGCATTTTCCGCGCTCCCTTGTTCGGTCAAATAGCCCTTGCCCGCGCGAATCGCGGCAAGCGGCAGCAGAATCTTGTCAGCCTGAAGGCTCTCTTTTTCGGCATCCACCAACAGCGTTGGTGTCGATGCGAGGGTGAACAGCGTGAGGTCAGCGTCATAGCCGACTTCCAGCCGTCCCTTGCGAGACAAACGCAGCCCGTCGGCGGCCTGTGAAGTCACGCAGGCGATGACCTGCGGCAGCGTCATGCCGATGGCGAGGAATTTAGACATCACCAGCGCCAGCGAGCGCACCGGGCCGTCGATGCGGTTACGACAGTAAATATCGGAGCTGATGGTGTCGGGCAGAATGCCCATCACAATCGCCCGCCGCGCCACTTCAAAACTGAAGCTGGCGGTGCCATGACCCACGTCGAGGCGTACGCCGCGCTTTAAGGCGCGCACGATGGAGCTGCGCAGCTCGCCTTCCGGCGTCAAAATACGGTTCGGTTTGCCGTTATAGCAGTGGGTAATGATGTCGCCCGAGCTCAGCAGCTCGGCAATTTCATCGAGGTTTGGCGGGTTGTTGCCAATGTGCACCATCAGCGGCAGATCGCCATTTTGCTGCTGAATGGCTTTCGCTCGCTCCAGCGGCGTGATGCCGTTTTCACCGACCACGCTGCTGCTCATGCGCGCTTTCAGGCCGACGATAAAATCCGGATGACGCTGCACGGCCTGCTTTACCGCATCGGCATCGATATTGGCCATATTGGCCAGCTCGTTCTGCGCAATCAGCCCGACGCGGGAGATATTAAGCAGCGCGTAAACGTCGGTCGCCGCCTGCCGAGTAAGCTGATAAAAATCGTCAACATCGTCGGCTCCGGTACTGCCGGCATCAATCACGGTGGTGACACCGGTGGCAATGCCGACGCTGTCCGGCTGGTCGTGATAAATCGGTGAGTTGGGATAGCAATGAACGTGGGAATCAATCCAGCCCGCGCTGACGTAGTAGTTGCCGTCCAGCTCGATGGTTTTGTGCGAGGGCGCGCTAATCTCGCCCAGCGCCGCGATTTTCCCGTCCTGGATGGCGATATCAGTGAGGGTATCGTCGACGAGGCGCGCACGGCGCAGGAGTAAATCAAACATCTCTCTCTCCTGTTAAAATGGGGGGAGGCGTTAGCGGCTTATCCGGCCTGCCGATGGCTGGCCGGATAAGCGCTATGCCATTGGGCACTCAGCTAATCGCCACCGGGAAGATAGAGCCCAGCAGCATGGCGCCAAGGATCGCGCCGCCGGTAATCGGCTTCTGCCAGATGTAGAAGAGCAGCGCCCCGACCAGCGAACCGATGCCGATAGGAATGGACGCAGTCATCGCGCTTAAGATAATCAACGGGCCCAGGAAGCGGCCTGATGCATTACCCGCGCCCATCATCACGTCCGCACCGTAGGTGGAGTCGCTCTGGTTAATGGTGAACTTACGCGCCAGAATGATGATGTAGCCAATCGCCAGGCCAATCACCAGCCCGGTAATCAGGGAGGCGATAAAGTTGGTCACCGGGAACATGATGCCCGCGCCCAGCAGCAACGCCGGAACGCCGAGGCCGACACCGGTCTGAATAGCGCCGCCGATATCGAGGATGCCCACCAGCGAGCCTTCGATAATACGGGCGAACAGGAAGCTCGCGCCAAACGCCGCCACCGCGCCGTAGGCACCGGTATCAATCCCGGCTTTTAACATCGCCACGAAGGCCACTTCGTTAAACGCGCCGATACCGTAGAGGTAGTACATGTGTGTCCCGGCAAAGACGCCGGAGGAGAGCAGGCCAACGAAGATCGGGAACGACCAGTCGGCATACCAAAAACCTTTATTTTGTTCCATGTCGGGCTCCCGTTATTTGCCGCTGATTGAGCTGTGGATCAGATCCAGCCAGTTCGGCACGGTCAGGTGGAAGGATTCGATCATCTTCATGTCGAAGCCGCGGAAGAAGGCGCTCAGGACGAACAGTGCAACGATGGCAGCCATCATCACCTTGTGACGCGATGCCAGCCGCTCTCTTCCACACCCTTACCAATCAGAATACCCAGCACCAGGCCCGGTACCGCGTTGCCCATAATCAGCTGCGCTGCGCCGCCGAAAACGGTCGCCCAGAAGCCCGATTTCTTACCAGCATCAATCGCCGCCAGCCAGAAGATCACCGGCATCACGGTGTTGACCAGCAGGTTCGCCGCTGGAACCAGTACCTTAATGGCAGTCACCTGCAGCGCCTGCGGTACGGAGGAGGCCGTCAGGTTAAGGAAGGCCACGACGATCATGCCGATCACGCCGCAGGCAATTGCCATTTTCTTCGGATCGTGCAGCGTCTCACCGACGTTGCGGTTTTTGATCATCAGCGCCGCCGCACCCCAGTTCGGGATAATGCGGTGGTCGACGTCCTGGGTGAAGGAACCTGCTGCAACGGAAGAAGCCCAGGCGTTAAAGAAGAAGCCGAGGCCAAAGGAGAAGTGGGAAGCCGGATCGCCTTCACAGGAGTTCAGCTCGCCCAACGTACGAAATGCGCCCATCCCCTGGGTGGTAGGCGCATGAAACATGCGTGCCGCTCCGGCGCCCACGCCGACGCCAACCAGGCCGCCGATGATGAGCGATTTTATTAAAATTATCAGGAACATAGTCTGACCCTTTGGTAAAAATCAGGTTTGCGCGACGAAATCCACTTTATCGATATCAATGGCGGTCACGTTGACGGTCACGTCCAGCTCCACGCTGTACGCACGTCGTTCACGGCGTAAAAAGAAGAACAGGAAAGCTTCTTTTCGTACCGCTTCACGCGCATGAACAACCGCCACGTCCTGTGGCTCAATACGCAATAAGATGTGCGATGATGTTTTCATCACCGCGGCCTGCACATGGTTCAGGGCATCGGCGAACGCCCGCGTTTTGCTCTCGCCTTTGCCCGTGACCCTCACCGTGGTGGTGAATTGCTCTTTCATGTTCACGCGCCGTACTTCTTCTTCCAGGCTTCGACCAGGCGCTCGCCCAGCTCTTCTTTATCCATAAAGCCAAAGCCCAGTACGTTGAAACCTTCGTTGATAGCGGTCACGCCCTCTTCAACCGAACGCATCCCGTATTTCGCTTTGTAGCCATGCTTGTTCTGCGCGGTGATAGCGCCTGCGCCGCCGCTGCCGCAGAAGGAGATGCCGAAGGTGGCATTTTCCGCTTTCATCATGTCGCCAAGCTTCATGTCCGCGGCGACGCCCGGTACCACAACTGCACGAGCACCGGCTTTTTCCGCGCCAGCGGCAACTTTTTGTCCTTTACCCAGGCGGTCGCCAATTACTACGGTGATCTGTTCCATGTGTTGCTCCTTACAGGTTTTCTTTTGCGACTTCGAAGTGGACGGACAGCAGCCAGGCCTCTTCTTTTGGCAGATTGCCGAATTCCGCGACCACGTCGCGAGCCAGATTCATTGAGTCTTCTGAAATTTCTTCAAACAGGCTGGCGTCCACTTCCGGCAGCGGTTCACCGCTGATTGAGCGATGGGCCATGGCCCGCACGTGGGACGTCAACATTTGCTCCTGCACGTCGTTGGGGGTGATACCGCGTTGGCGTAACAGTGCGAACACCTGCTTAAGCATCTTGTCTGCCAGCTGTTCGGTCTGTGCCGCCTGCTCCCCTGCGTCGTGTATTACCGCTCCGTTATTCACTCGTGTTACCCCGCTAATGTCTCTGGGGATAAAACTAACGTTGGGGGCGAGGAGTTTGTAGCGAGTTGTTTTCCACTTCGAAGTGGAAAGGCAGACGGCTTGGGTGATCTGATTCACACATTCATCACGAATTTCACGATTTCGATATATTCGCGTGATGAATGTCACGAATGCGGGGCAAGGCAATAGGAAAAGCGAATGACAAAACAAGGGGCAAAAGTGTGAAGCGGATGGAATTTTGGCGGTGGAAAGCGGGAAACGTCGGCTGACGCTTCCCGGAAAATGCTTAGCGGTACTTCTTGTGGTAAGTGTTGCGGGTGGTTTTAAACTCTTCGGCCGCGGCCTGAGCTTCTTTGATTTTGCCTTCGTTTGCCAGCTTCAGCGCACCGTCAATCTGGCCGATAAGGATATCGAAACCGTGGCGGAAGTCTTTCATTTCCGGGCTATCTACCGCTTTGCCTTCCAGCTTCGGCGGGGTCTCCTTTTGCGCATCAACGGCGGCGGTACGCATCTTGTTCAGCGCGCCTTTCAGCTCGCCCGCATCGGAGGTTTTCTGCACGACCTGCAGATTTTCCGCCAGCGTATCCATATCTTCGCCGAGGTCAGCAAAGGCCGAAGCCGAGCCGAGGGCTAAAGCAGAGACAGCCAGCATCGCTAACAGTTTTTTACGCATTGCTCACTTCCTTTTTTATTATTTAAGCAAAACGGGCGCAGCAGGATGCGCCCTAAACGTGATTACTGGCCGGCGATTTTCATCTCCGGTAACAGTACGGAACCACACTGGATATTACTCCGTGTTTCAATATCGTCGGCAATGGTGACAATATTACGCCACATATCTTTCAGGTTGCCGGCGATGGTGATTTCACTAACCGGGTACTGAATTTCGCCATTTTCAACCCAGAAACCGGATGCACCACGGGAGTAATCGCCGGTGATGCCGCTAACACCCTGCCCCATCAGTTCAGTAACGACAAGGCCCGTGCCCATCTCTTTAAGCAACTTTTCAAAACTCAGGCCGCGACCATTGATGCGCCAGTTATGGATGCCGCCCGCGTGACCGGTGCTTTTCAGTCCCAGTTTACGCGCGGAGTAGTTAGTCAGCAGCCACTGGGTCAGCACGCCATCTTTGATGATGTCGCGACGCTCGGTGCGTACACCTTCGCCGTCGAACGGTGTAGAAGCCAGCCCTTTCAGCAGATGCGGGTGCTCTTCAATCGTCAGCCACTCAGGCAGAATCTGTTCGCCCAGCGAGTCCAGCAAGAAGGTGGATTTACGGTATACCGACCCCCCAGCAATCGCCCCCACCAGATGACCAAACAGACCGGTAGCCACTTCGTTGGCAAAGATAACCGGTGCCTGCATGGTGGAAAGTTTACGTGGAGCCAGGCGAGACAAGGTACGGCGGGCACACTCTTCGCCAACCCATTCCGGCGATTGCAGATCGCCCAGCGCTCGGCCGATGGTGTAAGCATAGTCGCGCTCCATATCGCCATTGGCTTCGGCTATCACGCAGCTGGAGAGCGAATGACGGGTCGAGCAGTAGCTTTGCAGCATACCGTGGCTGTTACCGAATACCTTGATACCGTAGTGACTATTGAAGCTGCCGCCCTCGGTATTAGTGATGCGCTTATCCGCTTTCAGCGATGCCTGCTCGGCGCGTGCCGCCATTTCAATGGCTTCGTCCGGGGACACTTCCGCCGGATGGAACAAGTCAAGATCCGGGGCTTCGAACGCCAGCAAATCTTTGTCCGCCACGCCCGCGCACGGGTCTGGCGAAGTGTAGCGAGCGATATCCAGCGCCGCCTGCACGGTACGGGCAATGGCGTCCGGGCTCAGGTCAGTTGAAGAGGCGCTGCCTTTGCGATTCTGATGATAGACGGTGATCCCGAGCGCGCCATCGCTATTAAATTCGACGTTTTCAACTTCGCCGTAACGGGTGCTGACGCCAATACCGGTGGTCTTGCTGACCGCGACTTCTGCACCGTCTGATTGGCTGGCCGCCAGCTCTAACGCCATGGAGACCGCTTTTTCCAGCGCAATACGTTGTTCCGCAACTTGTGTGATCACTTTCATCGTCTAAGCCATAATCTGAGGTAAAGTTAAATGAAGTCTAACAGAGAACCCTTTCTCAGTATGCGCTCAAGCTGTTAGTATTAGCCTCTTTTTTAAGGAGCCTGAAATGACAAAGCAGCCCGAAGACTGGCTCGACGAAGTCCCCGGTGATGATATCGAGGACGAAGATGATGAAATTATCTGGGTCAGCAAGAGTGAGATTAAGCGTGATGCCGAAGAGCTGAAAAAGCTCGGAGCAGAGCTGGTCTCCCTGGGTAAAAACGCCCTGGATAAAATCCCGCTGGACGCCGACCTGCGCGCCGCCATTGAACTGGCGCAGCGTATTAAGATGGAAGGCCGCCGCCGCCAGCTGCAGCTGATTGGTAAAATGCTGCGCCAGCGCGACGTAGAACCTTTCCGTCAGGCGCTGGACAAGCTGAAAAACCGTCACAACCAGCAGGTTGTTCTGTTCCATAAGCTGGAACAGCTGCGCGACCGTATGATTGAAGGTGGGGATGAAGCGGTTGAAGAGGTGCTGAACCTCTGGCCAGACGCTGACCGCCAACAGCTGCGTTCGCTGGTGCGTAACGCGAAAAAAGAGAAGGCCGGTAACAAGCCGCCAAAATCCTCTCGTCAGATTTTCCAGTATCTGCGCGAACTGGCTGAACAGCAGGATTAAGTCTCTTAAAAACGCCCTCTTCCGGGTAACACCGTGAGTTTAAGATTGAGATACCCGGGGCGACCACCGGGTTTGGAGCCCCTACGGGCACCAAATCCCGGCGTTTCCCCGAATCGCTTTGCTTAAGTTAACGATGTTACTCTTCCGAGGGCATTTTTTTATCGACTACAGTGCCATCACTATCTGGCGTAAATCATCGTTAAAGCGCTGATAATACGCAGCATCAATCGCCTGCGGATAACTCAACACAATCAATTCATGGTCAGCGATACCCGCGTGGTAAGTCGGGTGCGAGTGCGGCCACGGGTTGGCGCTAAAACCCATCCCTTCATAAAAGCGCAGACGCTTATGGGCAACCTCGGTGGTTAACGGGTCGATTTCCAGCACGGTGATTGGCGCGCGCATCAGAATCTGTCCGAGCAGACGTTTCCCGTAACCCTGCGAGCGCAGGGTGCCATCCACCGCCAGATGTTCAATATAGCTGTAGCCATCAAACGCCCATGTCCCACTCATGCCAATAAACTGTTCGCCGTCAAACCAGGCCTCCAACGCATAGTGCGGGTCGCCCAGCGCATGCTGCTTGGCCGCTAACTCCCGCTGTTCATGCCAGGGAAAAGCCTGCTCATACAGCGCTTCAACACGAGGGAAAAGGGGTGATTGCGTTGAAGTCAGTTTCTGTGACGTTAGCCTTTCCATGTCCGGTCCTTGCTGAAATCAGGAAATAAAAAAGCCAACCGGTTTCCCGATTGGCTGAGGAGAAACCTGAGCGATCAGATTAGTGCTGTTGCTGTTCCGCTTTTTTCGCCAGACCATCCAGCAGTTTTTGGTGAATGCCACCAAAACCACCGTTACTCATCACCAGAATATGGTCGCCTGGCTCAGCGTTTTTAATCACCATATCTGCCAGTGCATCAACGTCCGCACTCCAGTGAGCTGGCTGCACGCAGGCTTCTGCCACTTCCGCAACCTGCCACGGAATATGCTGCGGCTGTAACAGGAACACTTCGTCAGCACGACCTAAGGACGGGGCCAGGTCGTCTTTGCAAACGCCCATTTTCATGGTGTTCGAACGCGGTTCCAGTACGGCGATGATTTTAGCCGTGCCGCCAACTTTACCGCGCAGCGCCTGCAGCGTGGCGAGAATAGCCGTCGGGTGGTGGGCAAAATCGTCATACACGCAGACGCCGTTGGCTTCACCGCGCAGTTCAAGGCGGCGACGGGCATTGATAAAGCTGCCCAGCGCGTTGGCGGCATCTGCCGGGGTCACGCCAACGTGGCGCGCGGCGGCAATCGCCATCAGGCCGTTGTGCATGTTGTGTTCGCCAACCAGGCCCCACTTCACTTCGCCGACCTTTTCGCCATCCAGCAGCACTTCCCACTCGGAGGCGTCGGTATTCAGTTTCTTCGCCTGCCAGTGGCCCTGCTCGCCAACCATCTCCTGCTCGCTCCAGCAGCCCATCGCCATCACCTGTTTCAGGTTAGCGTCGTTCTCCGGCAGGATGATGCGGCCTTGTCCAGGGACAATACGCACCAGGTGATGGAACTGTTTTTGGATCGCTTTCAGATCGTCAAAAATGTCCGCGTGGTCGAACTCAAGGTTATTGAGGACCAGCGTACGCGGGCAGTAATGCACGAACTTGGAGCGCTTATCAAAGAAGGCGCAGTCGTATTCATCGGCTTCAATCACGAAGAACGGGCTCTCGCCCAGACGTGCGGAAACATCGAAGTTACCCGGCAGGCCGCCAATGACAAAACCAGGCTTGTAGCCGCAGGCTTCGAGGATCCAGGTCGCCATCCCGGCGGTGGTGGTTTTACCGTGCGTACCGGCAATCGCCACAACCCAGCGGTCGCGCAGCACGAAATCGTGCAGCCACTGCGGGCCGGACATGAACGGAATATTTTTCTCCAGCACCGCTTCCACGCACGGATTGCCGCGGGTCATTGCGTTGCCGATGATCACCAGATCCGGCTGAGGGTCAAGCTGGCTTGCATCATAACCTTGAATTAAATCAATGCCTTGATTTTCCAGCAGCGTGCTCATCGGGGGATACACATTGGCATCCGAACCCGTGACTTCGTGACCCAGAGAACGAGCCAGCATGGCCAGGCCGCCCATGAAGGTGCCACAAATACCCAAAATATGAATGCGCATACGTCACTATCCTTTTGTAATCTGCCTCGCATTTTACCCATATGTTTGCCGTCAGAGAAATGCATTTAAGGATATTCCGTAGTTTGCTGGCGCGATTCACCTGTGCGTATTTTTTTTATTCTTTGTTAATATTGTTGCAGTCGCTTTACTCATCATCCAATGCAGGGAAAGTGTTATGAAAACGTTAGGTGAATTTATTGTCGAAAAGCAGCACGAGTTCTCTCATGCTACCGGTGAGCTCACTGCTTTGCTGTCGGCAATAAAGTTAGGTGCCAAGATCATCCACCGCGATATCAACAAGGCCGGTCTGGTCGATATCCTGGGTGCCAGCGGCGCAGAAAACGTACAGGGAGAAGTACAACAAAAGCTCGATCTGTTTGCGAACGAGAAACTGAAAGCCGCGCTGCGCGCACGTGACATCGTCGCCGGTATCGCCTCCGAAGAAGAAGACGAAATCGTCGTCTTTGACGGCTGCGAACATGCGAAATATGTGGTCCTGATGGATCCACTGGATGGCTCATCTAATATCGACGTTAACGTCTCTGTTGGGACAATCTTCTCTATCTACCGCCGCGTGACCCCAGTGGGTACACCGGTGACTGAAGAAGATTTCCTCCAGCCGGGTAATCGCCAGGTTGCTGCGGGCTACGTGGTTTACGGCTCGTCCACCATGCTGGTTTACACCACCGGCTGCGGCGTACACGCCTTTACCTACGACCCTTCTTTGGGCGTGTTCTGCCTGTGCCAGGAGCGCATGCGCTTCCCGGAACGCGGCACCACGTACTCCATCAACGAAGGTAACTACATCAAATTCCCGAACGGCGTGAAGAAGTACATCAAGTTCTGCCAGGAAGAAGATAAGTCCACGCAGCGCCCGTACACCTCTCGCTATATCGGTTCTCTGGTTGCTGATTTCCACCGTAACCTGCTGAAAGGCGGCATTTACTTGTATCCAAGCACTGCCAGCCACCCGGATGGCAAGCTGCGTCTGCTGTATGAGTGCAACCCGATGGCGTTCCTCGCGGAACAGGCTGGCGGTAAAGCCAGCGATGGCAAAGAGCGTATTCTGGATATTCAGCCGGAAACGCTGCACCAGCGTCGTTCGTTCTTCGTCGGTAACAACCATATGGTTGAAGACGTTGAGCGTTTGATTCGCGAGTTCCCGGACGCCTAAGCTCCGGTACGAGGTCTCCCCTCACCCTAACCCTCTCCCCAACGGGGAGAGGGGATCGTTCGAGTTCCCTTCAGCTTTAGCCCAAATCCGCAGCCAAATGTCCCTCGCGACCAGCGGCAACCTTCTTGCTCGCTTTTCCCTTTCGCTTTAAGCACAAGGGCGCGTTCTTTCCCCCTCGCCCCGTTGGGGAGAGAGGAAAACCGATTACGACAACTGCAGACGGAACGAAGCCATCGCCGATGTAAGCGCCTGCGACTGTTCTTCCAGTGAACGGGTTGCCGCCGACGACTGCTGTACCAGCGCCGCATTCTGCTGCGCCGTTTCATCCATCTGGCTGACTGCGATATTCACCTGCTCGATACCGCGACTCTGCTCCTGAGAGGCGCTAGCAATCTCGCGCATCAGTTTGGTCATACGCATGACTTCAGTAGCAATCTCATCCATCGTTTCCCCGGCCTGCTGCGCCAGGTCGCTGCCTTCACTCACATGATTCTGCGACGCGGAAATCAGCTGGCGGATCTCTTTCGCCGCATCGGCGCTGCGGCTGGCCAGATTACGCACTTCCCCCGCGACTACGGCGAAACCACGCCCTTGCTCACCCGCGCGGGCGGCTTCAACCGAGGCGTTGAGCGCCAGAATGTTGGTCTGGAAAGCAATGCCATCAATCACCCCGAGAATGTCGGCAATACGGTTGGAACTTCCGGCAATGTCCTGCATTTTTTCAATCACATAGCAGACCATTTCGCTGCCGCGATCGGCGGTATCGGAAACGTCTTTCGCCAGCTTGTGCGCCTGATCGGCGTTATCGGCGTTCTGCTTCACGGTCGCGGTCAACTCTTCCATACTGGCGGCCGTTTGCTCAAGCGACGTGGCCGTCGACTCGGTGCGCTGCGCCAGATGGTTGTTGCCCGCCGTCAGCTCGCGGCTGCCGATATCAATCTGTGAACTGGCGTCGCGCACCCGCATCACCGAGTTCATCATCGACTCGCGCATACCGGCAATCGCCCCGTTGAGACGTTTAATCTCCGCGCTATTGGCTTTCAGCGGTGAATCAGTTAAATCGCCGGAGGCAACCTGTTCCAGTTGAGCAATTGCCGCATCCAGCGGTTTTAGCAGCAGGTGACGCAGCTGGAGCCAGCCCAGCGCCATTACCCCGGCGGTCAGTAGAATGGCGATAGCCATCAGAATCAGTACTTTGTTTTTCGTGGCGTGTACCGCGGCAACTTCCACCTGGCCGCGAGATTCCCCCCAGTTCTGAAAATCAAGAATGGCATTATCAAACTGGCGAGATACCGGAATCATGGTCTTTTCCAGCAGATCGTAATAACCATCGACGTTTTGCCCTTCGAGCGCCGCCAGCATCGGTTTGATCCCCTGGGTATTGTACTGGTCGTAGCTTTTCGCCACGTTGGCCATCAATTTGGCGCCGTCAGCATCATCCATCGACGACTGGCTAACGGTAGCAATAATTTTTTGCGCCTGCGCCACTTCCCCGCTCAGCAGTTTGACCGCTTTCGCGGCGTCATCCAGCATGCCGATTTCCATCAGTCTCACCGCTTGGCTCGCTTCGTTACGCGCGCGCAGCAGCAGCGTATAACCTTCGTTGAGCGGGGTCATTTGGTCACTTTGCAGATGGTCAATACGTTGCAGCGAGGCGGAGCTTTGGGTGAGAGCATAAATACCGATGCCGCTAACCAGAATCAGCAGCAGGGTCATCACGGCAAGCAGGGACAGCAGGCCGGTACGGATAGAAAGCGTTCTTAGCATCATAGTTTTGTCCGGTAGCAGGGGTACGTTTGGCGTAAAAGAAAAGTATCGGCTGCCACCGGAAAAACTTTAACGTATCAGTATGTTAGTTCTTTGTTACTTCAGCATTGACGCGGGTTACCGCCGCATTCTGTCGGTTCTCCCACAGCACCGTCAGCCCGCGCTGAAGGGCAATAAAAATAAACAGCAGGATGCCGATAGCAATTTTGGTCCACCAGGAGCTGAGCGTGCCATCAAAGTTAATGTAGGTTTGAATCAGCCCCTGAATCCCTACGCCAAACAGCGTCCCCAGCACCGTACCAACGCCGCCGCTAAGCAACGTGCCGCCAATCACCACCGAGGCGATAGCGTCCAGTTCCACCCCAACGCCTGCCAGCGCGTAGCCCGCCTGGGTATAAATGGAGAAGACAATACCGGCCAGCGTCGCCAGCCCGGTCGACAGCATATAAATGCGTACGATGGTGCTGCGGGTCGGAATGCCCATCAGGTTCGCCGAAGTGGCGCTGCCACCAATGGCATAAACTTGATTGCCAAAGCGGGTGCGGTGAGCAAGAAAAATCCCCAGCACCACCACCAGTAGCATCAGCAGCCCCATAGCGCTAAGGCGTCCGCCGCCGGGGATAGTCCACGCCAGCCCGGAGAAGGTGTCGTACAGCGGATGATCGATAGGAATTGACTCTTCGGATACCAGATAGCTGACGCCGCGCAGGAAAAACATCCCCGCCAGAGTGATGATAAAAGCCGGGATCTTCAGCGCATCAATCAGCCAGCCCATAAAAGCGCCAAAGGCGCAGCCCATGACCAGCACCAGCGGGAAAGCCACCAGCGGCGACAATCCCCAGAAGCCAATGGCTTTCGCCAGAAATACACCGGTGAAGGCGATCACCGAGCCGACCGAGAGATCGATCCCGCCGGAGAGGATCACAAAGGTCATCCCCACCGCAACGATCCCCAAAAAGGCGTTATCGGTGAGGATATTGCAGATAACCCTCGTGGAGGCGAAACCCGGGAATTGTGTCAGGCAGTAGAGGTAGCCGAGGACAAATACGCCAAGGGTGATCATCAGCGGTAAATTACGTTTTATCATGGCCCCGTATCCTTTTCAGAATCTGAATAAAGCGCGGCGATTGGACAATCAGCACGCACATCACCACCACCGCTTTCACCACCTGGTTAAGCTCCGGCTGAAAACCGGAGAGCAAAATACCGGTATTCATACCCTGAATAATCAGCGCACCGACCACCGACAGCAGCAGGTTAAAGCGCCCGCCCATCAGTGAACCACCGCCGATAACCACCGCCAGAATGGCGTCCAGCTCCAGCCACAGCCCGGCGTTGTTGGCGTCAGCGCCACGAATATCCGCGGCCACAATGACGCCAGCAATCGCTGCGCAGACACCGCTCAATATATAGGCCAGCATGACCACGATACGGGTATTCACCCCGGCATTTTTTGCCGCGCGAATGTTAATCCCCACCGCTTCAATAAACATGCCGAGCGCCGTTTTGCGGGCCACCACCCAGAAGATAACGAGGGTGACCAGCGCAATAATAACCGGCGTTGGAAACAGCAACATTTTACCGCTGCCGAGCCAGGCCAACGCCGGCGAATCGAAGGTGACAATCTGCCCGGAGGTGATGAGCTGCGCGACGCCGCGCCCGGCCACCATCAGGATAAGCGTCGCCACAAAGGGCTGAATTTTCAGAATGGCCACCAGAATACCGTTCCACAGCCCGGCCAGAACGCCAGAACCTAGCGCTGCCAGCAGCACAATAGGCAGGCTGTGCCCAGCGACGGTCATTGAAGCGGCGGTCGCCCCGGCAATCGCCATCACCGCGCCCACCGAAAGGTCGATTCCTCCGGTGGCGATAACCAGCGTCATGCCGATAGCCAGCAGGGCGACGGGTGCCGCGCGGTTAAGAATGTCGATAGGGCTACCGAACAGGCGGCCATCCTGAAGAGTTATCTGGAAAAAGTGCGGTGCCACCAGGCTATCGACCAGCAGCACCAGGATAAGGGCCGCGATTTGCGGCATGCCCGGCGGCCAGCGAAAGCGGCGACCGGACGGTTCAGTTTGCCCTACGGATCGAGGCATCACGGTTAACTCCTTAGGCCGCAATAGCGTTCATAATGGCGGGAACGGAAAGCTCATCGAGCGGGATCTCGGCGATCTGCTGGCGATCGCGCATGATAATCACCCGATCGGCATAGCCCACCAGCTCTTCAAGTTCAGACGAGATCACCAGCAGCGCCAGACCGTCCGCGCACAGGGTTTCAATCAGGCGGATAATCTCCGCATGCGCGCCAACGTCGATTCCACGCGTCGGCTCATCGAGGATCAGGAACTGTGGACGCGTCAGCAGCCAACGAGACAGCAAGACCTTCTGCTGGTTGCCACCGGAGAGAAACTCCACCGACTGCTCAGCGCTAGGGGTGCGGATCCCCAACTGGCGGATAAAGCGTTCGGCGATGTCGTTTTGCTCTTTGCGCGGAATGGGCCGTAGCCAGCCGCGTTGAGCCTGTAACGCTAGGATGATATTTTCCCGTACCGAAGCGGCGGCAATAATGCCGTCGGTTTTACGATCTTCAGGACAGAAGCCGATCCCCAGGCAAGAGGCCTGGTGCGGCGATCGCAGAGTTTGCGGTTTGCCCTTGATCGTCGCCTGGCCGCTATCGGCGGGACGAATACCAAAGATCACCTCGGCGGTTTCGGTGCGTCCCGATCCCAACAATCCGGCGAGCCCGACAATTTCACCGGGGCGGACCTGAAGATCGAACGGCGCGATGGTGCCTTTTTTACCGTAACCCGCGAACGAGGCCACCGGTTTATCACTGAGCAGCGTACGCCCGGCGCGCTGCAACGCCTGGTGTTCCAGCTCGCGACCCAGCATCATTTTGACCAGCTCAATCTGCGGCAACTCGCGGGTTTCCCGGCAGCCAACAAAGCTGCCGTTACGCAGGACGGTGATACGATCGCTCACCGTGTAGACCTGATCGAGGAAGTGGGTGACGAAGATCAGGCTAACCCCCTGATCGCGAAGCTGACGCATCAGGGTGAACAGCATTTCTACCTCTTTGGTGTCGAGGCTGGCGGTTGGCTCATCCAGGATCAACACTTTGGCGGAGAGATCGATGGCCCGGCAGATAGCGACAATCTGCTGCATCGCCACCGAAAAACGGTTTAGCGGTTCGCGCACGTCAAGTGAGAAACCGTAGGAAGCCATCAGCTCCGTGGCACGTTTTTCCATCTCTTTGCGCCGCAGGAGGCCAAAACGTTTTGGCTCGCGGCCAATAAACAGGTTGTCCGCCACCGACATATTCGGCAGCAGGTTCACTTCCTGATACACCGTGCCAATGCCTAACTGCTGGGCGTGGGCGGTATTTTTCGGATTGATTTGCTGGCCTTCCAGCCAGATGGTGCCGCTGTTCGCGTGGTAGACACCTGTCAGGGCTTTAATCAGCGTCGATTTTCCGGCGCCGTTTTCGCCCAGCAGCGCCATGATTTCCCCGCGCCGTAGGCTGAAATTGACGTTATCCAGCGCCTTTACGCCGGGGAAATACTGGCAAAGCCCCTCGGTGCGGAGGATCTCCTGGTGTGTTTCAGTGGTCATTGTGCGCTCCCCCTCACCCTAGCCCTCTCCCCGCGGGGGAGAGGGGATATATTGTGCCAACAGCCCGCTCGGAATCTGACGCCCTGCACCGCTCGACTCCCTCTCCCTTTCAGGGAGAGGGTTGGGGTGAGGGTGTCGGCGGCTTAGTAGCCCATATTTTTCTTCTTCTCTAACTCTTCTTTCGCCGTGTCTGGCAGATAGAGCGTTGATTTGGTCAGGGTGACTTTTTCCGGCATGGTGCCGTCTTTTTTGTATTTTTCCAGCGCATCAAATGCCGGGCCGGCCATATTTGGCGTCAGCTCTACGCTGGCGTTGGCTTCTCCGGCAATCATTGCTTTGTAGATGTCCGGTACCCCGTCAATCGAGCCGGTCAGAATATCTTTACCCGGTTTCAGTCCGGCCTCTTTGATCGCCTGAATCGCACCGATCACCATGTCGTCGTTGTGGGCGTAAACCATGCAGATGTTTTTGCCGTTGTTCTCGGCTTTGATAAAGCTCTCCATGACCTCTTTACCCTTACTGCGCGTAAAGTCACCGGACTGGGAGCGGATAATCTTGATGTTCGAGGCTTTAGAGATAGCCTCAGCAAAACCTTTTTTACGGTCAATCGCCACGCTCGCCCCAACCGTACCCTGCAGTTCAACCACGTTACATGGCTTGCCGTCAGCGGTTTTAATCAACCATTCACCAATCAGCTGGCCTTCCAGCACATTGTTGGCGGTCACGGTGGTCATATAGAGCGACGGGTCTTTCACATCGATGGAACGGTCGAGCAGGAACACCGGGATTTTGGCCTCTTTAGCTTCTTTCAGCACCGGTTCCCAGCCCGTTGCCACAACCGGGGCGATAAAGATTGCATCAACACCCTGGGCGATAAACGAACGCACCGCTTTGAGCTGGTTTTCCTGTTTTTGTTGCCCGTCGGCAATTTTCAGGGTGATACCGCGTTTTTCCGCTTCCTGCTTCGCGACGTTGGTTTCCGCCGCGCGCCAGCCGGATTCAGAGCCTACTTGTGAAAAACCCACCGTTAAAGGGGCAGCCATGACCATAGACGACATGGCTGCGGAAACTGCTGTGACAAGAAGTAAGCGCTTCCACATAGAGATATCCTCGTAGGGTTATTGTTGGTTAGATATTCATCTGCGGAAAAACTATAGACAATGGGATATGTAACGGAATGAGTTACATCACACTTCATAAAAGTAAATTATTTGTTAATCACCGACACATCGAAGAGTTCAAGAGGGAGAAGGCGTCACGCACCCATTGAGCGCTATTGGTTTTGTCGAAAAAAAATGCGAGTCAGCGTCATTTTTTGCCGTGATGTAAACGCTTCCATGATTTTATTCAGTATGCAGCTATGTTTATGGATTTTTCTGTCATAAGAAGCGGCTGAAAAAGGCGGGGTCATGGGGATGAGACGCAAAACAGGCCAAGACTTTCGCGGCGAGTTGGCTATAATACCGGGCACTAGTTTGCCATACATTCTAAAGGAAACAGACATGAGCTTACTCAACGTCCCTGCGGGTAAAGATCTGCCGGAAGATATCTACGTTGTCATTGAAATCCCAGCTAACGCAGATCCTATCAAATACGAAGTCGACAAAGAGAGCGGTGCACTGTTCGTTGACCGTTTCATGTCCACTGCGATGTTCTATCCGTGCAACTACGGTTACATCAACCACACCCTGTCTCTGGACGGTGATCCGGTTGACGTTCTGGTCCCAACTCCATACCCACTGGAGCCAGGTTCAGTCATTCGCTGCCGTCCAGTTGGCGTGCTGAAAATGACCGACGAATCCGGTGAAGATGCGAAACTGGTTGCGGTACCGCACACCAAGCTGAGCAAAGAATACGATCACATCAAAGATGTGAACGACCTGCCAGACCTGCTGAAAGCGCAGATCACCCACTTCTTCGAGCACTACAAAGACCTCGAAGCAGGCAAATGGGTTAAAGTTGACGGTTGGGAAAACGCTGAAGCGGCTAAAGCTGAAATCGTTGCTTCCTTCGAGCGTGCGAAGAAATAAGATTTCTTTTCCTGCTTTAAAAACACCGCCTTCGGGCGGTGTTTTTATTCCACAATAGCCTGAAGCCGTAGCAAAGACTCTTCAACCACATTTCTCTCGGCCCTTGCTAACCATTTTGCCTGCCTGGCCTGCAAATCCATCATCCGTAGCTGATTTAGCAGCACTACGCCCTGAACATCCCCTTCCGTGCAGCTTACGGGAATAGTAAACCCTGCGTAGCGTGCGTAATTTCCGCCTTGAGAAATCGGAGCCACAAGCACCGTGCCTAACTGGTTAAACGCGCCTGTCGAAAGCACTAAGGCTGGCCTTCCTACTCCCTTCTGCTCATGGCCGCATGCCGGGTCAAAGCCAACTAATACGATATCCCCACGCTGATAAACGGGGCGCTTTACCATATTTCATTTCCCACTGGTTTATCCTGGCCCCAAATATCGTCTTCCGTGATAGTCGGCGCATCAGGATCGCACTGAGCCAACAGTTCATCGAGGGTATAGCGCCTGGCAATCGGCGTTAGCACCAACTGATTATTCTTCACACTGGCCTCCATAGATTGCCCCGGCTGCAAGCCGAGCTCCTTCATCACAACGCCAGGAATGACCATACCTGCGCTGTTTCCCCATTTCTTAATGATAATTCGCATCTCTCCTCCAGAGTTAGACAAAGTATAACTCGGGAAGGATGAAAGTCATTGTGCACTGGTTGAAAAAGAGACTCCAGCGACGGATCGAGGTAAAGCGTAAAACGGGAATGGGCGGCAAAGGTCAGCGTGAAAAAAGAGGTAATTGCAGAGAAAGGGTCGTGAGAGCTCGCAAAAAACAACGCCACCCGAAGGTGGCGTTGTCATATTCAATACTGGTCTTTGTCCAACCAGTTGCCGCTTTCTATCAGCGTGAATCCCTCAACCGGGCGCTGATAAACGTACATCCAGGCACTACCGTAAGGCGTCTGGATAAGATGGCGTGCGTATTCGCCCGCCTTGGTGCGCAGCGCATCCAGTTCGGCCAGCGTCGACGCGTCGATCCGATAGACTTCACCGTGTACTGTGCCAACGCCGGGCACCGCGCCTGGATAGTGGCCCAGACTGTACAGTTGATAATCGGAAACGCTGTGATCGCCCAGCCACTGAGCGTTCGTCATCCAGTGGCTGTTGCCTTGTTTGCGCCGTAAACTGCCGTACACAAATATTCGCATTGCTAAAACTCAAACTGATAGAGCAAATCGAGCGCCTGGTCTACGCCAGACACCGCTTCCAGATACAGCTTAGGCATCAGGCGATAGCGTAACGTGAGCGTCGCTAAAGAGTCAAAGATCCCAACGCCATATTTCACCTGCAGACCCGGCAATACGTAACCGCTGACCACCACCTGGGAGGAATCACCCACCCCTTGCGTGTCTAAAGCCAGATTACTTACGCCAAACGTCTCGCCGATTTTACCCACAACTTGACCACTTTGTGCAACCCCCATACCAATAAGCATAGACGTCATTGCCGCACTGTCGCTCTGACCGCTGTCCAGACCCTGTCCACGAACGAGGTAGGAGAGCGCTTCCTGCTGCGACATCGCCGGGTCAGAGAAGACTTCTGCCTTAGGCTGATCGGCGGTACCGGTGACGCGAACACCGGCGATAACGTCATTTTCTGTCGACTCTGGGTTACGAATAGCCTCGATGTTGAGTAACGGCTGATCCGGCGGACCGGAGAACAGCAGCTCGCCTTTGCGCACAAGCAGATCCTGCCCATAGGCGTGGAAACGCCCTTCCGGAATATTGATCTGCCCGTTAAGCCCCAACCCCTGTTTATCCTGCGCCACTTTCAGATCGCCGGTCAGACGCGCTTTCAGGCCAAACGCATCCAGACGCACGTTGTTGCCCACGTGGATCATCAGGTTACTGTTGATAGGGATCGACGCCGATTTAGTCTCTTCCGGCTGCAGCTGGTTGTTGAGCATCACTTCATCGCTAGACACGCCTACCGCACTCTCTGGCACCTCTTTCACCACAATGCGCGCCCAAGGTACATCAACGCTGCCGTCTAGCGTGAACAGGCTTGGCGTGGCGTTAAATTCGATATCCGGTGATACATCGAGACGAACCATCGGCGGCACGGTAATGCGCACCCGGCTGCCTTTCGCCGCAATACGCGCCCGCCAGTTCTCAATCTGCCGCCAATCAGCGTCACCATTGAGGCTAATCTGCCCCTGCTGGGTACGAATCTCCCCTTGCAGCGTGGAGCTGGCGCCGTTGAAGTTCATGGTTATCTGGCTTGGCTGCATATCAAACGGCATAAAGTTACCGTCAACGTCGATACCGTTCAGCTGCAGTTGACCAAACATCAGCGGGTTTTGCACATCGCCGCCCAAGCGAAGATTGGCGTTCAGCTTACCGTCGGCTTTTTCCCCACGGGAGAAGATCGGGTTAATCATCGCCAGTGAGAAGTTGCGAATATTGACGTTGCCGCCAAGATTACGCCGCCCTTGCGGATCGCTAACCTGCAGCTGACCGTCAAGCTGGCCGTTATTGGTCAGGCGAATAAGCCAGCCCAGTTCCGCGCGATTGTTGTGCAGGTCGGCGTTGAGATTCAGCGTATCGAACGCCACCAGTAGCGGCGCGTTGTTAACAATCTGCGTCACCTTCACGTTACGACCAGAGAGCGTCACTTTGCCCTGCGGCAGACCCTCTTTGGTGGTGTCCCAGGTGACATCTGCATTACCGCTAAACACACCGCTGGCCTGAGTTTCTTCCGGCATAAACGGCTTGAGCATCGCCAGGTCGAAACGGTTAAGGTTGACGATGGCATGTCCTGCAGCACCCGCATCAATGGTCTGCGGCACGCACAGTTCCGCATTCGGGTTGATCCAGCAATGCGGCCCGATACTGATTTTCTGTTCAAGGTTGCGATAGTCCAGCGCAATATCGCGATTAACCGACCACGGCCCAACCGGCGTCTGGAAACGCGTATTGCTCAGCGCCCCTTTCCAGCGTTCCTCTTTACGATCAAAACTGCCCGACAGCGCTAGCTGGCCGGAAACCGGCTCGCCCTGAACCTGCAGCTGCAGGGAGTGCTGTTTTTCATTACCTTTCGCCGCCAGATGCACCAGCCCAATGTTGACGTCCGGCTGCACGATACGCTCAACGCGCACGTCAAGATTACCGGCAATCTGGTCGGTGGATTTAACATCGCCATCCACCCGAACCTGGCCAATCGACAGTTCCTGCCAGCGCAGACCACGTGCGGTGATATCCGCCAGCAGCTGCGGCGCATCCACGGTACCGCGAATTTTCACCAGACCTTTTGCCGTACCGCCAAGGCCCGGCAGCATGTTATCGAGCTTCGGCGCATCAATGTTGGCATCGAGGTTAAGATCTTTAACCCCCAGCTCACCTTTAATGTCGGCGATATTATTGCCCAGCGCCACGTGCAGGCCAGGGATGGTCCATTGCAGGTAACTGTTGCCACTCGCGGAGCCATCAACCAGCACTTTGTTCTGCTTGACGTTACCGGTGATTTTCATCTCCGGCACGCTCATCTGCCAGGTGCCGCCGTACAGGCTACCGTTGGTTTTAATCAGCCCTTCCAGCTTCGACGGCCATTCTGGCGCCAGCTTCCCTGTGTTGATCCCGTGCAGCGCCAGCTCGCCGCGCCAGCTAATCGCCTGCTGCCAGTCGAGCAGCGCTTTGAACTCGGTGGTGCCGTCCAGTGCCGCAATCGCCAGCTTATCGAGGCTAACCTGCCGCTCGTTGCCTTTAGCATCAAGGGTAATTTTCGCCGGCGGTACGCCCTGCCCCTTCACCGCCGTGGCGAATGACAGGGTGTAGTCGGTCATTTTACCGCCCAGCTTCAGCTTGAGGTCATCGGCCTGGAACTGTTTCTCGCCGGTAAACGGCCAGTACAGCTGCTTGCTATTGATCTCCACGTTAAACGGCAGGCCGGCTTCTGCCAGCTGTGCCTGCGCCCGCAGGCTCATATCCACCTGGCCTGAGAGATTTACCCCCACTTCCAGCTGTTTACGCACCGCACCGCCGACCTTCAGCTTCACCTTCTCGCCCTTCAACGGGTCAATGTTCAGCGTGCTGTTAAGGGTCATATCTACCGGCCAGTCGTTAATGAGCTGTGCCGTCCCGCTGGCGTTGACCGTGCCCTGACTGGAGTCGATATCCAGCGTGTCGAGCTTCATATTGCCGTCGATGCTGCTGACCTTCAGCAACATTTTATACACCGTAAGATCGGTATCGCCGGTAATACGCAGTTGTTCGCCGCTAAAGGATTCGATATTGAGATTCAGCGGCAGATGGACCTCGGTCATCTCCGGCAGCACCGGTTTAGAGAACAGCTCGGTCATGGTTTCGCCAAGCGGTTTTTCCTGCGGCTGCGGGTTGTCTATCTTCGGTTCGACGACCTCTTTTTGCGCGACATCGGCTACTTTCGGCAGCGCGATAAGCAGCCCCTGCAGCGAGGTTGGCGTCAGGGTCAGGTTTTTCTCCTGCCACGTCAGGCCACTGGTGAAATCCATCACCGACACCGTGGTGTCATCAATCTTGATATTGATGTTATTGAGCGCCACCCGGCTCAGGGTGATAGGGTACGGCGTTGACAGATTCAGCGGCCCCGTATCCTCTTCTTCTACCGGCGCGGCAGGCGGCATTTTGCTGCTGTCGATGGCCACGTTGATGTCGCGCAGCGCCACATCATTCACACACACGCTGCTGTGCCACAGGCAGCTCAGGTTAACCGCCAGGTGGAATTCACCCGCATCAACCGCTACGCCCGGTTGGGTATAGCGTACTTTTTTTAACGTCAGGTCGCGCCAGCCGCCGGTCACCTGGCCGATTTCCAGCCCCGGTACCCAACGGTTAGCCGCGTTAAACAGCAGATGTAAACCCGTCGTGGTGCCGACCAGGAAGCCAACGGCCCCCACCAGCACCAGTACAAAAATCAGAACCCCGAGGCTTATTTTTTTCCATAACGTCATAGTTCAGGCCCCAGTCCGATATAAAACTGCAATCCATGTTCATCTTTGTCGCCAACCGGCACGGCGAAATCGAGCTTAATAGGCCCGACAGGAGACTGCCAGCGCACGCCGACACCGGCCCCGGTTTTCCAGTCGCTCTGGCGAATATCGCTGACCGCTTCACCGCCATCGACAAACATCGCCCCCCACCATTTCCCGGTGACATTGTATTGGTATTCAAGCGAACCGGTTGCCAGCTTCGAGGCACCGATAAGTTTGCCTTTCGAGTCTTCCGGGGCAATGGATTTGTACTTATAGCCGCGAATGCTGCGATCGCCACCGGCGAAGAAGCGCAGGTCCGGCGGTACGCGGTCGAAATCACCGGTTTCAATCCAGCCGAGGTTGCCGCGCATCACGAAACGGTGTTTGTCATACAGCGTGCGGATCCAAACGTTCTGAGCCTGGAAGACCGAGAAGTCGACATCCGAGCCCCAGGCGGTGTTGGAGTAATCAATCGAATAGCGCTGGGAATCGCCCCAGGTCGGCATCAGACCACCGCGTGAACGGGTGCGGCTGATGGAGACGCCAGGGTAGAACAGCATGGTGGTGTTGGTGACGTCGGCCTGGGTAAAGTGGTCGAGACTCCAGCGCAGGTTAATCGCCCGCTGCCAGCCGCTGGAAAGGTCCCAGAAGCGCGAAACGGCAAGCGTGGTGGAGTCGGCCTTGGTGTCATTCAGGTCGGTGCTTTTAAAGCCACCCTGCACCAGATAATACTGTTCCAGCGGGTTCTTCAGCAGCGGCATTTTGTAGCTGAAATCAAGCTGCTGCTCCGGGGCCGAGACGCTGAGGCTGGTCGTCAGACTGTGGCCGTAGGAGTTCACCCACGGTTTTTTCCACGAGGCTTTGACCCGCGGCCCCACATCGGTGGAGTAGCCGCCACCCAGCTCGACGGTGTTTTCACTGCGCGGCGACACCACGCCGTGCAACGGCAATACTTTGGTTTCGCGAGATTTATCAAACTCTGGCGCGACAACCACCGAATTAAACCAGCCGGTGGCAGAAAGACGTCGGTTCAACTCAGCGAGGTCGCTGGACTGGTAGTAGTCGCCTTTTTTGAACGGCACCAGATGCTGAAGATACTCATCACGAATTTGCGAGCCTTCGAAGGTGACATCGCCAAAGCGATAACGCTGACCGCTATCGTAGTCGATATCCCAGAACGCCTGACGGCGTTCAAGCGCCACGCCAAGCTGACTCTTTTTAAATTCGCTGTCGAAGTAGCCTTTACGCAGCGATACGCTGGTCAGTGAGCTTTTGAAATGGTCGTAGTCGCTGTGATTCAGTATTGAGCCAATTTTCGGCCGCGTTTTCAGCAGATCAAGATAGTCGCGGTCGTCGCGCGCACCACCACGCAGAATCACATCGGTACCGCCAATCAGCACCGGCTCCCCCGGTGTGACTTTTGCCAGCAGCACCTGGCGGCCTTTTGCCGGCGGTGGCTTAAGTTCGAAATCGATAGTCGGTTCGTAGTAGCCGAGGGCTTTTAATCCTTCGCGGATGGCATCGTCTACGCGCGCACGAAAGCGGCGGTCCGGCGTGACCTCATCGCTATCGATCGTAGAAAGCTGCGCTCGAACGTTTTTTCGAAGCTCGCCTGAGAGCCCCTCAACCTGTAGACGGATGTTCGCTGCACTGGCAACACCGCTGGTCAGCAGCAAGCTCACCAAACATAACTGGCGGATTTGTCGCACATTTTCTCCTGAATATCCTTGTTTCCCCCCAAATGGGAAACGAAAGTCCGCTCCGCGGCCATGACTGCGTTTTGCCTTTATTTGCGCGCTTTCAGCGCCTGGCATTCAACGTCAGTTTAAAAAACCCACTCTTTGTCGGGTTGAAATAAAGACAGAGCCCCAAATCATTCTTATGTTTAAATTTAGACGTATTCGGCGCGTTTATTGTGTTAAAAGACACGCCCGGTTACAACCTTAACGGAAATTACTGTTCCCCGGAGGCCCCTCTCATGAGTCTAGTAGATAAAAAACACCTTGTATCTCAGTCGGATGCATTGAGCGGAAGAAATACGCCGATGCCGGTCGCCACGCTCAATGTTGTGACCGAACACTCAATGACCCACGTTCCTGAAGGCATGGAGGTCGCTATTTTTGCTATGGGATGCTTCTGGGGCGTTGAACGTCTCTACTGGCAATTACCCGGAGTTTACAGCACCGCGGCAGGCTATACCGGCGGCTTTACGCCAAATCCTACCTACCGGGAAGTCTGTTCCGGCGAGACCGGGCATGCCGAAGCGGTACGCGTCGTGTTTGATCCGGCGGTGGTCAGCTACGCCGATTTATTGAAGGTGTTCTGGGAGAATCACGACCCAGCGCAGGGCATGCGTCAGGGCAACGACCACGGTACCCAGTACCGCTCGGCAATTTATCCCACTACGCCGGAACAAGAGCAGGAAGCCAACGCCAGCCTGCAGCAATTCCAGCAGGCCATGCGAACTGCCGGCGATGAGCGCGTGATTACGACCGAAATCGCTGCGGCTAAACCGTTCTATTATGCGGAAGATGAGCACCAGCAATACCTGCACAAAAATCCGTACGGCTATTGCGGCATCGGCGGGATTGGCGTGTGCCTGCCGCCGCAGCTTCAGGGTTAACCATCCAATGCCACGCGCGCCGCATGCCGCGTGGCGTTCGCCACCGTCCCGTAGTCCATAACTTTCCCCTGTAATAAAAGGTTATAGACCGGCGACTGAGGCCGGTTTAGCCGCGTTTGCAACAGATGCACAGCCTCAATACCGAGATCGCGGCAAGGGACGCGAATACCGGTCACCGGCGCGGTCAGGCCATTTTCCAGATTCCACGAAAAATCGGTGGTGATAAGTGAAATATCCTCTGGCACGCGTAGCTTGTGACGCTGCAACGCCTTCATCACGCCATCGGTCATGCTCGTGCTGTTGGGGAAAATAACATCAGGCCACTGGGCACGATCGTGCGTCGTCAGCCACGTATCCAGTGCCCGCTCCGCCTCTCCCGCCGTGAACCACTCAGTGACCAGCAGGTCATGCTGAGGGTTGAAAGGAACGTGGTGATAACGATAAGCCTCTTTAATACCGTCCAGCCGAGCATAGAGAGTCTCTCTACGCAGGCAGGTCATCGTCAGCACACGTCGATGCCCTTGCTCAAAGAGATAGCGCATCGCGGTAAAGCCAATCGCCCGGTGGTCAGGCGAGACGCAATCCAGCGCCATTTCTCGGTCAATAGAGTTAATCAGCACGCAGGGCTTATTCAGCGTACTCGCCAGCTTGAGAATCGTTGGGTCATCCGTGCCAATGATGATCACCGCATTAATGCTCTTCTGGTTGGCTTTTTCGAGGAATAATTTCACGTCCGCATGCTGTTCTTCCAGAGCGCAGTGGCTGATCCAGACATCATGCGGCGCGCTGGCTTCGGCAATCCCTTTGGTGACCTCCAGATAAAAACTGTCGCCCCGCCCCTGGAACGTGCGTTCCGGCGCAAACACGGCAATGCCGTTAATCAGCAGTCGTCCGTTAGCCAAGCCATCCAGTACCCCTAACTGGCGGGCACATTTCACAATAGCCTCTCGCGCCTTGTCGCTGGTATAGGATTTACCGCTCAGCACCCGGGAGACGGTGCTGATGGAATAGCCGGTTTGGGCGGCAATTTCATCCATTCTTAGCTTACCTGGCATTGTGTGACCTCGCTCGCAATCATATTTTGCAAATTTTTGCAGATGCAGTTCGCTGATTTTAAAACCCATTTTCAGTTTCTCGCCCAGATTCCTTTTCTGCCTGCGAGCATTCTCACAAATTCCGTTTGTTCCCCCTGAGCGCCATGCCTATTTTCAGGTATCAGTCATTCCTATCACGTAAGGTGCAACATGGATAAGGTGCGTTTTGGCATTATCGGCGTGGGTAATATCGGGACCGTTCACGCCCGTTACCTGCTGGCAGGTACGGTGAAAGAGGCCTGCCTGACGGCAGTGTGCGACAACAATCCCGACAAACACCCGGCCATTCGCCAGCTGGTGGGGGACGAGGTGGCGATGTTCAGCGACGCTGAAGCAATGCTAAAAAGCGGGCTGATTGATGCGGTGATTGTCGCCACGCCGCACTACGACCACCCGGGCCTGTCGATGCTGGCAATGCGCAACGGCATCCATACGCTGTGCGAAAAACCGGCGGGCGTTTACACCGCGCAGGTGCGCGAGATGAACGAGTTTGCCCGCGGTTGCAATGTGGTCTTCGGCATGATGTTCAACCAGCGTCCTAACCCGCTGTATCAGAAAGTGAAAGATCTTATCGACAGCGGCGAGCTGGGCGAGCTACGTCGTTCCAACTGGATTATCACCAACTGGTATCGCTCGCAGAGCTACTACAACTCCGGCGGCTGGCGCGCCACCTGGAAAGGCGAAGGCGGCGGCGTTCTGCTGAATCAGGATCCGCATCAGCTCGACCTATGGCAATGGCTGGTCGGCATGCCAGTACGCATGCGCGCGTTCTGTCAGTTCGGCAAACACCGCCAGATTGAGGTGGAAAACGAGGTCACGGCCTATGCCGAATATGCTAACGGCGCCACCGGTGTGTTTATCACTACCACCGCTGAAGCCCCCGGTACCAATCGCCTGGAGATCGCCGGCGATCGCGGCAAAGTAGTCGTCGAAGACGGCAAGCTGCGTTTCTGGCGGCTGCGTGAATCGGAAACCGAATTTAACGCCCGCTGGGAAAACGGCTTTGGCGAACCCGAGTGCTGGGAAGTGACGATTCCCGTTGCCCCTGAGTGCAGCGAGCACCACGTGATCACCGCCAATTTTGCCGCCGCCGTCCTGCACGGCACGCCACTGCTGGCTCCCGGCACCGATGGCATTCACGGTCTGACGCTCTCCAACGCCATGCATTTATCCACCTGGACCGACGACTGGGTCGACCTGCCGTTCGACGAGGCACTGTTTAAAAAGTTGCTTGATGAACGCATCGCTAGCTCCATCGACAAGCAGGTTGAAAGCAAAACGCTGGATGCCTCCGGCACCTGGTAATCCGCAGCAGGAGAGAATCATGTTACGTATTGCGATTGTGGGAACAGGGAACATTTCTCATAACCATATTCAGGGATATCAAGAATTTGCCGACCGCTGCCAGATTGTGGCGCTGGTCGATATCTATCCGGAGAAAGCGCAGGAAAAGAAAGAACGCTATGGCCTGAATCACGCCACCGTTTTTAGTAGCCATCAGGCGATGCTCGAATCCGGGATTGAAGTCGATATCGTCGATGTCTGCACGCCGCCGTATGTACACGCTGAAATCAGCATTGACGCGCTGAACGCCGGCAAGCACGTGCTGTGCGAAAAACCGATGGCCGCTTCGCTGGAAGAGTGTGATGCGATGATCGCCGCCCAACGGGCCAGCGGCAAAATCCTGTCGATCATCGCCCAGAACCGTTTTACCGATGCCTTCTGGCGGCTCAAACAGGTTGTTGATTCCGGTGAGCTGGGCAAAGTGTGCCACGCCCAGGTTGACTCATTCTGGTGGCGCGGCCACTGCTACTACGATCTGTGGTGGCGCGGAACCTGGGAAAAAGAGGGCGGCGGCTGCACCCTCAACCATGCGGTACACCACATTGACGCCATCCAGTGGATGCTCGGCTTCCCAACGGAAGTGGTCGCCATGATGACCAACGTTGCCCACGATAACGCCGAGGTTGAAGATCTCTCTGCCGCTATTTTCCGTTACAGCAGCGGCGCGCTGACCCAGCTCACCGCGTCGGTGGTGCATCACGGTGAAGATCAGAAAATAGTCATTCAGGGCGATAAAGCGCGTATTTCAGCACCGTGGGACGTCTGGGCCAGCGTTTCCGCTGACAATGGTTTCCCGCAGGAACAGCACGACAGCGAGCGCGAAGCGCGGCTGGACGCCCTATTCCGCAATACGCCAAAGCTCAAATACACCCTCCACACCGGGCAAATTAACGATCTGCTGAACGCCGTTGAACAACAGGAAGAACCGCTGATCGACGGCGTGCAGGGCAAACGCTCACTGGAGCTGATTACCGCCATTTACCAATCATCAATTACCGGACGGGTGGTCTCCCTGCCCGTTAATCCGCAAGAGCCCTGGTATAAAACCGGCGGCCTGGTTTCCCTCGCCCCACATTTCTACGAGAAGGGCGCGTCGGTAGAAAACTTCAGTGAAGTGGGCGCAATCCCGCTGGGTAAAGATTTGGACAAAGGAGCATAAAAATGAGCATCAAAGACGGTATGAACTACGCCCCGGTGGGCAAACCCCAGCCGGTTGTCGCTGCGGGTGAGTTTGTTATTGCCGCCGCCGCGCTGGATCACGGCCACATCTACGGGATGTGTAACGGCCTGATTGAAGCGGGAGCTACGCTGAAATGGGTTTATGACCCCGACCCCGCCAAAGTGGATAAATTTGTTCAGCAGTACCCGCAGGTGCAGATAGCCCCGACACTCGACGTTATTCTCAACGATAGCGCTGTGCAACTGGTGGCAGGCGCCGCAATTCCATCCGAGCGCTGCGCGTTAGGGCTGAAAGTGATGGACGCCGGCAAAGACTACTTTACCGATAAAGCCCCATTAACCACGCTGGCACAGCTAGAGGCCGCCAAACGCAAAGTGGCGCAAACCGGGCGCAAATACGCGGTCTACTACAGCGAACGTCTACACGTAGAAAGCGCGGTCTTCGCCGGGCAACTGGTGCAGCAAGGGGCAATTGGCCGCGTCATGCAGACGCTGGGCGTCGGCCCTCACCGCGAAGGTACAGGCCGCCCGGACTGGTTCTACGAGAAAGAATTTTTTGGCGGCATCCTGTGCGATATCGGCAGCCACCAGATTGAGCAGTTCCTGTTCTATACCGGCAACAGCGACGCCCGCGTCGTGGCAAGCCAGGTACGCAACGTGAATCACCCGCAGTATCCACAGTTCGAAGATTTTGGCGATGCGATGCTGGCCGGAGACAACGGCGCTACCGGCTACTTCCGCTGCGATTGGTTCACCCCGGATGGCCTTTCGAGCTGGGGCGACGGTCGCCTGACCTTGTTAGGCACCGATGGCTATATCGAAATCCGTAAATACGTCGATATTACCCGCGGTGAGCAGGACGTGGTCTATCTGGTCAACAAAGAAGGCGAATTCCGCTACTCGGTTGCCGGTCAGGTCGGTTTCCCGTACTTCGGTCAGCTGATTCTCGACTGTCTGAACCGGACGGAAAATGCCATGACTCAGGAACATACCTTTAAAGCGGCCGAGCTATGCGTGAAAGCGCAAATGCTGGCTAACGCCGTGGCGTAACGGGAGGCAGAGATGAAAGCACGTCAAGCGGCCATTATCGGCTGTGGCGCCATCCACACCTGCCACGTAGAAGCGCTGAGCCACGTCCCTGACGTGGCGCTACGCGCGATTGTTGATATCGACAGCGACAAAGGAAGCCGTCTGGCGGCGGGCTATGGTTGCTCGTTTTACCAGGACTACCGTGAGATGCTGCTGGACAACGCCATTGACGTGGTGCACATCTGCACGCCGCATTATCTGCATAGACCGATGATCCTTGCCGCTCTTGCGGCAGGGAAACAGGTGTTCTGCGAGAAACCGATGGTGATGAACTCGCTGGAGGTGGCGGAGATTCAGGCCGCCGCCGCTATCGCTCAACGTCACATCGGTATTTGCTATCAAAACCGTCTTAACCCTACCAGCCTGGCCATCGCCCGCTGCATTGCGGAAAACACGCTTGGCCCGATGCGTGCGATTAAAGCCGTACTAACCTGGTCGCGATCGGGTAACTACTACGCCGCCAGCCCCTGGCGCGGTAGTTTCGCCACCGAAGGCGGCAGCCTGCTGATAAACCAGGCCATTCATACGCTGGATCTGATGCAGTGGTTTGGCAAGGGCGTCAGCCGCCTGAAAGGGGTGGTCGACAGCACCCTGTTGGCCGATGAGATTGACACCGAAGATAGCGCGATGGCGACCATGTGCTTTAACAACGGCGCCCGCGGGCTGTTCTGCGCCAGCAACTGTCATGCCAGCGATTCCCCGCTGCTGCTGGAGCTGGAGTTTGAACAGGGCATGCTGCGTCTTGCAGACAACGAACTATGGCAAATCTGCGGCGATGAACGCATGAAACTTGCCAGCGACGCCTCACCGGACGGCGTGGGCAAAAGCTATTGGGGGATTGGCCACCAGCAGGCAATCTTACAGTTCTATCGCTCACTCAATCATCCTGCCGAGGGGCACTATTGTGGCATTAACGAAGCCGCAAAATCATTGCAGATGGTTAATGCTATTTACCAATCGTCACTATTGAGGAAATGGGTGAATATAACAGAGTGATGGTCATCCAGTTTTTCCTGCTGTCAATAATATAAAGTGCAGAGGCAACTCTGCACTGATAAACCCTACCAGTACAGGAATAATAATATCATGGTAAAACCAACCGAACGCCGCGTTGGCTATGGCACTGCTATCGGCTACGGCGTAACAGACCTTTTTGGCGGCGGCGCCTTTGCCGTTATAGGAACATGGCTTTTATTTTTTTATACGACCTATTGCGGTTTAACCGTATTAGAGGCAGGTTCAATATTTGCCATTGCGCGTATTATCGATGCGATTTTAAGCCCGGTAATGGGATACATCACGGATAATTTTGCCCATACCTGGCTTGGCCGTAAGTTTGGCCGACGCCGTTTCTTTTTATTAATAAGCTCCCCATTGATGTTCCTGTACGCGCTGGTCTGGGTCACTGATATGAGCTATTGGTACTATCTTGGGACCTACCTCTCTATTGAACTGCTGTCCGCCATGGTGCTTGTCCCCTGGGAGACGCTAGCCGCAGAGATGACCAACCGCTTCAGTGAGCGTACGCGCCTGTCCGGCGTACGTATGATGTGCTCATCACTTGGCGGCTTTCTGGCGGTCTCCGTTCCCGGCATTATTATGCAGTATACCGGTCAGGATAATTCCTTCACTTACACCTTAACCGGGATTGTTTTTGCAGTTATTTACTGCGTTGCGGTATTTACCACCTGGGCCTGCACCTGGGAAGCCAAAGACGTGCGTGAGGAGTATGAATTCCAACCCGATAATCAGCGAAGCAGTGGTCTTTTAAATCATTTAAAATATCTGGTCATCGATCTTATTTCGTCATTCAGAATAAGGATATTTCGCCAGCATATTCTGATTTATATTTGTTCATTCACCGCCATGGATGTCTTTGGCTCAGTATTTACCTATTACGTGGTCTACGCCTTACATCATGATGCCGGGATGGTTTCCGGGCTATTAAGTATTGCCGCGTTTGTTTCTATTCCCGGCACCTTTGGTTTTATGATGTTAATGAATAAGTTTAACCTGACGCCATCCGCAGCGCTGAGACTCTCTTACACCAGCATTATGCTGGTACTGGCATTTCTGTTTATCACCTATATTGGCCATTTGCAGGTACCAACGCTGCTGTTCTCCGCCGTGTTTGTGCTGCTGGGATTGGCAAAAGCTGGCCTCTACTACATCCCCTGGAACATCTATAGTTTTATCCCCGACGTGGATGAAATCGTCACCCGCCAGCGCCGCGAGGGTATTTTCGCCGGCGTGATGGTGTTAACGCGTAAAAGCACCGTGGCGCTGGCGATTATGCTGATTGGTGTCGTACTGGAAGAGAGCGGATTTGTGAAAGGCGGCGGCACTCAGCCCGCAAGCGCTCTGCACGCGATTATCGGTCTGATGGTGTTTGCCACTGCCGGGCTGTTGGCCATCAGCTTCTTCATCACCTACCGCTTCAAGCTAACGCAGAAAACACACAGTATCCTGATTAAGGAAGTAGCCCGTCGTAAGCTCGGTGGCAGCGCCCAGGACTGTGACCAGGAGACCCGCGACGTTATTCTCGCCCTGACCGGCTACCCCTACGACAAAGTCTGGGATGCGACGCCGAACGGCAGTGCGAAAACCAAGCCATTGCCGACAAACGGTTAACCCTCTGGCAGCTTTACAGTCCCTTACGCTATACTAGCTTCTGAAAATGCCGGCCCATCTCCTTCGGGCCGGCTTTCAATATGTATTTCACGCGGATTTATCCACTTCCCCTTTCGAGGATCTGGCCTGACGGGCCGGATAAGATATGTTAAACAGTATATTCATCATAATTTGCCTGATCGCTGTCAGTGCGTTCTTCTCGATATCTGAGATTTCACTTGCCGCATCACGCAAAATTAAACTGAAACTCCTTGCCGATGAAGGCAACATCAACGCTCAGCGTGTTCTAAAAATGCAGGAAAGCCCCGGTATGTTCTTTACCGTGGTGCAAATTGGTCTTAACGCGGTCGCTATTCTCGGCGGTATCGTCGGTGATGCAGCATTCTCCCCCGCTTTCCACTCTCTGTTCTCCCAATATATGTCTCCGGAACTCTCCGAGCAGCTGAGCTTCATCCTCTCCTTCTCGCTGGTCACCGGTCTGTTTATCCTGTTTGCCGATTTAACTCCGAAACGCATCGGTATGGTGGCGCCTGAAGTTGTGGCTCTGCGTATCATCAACCCGATGCGCTTCTGTCTGTTCGTCTTCCGTCCGCTGGTCTGGTTCTTCAACGGCATGGCCAACATCATCTTCCGTATCTTCAAGCTGCCGATGGAGCGTAAAGACGATCTGACTTCTGATGATATTTATGCCGTCTTTGAAGCCGGTGCGCTGTCTGGCGTGCTGCGTAAGCAAGAACATGAACTGATTGAAAACGTGTTCGAACTGGAATCCCGTACCGTGCCGTCCTCTATGACGCCGCGTGAAAATGTTATCTGGTTCGATCTACACGAAGATGAGCAGAGCCTAAAAAATAAGGTCGCCGAGCACCCGCATTCCAAATTCCTGGTGTGTAATGAAGATATCGACCACATCATTGGCTACGTCGATTCGAAAGACCTGCTGAACCGCGTGCTGGCGAATCAGAGCATGGCGCTGAACAGCGGCGTGCAGATCCGTAATACGCTGATTGTTCCGGACACCCTGACCCTGTCTGAAGCGCTGGAAAGCTTCAAAGCGGCCGGTGAAGACTTCGCGGTGATCATGAACGAATATGCGCTGGTGGTGGGGATTATCACCCTCAACGACGTAATGACGACCCTGATGGGCGACCTGGTCGGCCAAGGGCTGGAAGAGCAGATTGTTGCGCGTGACGAGAACTCATGGCTGATTGACGGCGGTACGCCGATTGATGACGTGATGCGCGTGCTGGATATCGATGATTTCCCGCAGTCGGACAACTACGAAACCATTGGCGGCTTTATGATGTTTATGCTGCGTAAGATCCCGAAACGCACCGATTCAGTGAAGTTCTCTGGCTATAAGTTTGAGGTGGTGGATATCGATAACTACCGCATCGATCAGCTGCTGGTGACGCGCATCGACAATAAGCCAACGGTTCTGGTACCCAAACAGGCTGACATGATGGTGGAAAGCGAGCAAAGCAACGCTTAAACCAAGTTTTGTGCCTCGCTACAAACATCAACGGCTCCCTTTGGGAGCCGTTTTAAATTCTGCCGCATCGCGCGTCGTTTACGCCATTTCGGTCTGCAAACGTAACACCTGGCGGTTCACTTCAGACATCACAGATAGGTGCTGCTTGTCTCTAATTTTAGGGATGAGAATTTTCCCTTTATCAAATTCAAAAGCGCCAACGTCCTTGATATACAACCGTCCACGAAACAGGGTCTTCACATACTTGGCTACCTGAAACGGATTGTAGCGTTGGAAAATTTTCATTTTAATCTCCTGCGAGTACTACGCCCTAGTTGATCCACATTTGGCTTCAACGCTCCGGGGCGCAAAGTTAAATACTCGTTAACTATAGTCCATAAAAACTAAGGGCCTCCATCATAGGGGGCCTTATTTACCAATTTATTACAATATTTCAGAACTTTCTTTTCAACCATACGATGAAGACAGTATAAGGCTTCATTTTTACGAGATTGTGTGCGGTCCTCCACAAACTGGCACCGTCTTTGCGGGAAAAGTCCATAAATCGCACTTATGATTAAAACTATCGGCCAAGTGGTCGGATCACCTGCTAATAAAAAGGAAAAACCATGACTCTACGTACGCTTCTGGCGGTTTCATGCCTGTTAATGCCGTTAATGGCAACCGCGCATAACTTCACAAATGGACAACGCGTCGCCCCCGTCGGTGTCGCAGATCGAGGCGAATTGATTCTCGATAATGATAAGTTTAGCTACAAAAACTGGAATAGCGCGCAGCTGCCTGGAAAAGTGCGGGTGGTGCAACATATTGCCGGACGCTCATCCGCCAAAGAGAAAAATGCCGCACTGATCGAAGCGATTAAGTCCGCGGGCCTGCCGCACGACCGCTATCAGACCACCACCATCGTCAACACCGATGATGCGATACCGGGCACATCAATGTTTGTTCGTAGCAGCATTGAGAGCAATAAGAAGCTCTTCCCATGGTCGCAGTTTGTGGTCGACAGCGATGGCCTGGTGCGTAAAGCCTGGCAGCTTGATGAAAGCAGCTCGGCCATTGTGGTGCTGGATAAAGAGGGGCGCATCCAGTGGTCAAAAGACGGTGAACTGACGGCCGGAGAAGTGCAGCAAGTCATCGCCCTGCTGCATAAGCTGCTGAGTTAATTATTCGATAAGCACAGGAACGTTGTGGTCAGATAGCCGCAGGGAAATACCCTGCGGCTATCGACAAGCACACTAGAAAATCGTCACCCGGAAGCCCGGATTGAGGAACGACTCGCGCGGGGTGTAATCCAGCGTTTTCCCCTGCCAGTCGTTGACGTGCGCCCCAGCGGCGGCAGCCACCGCGTGACCGGCGGCGGTATCCCAGATGTTGGTCGGCCCAAAGCGCGGGTACAGCTGAGCCTCGCCTTCCGCCACCAGACAGAACTTCAGCGATGACCCAATAGACGCCGTCTGGTGCTCACCTATTTGTTGCAGATACTCTTTGAGCTCATCATCATTGGCGTAGTGTGAGCGGCTCACCACCACCTTCGGCGGGTTAGCGTCACGCACCTGAATCGGTTTGCGCACGCCGCACTCTTCCTTCCACGCTTTGCCGTTGGCCGCGCTGTACATCACCTTCAGTACCGGTGCATACACCACGCCCAGCACCGCTTTGCCGTTTTCAATCAGCGCGATATTGACGGTGAATTCGCCGTTACGTTTGATGAATTCCTTGGTGCCATCCAGCGGGTCCACCAGCCAGTAGCGCTGCCAGTGCTGGCGAACATCCCAGCCCGGAGGGTCTTCTTCTGACAGAATCGGGATTTCTGGCGTCATCGCCTTCAGACCGTTAACAATCACATGGTGGGCCGCAATATCGGCCGCCGTGACCGGGGAATCATCTTTCTTGCTGGCAACGTCTAACGGCTGTTTACCATCGTACACCTGCATGATGGCATCGCCCGCGTCGCGCGCAAGCTGACTGACTTGTTCTAACATTATCCACCTCGTTAAGATTACAGTGGCGTTAACCTATTGTTTTATTTATATCGCATCATCGTTAATTCCGCTACGCCCATCATTGTTCCGGATAACTGTGAACCGCTGCCGATTTCGCGTCATGTTTTTCTGGCATGATTCACACCTTCGTAAGCAACAGAAAATTAATACATTTAAATCTGTGTGTTAGATCTAAAAAAGGATGCTTCTGATGATCAAGTTTAGCGCAACGCTTCTGGCTACGCTGGTTGCCGCCAGCGTAAATGCGGCAACGGTGGATCTCCGCGTAATGGAAACCACCGATCTACATAGCAATATGATGGATTTTGATTACTACAAAGATACCGCCACCGAGAAGTTTGGCCTGGTGCGTACGGCAAGTCTGATTAACGCCGCACGTAACGAGGTGAAAAACAGCGTGCTGGTCGATAACGGCGACGTGATTCAGGGCAGCCCGCTCGGCGACTATATGGCGGCAAAAGGTCTGAAACAGGGCGATATTCACCCGGTCTACAAGGCGATGAACCTGCTCGACTACGCGGTAGGCAACCTTGGCAACCATGAATTCAACTACGGACTGGACTATCTGCATAAAGCGCTGGCCGGGGCGAAATTCCCGTACGTTAACGCCAATATCATTGACGTTAAGACCCAAAAACCGCTGTTTACCCCGTACCTGATTAAAGAGACCGAAGTGGTCGACAAAGACGGCAGCAAGCATCAGCTCAAAATCGGTTATATCGGTTTTGTGCCGCCGCAGATTATGACGTGGGATAAAGCGAATCTGACCGGCAAAGTGACGGTCAACGACATCACCGAAACGGCACGTAAATATGTGCCAGAGATGCGCGCCAACGGCGCTGACGTGGTGGTGGTGATTGCCCACTCGGGCCTCTCCGCCGACCCGTATCAGGCAATGGCCGAAAACTCGGTTTATTACTTAAGCCAGGTCCCTGGCGTTGACGCCATTATGTTTGGCCACGCCCACGCGGTCTTCCCGGGTAAAGATTTTGCCAATATTAAAGGCGCGGATATCGCCAAAGGGACGTTGAATGGCATTCCTGCAGTGATGCCGGGTATGTGGGGCGATCACTTAGGGGTGGTTGATCTGGTGCTCAACAACGATAGCGGTAAATGGCAGGTCACCTCCGCCCAAGCGCAGGCGCGGCCGATTTACGATGCGGCAGCGAAAAAATCGCTGGCGGCGGAAGACAGCAAACTGGTTGATGCGCTGAAGGCCGATCACGACGCCACTCGCGAGTTCGTCAGCAAGCCTATCGGTAAATCCTCTGACAACATGTACAGCTTCCTGTCGCTGGTGCAGGACGACCCGACGGTGCAGGTAGTTAACATGGCGCAGAAAGCCTACGTTGAGCACTATATTCAAGGCGATCCAGACCTGGCGAAACTGCCGGTGCTTTCCGCCGCTGCGCCGTTTAAAGCCGGTGGCCGTAAGAATGACCCGGCAAGCTTTGTCGAAGTCGAAAAAGGTCAACTTACCTTCCGTAATGCCGCCGATCTCTATCTTTACCCGAACACGCTGGTAGTGGTTAAAGCCAGCGGCAAAGAGGTGAAAGAGTGGCTGGAGTGCTCCGCCGGGCAGTTTAACCAGATTGATGTCCACAGCAGCAAGCCGCAGTCGCTAATCAACTGGGACGGTTTCCGCACCTATAACTTCGATGTTATCGATGGCGTGAACTATCAGGTGGATATTACCCAACCGGCGCGCTACGACGGCGAATGTCAAAGCGTTAACCCGAAATCAGAGCGCATTAAAAATCTGACCTTCAACGGCAAGCCTATCGACCCGAACGCCACATTCCTCGTCGCTACCAACAACTACCGCGCCTACGGCGGTAAGTTTGCTGGCACTGGGGATAACCATATCGCCTTTGCCTCACCGGACGAGAACCGTTCCGTGCTGGCGGCATGGATAAGCGCCGAGTCGAAGAAAGCCGGTGAAATTCACCCGGCCGCTGATAACAACTGGCGTCTGGCCCCTATCCACAGCGACACCAAGCTGGATATCCGCTTTGAAACTTCACCGTCAGAGAAGGCGGCAGCGTTTATCAAAGAGAAAGCGCAGTATCCGATGAAGCAGGTGGCGACCGATGATATTGGCTTTGCTATCTATCAGGTGGATTTGAGCAAGTAATCGTCATACCGGAGAGCGCATCGCTGCTCCGGATTATCACTGGCCGGGTCCTGTGACCCGGCCAATTTTTTACGCCGACGCGGGAATTTCACCCTCTTCTACCGCCGGGTGATTGGCCATAACCTCGGGCAAATTGACCTCAATCCAGTCGGCCAGCGCCGCGACCTTCTCACTCACCGCCTCGCCCATCGGCGTCAGGCTATACTCAACGTGCGGTGGCACCACCGGATAGGAGATACGGTTAATAAAACCGTCCTGCTCCAGCGCCTGCAGCGACTGGGCGAGCATTTTTTCGCTGACTCCGCCCATCTTTCGGCGCAGGTCGCTAAAGCGATGGGTCCCTTCGCGCAGCGCCACCAGAATCAGTACTCCCCAACGGCTGGTCACGTGTTTGAGCACGTCCCGCGAGGGGCAGCTTTCGGCAAACAGATTGCCGTTGCGCAGCTTTTGCGTCAGCGTCGGTTTCAGTTCTTTCATACTTACCTTTTTGTACGTACTTACTAAAAGTTAGTTATGGTGTTAGCTTACCACAACACCATACAAATACGAAGGAGAGCACCCATGATCGCGATTACCGGAGCCACCGGCCAGCTTGGCCAGCACGTTATTGCTAACCTGCTTAACACCACGCCAGCCAGCCAACTGGTTGCTGTTGTGCGTAACCCGGCTAAAGCCGAAGCGCTGAGCCAGCAAGGCGTAGGCGTTCGCCAGGCCGACTACGGCGATGAAGCCGCGTTGACCAAAGCGCTGCAAGGCGTGGATAAACTGCTGATTATCTCCTCCAGCGAAGTCGGTCAGCGTGCGCCGCAGCACCGCAACATTATTCAGGCCGCCGCCGCCGCGGGTGTGAAATTTATTGCCTACACCAGCCTGCTGCACGCCGATACATCACCGCTGGGCCTGGCGGATGAACATATTGCTACCGAAAAAATGCTCGCCGACTCAGGTATCCCTTACGCGCTGCTGCGCAACGGCTGGTATACCGAAAACTATCTGGCGAGCGCACCACCGGCGCTTGAGCACGGCGTCTTTATCGGTGCAGCCGGTGAAGGCAAAATTGCCTCCGCAACCCGCGCCGACTACGCGGCCGCAGCGGCACGCGTCATCAGCGAAGAAGGACATGCCGGGAAAGTCTACGAACTGGCGGGCGATAACGGCTGGACGCTGAGCGAGCTGGCGGCCGAACTGGCTAAGCAGAGCGGGAAAAAAGTGGTCTATCAGAACCTGAGCCAGGCCGATTTCGCCGCCGCCCTGAAGAGTGTGGGTCTGCCTGCCGGGCTGGCGGATATGCTGGCCGATTCTGACGTTGGCGCCTCCAAAGGTGGGCTGTTCGATGACAGCCATACTCTGAGTAAACTGATTGGCCGCCCAACCACTGCGCTTGCCGACAGCGTCAAAGGCATTCTGTAAGCGTTAAAAATCGGTTAAATGTGGTAGCGCCCCCGCGGGCCATCTCTGATAATAAAAAGATGGCCCAAGGGGAAATATCACGTGCAAGGCGTACCAGAACAGTTTAACGACGAGAAAGACAGCGCGCGCTTTCGCCACCTGGCGCAGGTGCCAGGCGTTGAGCTGTATCATGCGCATATCTCGCGCTACGCCTTCGAACCGCACACCCACGAAGCGTTTGGCATCGGCGTGATTGAAGCCGGGGCCGAGCGTTTTCGCTATCGCGGCAGTCAGTATGTCGCCCCCGTCCACTCCGTTGTCACCATGAACCCCGACGAGCTGCACACCGGCGAGGCCGAAACCGCCGATGGCTGGCGCTACCGGATGATTTATCTGGAACCGCAGCTACTTGAGGAAGTCACCGGCATCCGCCACTGGTGGTTTGCCGATGTTACCCGCCACGACCCGCTGCGCTCGCAGATGATTGGCCGTCAGATCCATGCGCTCTGGCACACCGACGATCCGCTAGCGCAAAAAGGGCTGCTGCTGGATATGATCGACACCTTTCAGCCGCTGGCCTGCCACGCACCGGCGTTGCCGGAAGCGGCCCACCGCTTTGCCCGCGTGCGCGAATATCTGTACGACAACTATATGCACTCCATCACTCTTGATGAGCTAGCCAATGTCGCGGCACTGAGTCCATGGCATTTCCAGCGGCAGTTCAAGGCGCATTTCCACGTCACCCCGCATCAAATGCTGATGGCGGTACGTCTGTGGCGCGCAAAGGAATTTCTCACCTACGGCATGCCCGCCGCCGAAGTCGCTGCCGCCACCGGGCTAACCGATCAGTCCCACCTGACCCGCGCCTTTACCCAGCGCTATGGCATTACCCCTGTACGCTACCAAAAACAGGTTGTCCGTCGCTAATCAGCAATCTCATACAATACTCAACGCATTTCCCTTCCTACACTTTGCCCATGATAAATCGATTGGGATCGGATGATGATTAGCGGTGTGCTGTACGCCCTGTTAGCGGGTTTAATGTGGGGGCTGATTTTTGTCGGGCCGCTTATCGTGCCGGATTACCCGGCGGTATTACAGTCGATGGGACGCTATCTGGCGCTGGGGCTGATTGCCCTGCCGCTCGCCTGGCTGGGGCGCGCGCGTCTGCGCCAGTTGAGCCGCCAGGATTGGTGGACCGCGCTGGCACTGACGCTGGTGGGTAACGTGGTCTATTACATCTGCCTTGCCAGCGCTATTCAGCGTACCGGCGCGCCGGTCTCGACGATGATTATTGCCACACTGCCGGTGGTGATCCCAATTTTTGCCAACCTGATTTACAGCCAACGTGACGGAAAGCTTGCCTGGATGCGCCTGATGCCAGCGCTGGTGCTGATTGGCATCGGTCTGATGTGCGTGAACATTGCCGAGCTGCGTCAGGGATTGCCGGATTTCAGCGGCTGGCGCTATGGTTCAGGTATCGCGCTGGCCTCTGTTTCGGTGGTGTGCTGGGCATGGTATGCGCTACGCAACGCCCGCTGGCTACGGGAAAACCCGCAGAAGCCACCGTTGATGTGGGCGACCGCCCAGGCGCTGGTAACGCTGCCGGTATCGCTGGTGGGCTACGTCGCAGCCTGTCTTTGGCTGCACCTGCAGACTCCAGATTTTGCACTGCCCTTCGGCCCGCGCCCTACGGTGTTCATCGGCCTGATGATTACCATTGCCGTACTGTGCTCGTGGGTGGGTGCGCTGTGCTGGAACGTAGCGAGTCAAAGGCTACCGACGGTGATCCTCGGGCCATTGATTGTCTTTGAAACGTTGGCGGGGCTGCTGTACACCTTCCTGCTACGCCAGGAAATGCCGCCGATGCTGACGCTCAGTGGCATTACGTTGCTGGTGATAGGGGTGGTGATCGCGGTGCGGTCGAAACCGCAGAAACCGGCGGTGGTGCCGGTTTCTGAGGCCTGATACTTAGAAGGTTTCCCAGTTCGCTTCGTTGTGTGCAGCCACTTTGGCCGACGGAGCGCGCATTTTTTTCACCGGGGCTTTCTGCGCCTGCTGCTGACGGGTGATTCGGAATACCGCCACCGTTTCGTTCAGACGAGCCGCCTGCTCTTCCAGCGCGGCAGCGGCCGTTGCCGACTCCTCCACCAGCGAGGCGTTCTGCTGCGTCACGCGGTCCATCTCGGCTACCGCCTGACCGACCTGGTCGATACCACGGCTCTGTTCATCAGAAGCCGAGGCGATTTCGCCCATAATGTCGCTCACGCGGGTCACGGCGTTGACGATTTCAGCCATCGTCTCACCGGCCTCATGTACCAGTGCGGAACCCGCGCTAACGCGGTTGCCCGAATCGTCAATCAGTCCCTTAATCTCTTTCGCCGCCTGCGCGCTACGCTGCGCCAGCGTACGTACTTCCCCGGCGACCACGGCAAATCCACGCCCTTGCTCACCGGCACGAGCGGCTTCTACCGCGGCGTTCAGCGCCAGAATGTTGGTCTGGAAAGCGATGCCGTCAATCACATTGGTGATCTGCGCAATTTTGCTGGAGCTGGCGGCAATTTCATCCATGGTACGCACCACGCCATCGACTACGTTACCGCCTTTCTGCGCGGTCTCAGACGCGTTCTGCGCCAACTGAGTCGCCTGGCGGGCGTTATCGGCGTTCTGCTTCACGGTCGCGGTTAACTGTTCCATGCTGGCCGCCGTCTCTTCCAGCGATGCCGCCTGTTGCTCGGTACGCGATGAAAGATCGTTGCTACCGGCAGAGATTTCGCCCGCGCCGGTGTAAATGGTATCTGCGCCTTCACGCACCACGCCAACGGTTTTGGCCAGCGACTGCTGCATATCATTGACGTTACGCGCCAGCAGCGCCATTTCGTTGCTGCCCTCGGTGTTGATGTTGTTGGTCAGGTCGCCTTCCGCAATATGGCGAATATGCTCCATCACCCCATGTAAAGGCTTAAGCAGCACGCGCTGCATCGCGACCCAACTCACTACGATCACCGCCACGACCAGCAGCATAATCGCCGCCAGCGTCCACAGAATGCGGATATAGTCGCTCTCGTTTTGTTGAATACCGGCGTTAGTCAGTGACGCCTGCGCGGCGCGCCAATCCTGATAAACGGCCTGCATCGCCTGCTGTTTCTGTTCGGCATTTTGTTTGAACATCTCATCCAGCTTGCCTTCCGCCAGCAGTTCATTCATTCGCGCCAGCGTCGCCGAGTAGATGCCGTACTGCTTTTCAAGGCTGTCCGACAAACTCCCATCCATCCCCGGGGTTTCCGGCAACGCATCGTATTTGTCATAGTGACGCTTCGCGTCGGCCAGCAGATTATTGGCGGTATCCACCAGCGATTTCAGTTCGCCGCCGTTGGTGCTGCTCGCCATCGTGCCTTGCAGACGCAACATGCCGCGGTTCAGGGTAACTCGAGCCTGGTTTAAGCTTATCCACGCGTCGGTAAACTCCGCCACGTTCTGACTGGAAAGCTGGGAAACGGTAAAGTTTTGCTTGTCGTTATTGAGCGCGCGTACGAATACGCCCGCGGAGATAAGCTGCATCGCGCCCAGCGCGAACAGCACGATAATCAGTACGGTAATGACTTTTATTCGTTTGAACATCATTTGCCTTTCTAGTGCAGGTGGTCTTGAAGTCTCACTATCGGCAGCGCGGCGGGGTTATTTAATCGATTCAGGTCCTACCAGAGCCATTCTTAATAAGATTCAGCACCTTAAAAGAAAATAATTTTTTGTGACAGCTATCACGTAAACCCTCTCCCTCGAAAGGGGTATATCTTCGCCATAAAGATGCATTTAAAATACATCTTATATTATTGATGACGAGGTAACTGCTATGGCCTTCCGCGACCAACCATTAGGCGAGCTGGCGCTCTCCATCCCACGCGCATCCGCGCTTTTCCGTAAATATGATATGGATTACTGCTGCGGCGGTAAGCAAACGCTCGCTCGTGCGGCTGGCCGGAAAGAGCTGGACGTTGCGGTGATTGAAGCAGAGCTTGCGAAGCTGGCAGAAGAGCCGGTTGAGAAAGATTGGCGCGTGGCCCCGCTGGCGGAGATCATCGACCATATCGTGGTGCGTTATCATGACCGTCACCGCGAGCAACTGCCGGAGTTGATTCTGCAGGCGACCAAAGTCGAACGCGTTCACGCTGACAAACCGAACGTTCCTAAAGGTCTGGCGAAATACCTGACCATGCTGCACCAGGAACTGTCCAGCCACATGATGAAAGAGGAGCAGATCCTGTTCCCGATGATCAAGCAAGGTATGGGCAGCCAGGCAATGGGGCCAATCAGCGTGATGGAAAGCGAGCACGATGAAGCGGGAGAACTGCTGGAAGTGATTAAGCACACCACCCAAAACGTCACTATTCCACCGGAAGCCTGCACCACCTGGAAAGCGATGTACAACGGCATTAATGAAATGATTGACGATCTGATGGAGCACATCAGCCTCGAAAATAACGTCCTGTTCCCACGCGCGCTCGCCGGGGAATAAGTTCGCTGTCCGCCTCCTGACTGGAGGCGGATTTTTTTACAGTAGCCCTTTCTGGCGGAACGTTTCCCGCGTGGCTACGTTGAGATCCATGCTCGCTAACGCTTCAGGTTTGACCCAGGCAATCTCCTGAAACTCTTCATTAAAGGTCACATCACGATTGGCACTTACGCAGTCGAAGATGAGATAAATCATATAGATCTGTTCCGTCGTTCCATCCGCATAAGTTTTCACCCGCACATCGTCGCGAAAAGCCCACGGCTTCACTTCGGTAATATTCAGCGCATCGCCTAGCTCTTCACTGATTTCACGTCGCAGCGCCTGCTCCATGGTTTCGCCGGGTTCCATACCGCCGCCGGACAGCGCCCATTGGCCAGGGAAGACGCCACGATCGTCAGCCATTTTGCACAGCAGGTATTCGCCCTTGTTCTGAATTACCGGGCAGACAATTGTTCTCTGACGCATTTCATCTCCAGATGCTTTCAGGTGTGGCGGGGAAACTAGCACGTTGGCCGGTGGGGTTCTACGAGACGGGACGCAAAAATAAATAAAGCGCCCCGAGGGACGCTTTATCGAGCATGCGAAAGAACGCTTACTTAGCCTGCTGATTCTTACGCAGGAACATCCAGCCCAGCCCCAGCACGATGAACCAAATTGGCGTCACCATCAGCGCTTCGCGGGTATCGGCTTCCAGCGTCAGCAGCACCAGTACGAAGGCAAAGAACGCCATGCAAACCCAGCACATCACTTTGCCCCAAGGCATTTTGTACTTGGAAGACTCGTGCAGATGCGGGCGCTTCTTACGGTATACCAGGTAAGAGCACAGGATAATCGTCCAGACGAACATAAACAGAATCGCCGACACGGTGGTTATCATGGTAAACGCGGCAATCACGCTTGGGTTCACCATCAGCATCACCACGCCACCCAACAGACAGATACAGGAGAAGGTCAGGCCTTTCGCTGGAACGGCACGTTTGGAGAGTTTGGCAAACAGGCTCGGCGCGACGCCATCCTGTGCCAGACCGAACAACATACGGCTGGTAGAGAACACGCCGCTGTTGGCGGATGAGGTCGCAGAGGTCAGCACCACGAAGTTGATGATGCTGGCTGCGGCCGGCAGGCCAACCAGCATAAACAGCTCAACGAACGGGCTCTTATCCGGGACCACCGAGCTCCACGGTGTTACCGCCATAATGACGATCAGCGCGAAGACGTAGAACATAATGATACGAATCGGAATTGAGTTAATCGCGCGCGGCAGTGATTTCTCCGGGTCCTTGGTTTCAGCGGCAGTGGTACCCACCAGCTCAATCCCAACGAAGGCGAAGACTGCTATCTGGAAACCAGCGAAGAAACCGCTAATACCTTTCGGGAACCAGCCGCCGTCATTCCACAGGTGCGCGAACGACGCCTCAACACCGGTCGGGGATTTAAAGTGCATCAGCACCATCACCAGACCGACAATAATCAGCGCCACGATGGCGACGATTTTGATCATCGCAAACCAGAACTCCATCTCACCAAACATCTTCACGGTGGCGAGGTTCAGGCTCAGCAGCAGGATAACCACCGCCAGTGAGGCAACCCAGTCAGAGAGTCCGGGGAACCAGAACTGGGCGTAGGCGGTAATCGCCACCACGTCGGCCATCCCGGTAACGACCCAGCAGAACCAGTAGGTCCAGCCGGTGAAATAGCCCGCCCACGGGCCAAGAAGATCGGCGGCAAAGTCGCTGAACGACTTATATTCCAGATTGGAGAGCAGCAGCTCACCCATTGCGCGCATGACGAAGAAAAGCATAAAACCGATGATCATATAAACGAAAATGATCGATGGCCCAGCGAGACTGATAGTTTTTCCCGATCCCATAAACAGGCCTGTCCCGATGGCGCCGCCAATCGCGATAAGTTGAATATGTCGGTTAGTGAGGTTTCGCCGTAGCGATTGTTCAGTCGGCTCCTGCTCAGAGGCAGCAGCGACTTTGATCTGATCAACCATGTGATTTCATTCCTGTTGTTTCTGTCTGTGTTGTGCGGGCTCTACTGGCCCTTTATGTCGTCAAGCAAGACTATCCTATCTATAGGATGCCTCGATATTAGGTAAGAATCGGAGGGATGAATACTATGATTTAAATATAATGTTAATTTTATGTTTAAAGTGAGTGTTATATCACCTCACCTATGGGAAACAGCTCACAAAAATACACGCAACAACGGTATTTGCAAGATTAAATCCCGGGATATATCAAACTTCAGCAGTTTGTATCCTCTCCCCGAACGGAGAGAGGATAAACGTGATAGTTACAGGATTTCCAGTAACTCAACGTCGAAGACCAGGGTGCTGAATGGAGGAATAGAAGCCCCCGCACCGCGCTCACCGTAAGCCAGTTCATGAGGGATAGTCAGTTCCCATTTAGAACCAACCGGCATCAGAGTCAGTGCTTCAATCCAGCCAGGGATTACGCCGTTAACCGGGAATTCAGCTGGTTCGCCGCGTGCAACGGAGCTGTCGAATACGGTGCCATCAATCAGTTTACCGGTGTAGTGTACGCGAACGTGGTCGGTACGCGCCGGGATAGCGCCTTCGCCCTGGGTCAGAACGCGGAACTGCAGACCGGTTTCGGTGCTGTTTACGCCGTCTTTCTCACGGTTTTCTTCCAGGTATTTCACGCCATCTTCTGCCATTGAGGCAAAACGCTCGCGACGTACGGCATCCGCACGTTCGTGAATTTCACGCAGCGCACGGTGAACAACGTCTACCGGTACAGCTGGCTGTTTGCCTTCCAGCGCGTCGGCAATACCGGCAACCAGTGCTTCCGGCAGTAAACCCTGCAAACCGGACTCGCTCAGCTGCTGTCCTACCTGCAGGCCGATACCGTAGCTTGCTTGTGCTTCAATGGTGTCAAAAGTCGGGGTGGCCATCGTCTTTCCTTTCTTCGGGTATAAAGTAGCGGGCAGCATAGCAGCCACGCCGCATACGGTAAAACTTTGTGTCAGGAAAGATGACAAATTGCCGGGAAAAAGAAACAATTAATATGACCTATGGGATATGATGAAAGGGTGCTTTACCACTTTCATCAGGCAGTTAGTTGCTAGCGAAGACACGGAGCAGGAGGAGAGCCATGCCCGGGAGATTTGAAGTGAAACCTTTGCTGGAGAAGGTCTGGCACGCGCCGGATAATCTCCGCATCCTGGACCCGCTGCCGCTTGCCCATCGTCGCGGCGTGATTATCGCCGCGCTGGTCGTGGTTATCGGCTTCCTGCTGCCTTCAGCCGATGACAGCCCGCCGACGCCGGTAAGCCGTAATGCGCAGCTGGACTTCCAGTCGCAGTCGCAGTCAGCGCCACAGGCTGATACCCAGCCGCTGCATGCCCAACTGGTTACACCGTCTAACGATCTGGATCAGGTTGCGCCTGTCGAGCCTGAGCCGGTGCAGGAAGAACAGCCAACCGAACAGGCCGCGCCATCGCGTCCCCAGCAGCAACCTTACCAGGAAAGCCGTAGCAGCAACGAATGGCGCACCTACCAGGTCGAAGCGGGGAAAACCCTGGCTCAGCTGTTCCGCGATAATAACCTGCCGCCAACCGATGTTTACGCCATGGCCCAGGTTGAAGGTGCGGGCAAACCGCTCAGTACGCTGAAGAACGGGCAGAAGGTGCAGATTCGCAAGAACGCCAATGGCGTAGTGACCGGGTTAACCATTGAGTCCGATAACGGACAGGTGCTGTTTACCCGTCAGGCCGACGGAAGTTTTATTCGCGCACGTTAAGTCATAAAGCTGGATGGTGGGGTTCCCCCATCCAGCATCGTCCAGTCGCCCAAAACCGGGCTACCGTTTCACCTTATTCACCCACCAAATCCCCGAGCACACCAGCACCAACGCCAGCGCATATTTCCATTCGAAAATGTTTTCGCCGAGGAAGATAGCCGACAGCACCGATCCCGAGACGGGGATCAGGAAGTTAAACGGCGCAATCATTCCCACCCGGTTATATTTGAGCAAAATACTCCACAGGGCAAAGGCCACTGAGGAGAGTAGCGTTAAATAGCCAAGAATAGCCACCGAGGAGAGACCGTGGAAGGTTAGCGTGCCGCCGCTGAGATACCCCCCTACAACTAACGCTAAGCCCCCCAGCGCCAGCTGGTAGCCTGTCATCACCGTTGGGTCGACCGTCTGCGAGATACGTTTTCCGTACAGCGAAGCCGCGGACAGAATAAAGGCCGCCAGAACCACCGAGCCATCACCCAGCAGGCTAAAGCTAAAGTCCAGCAGACCGCTGTTAAAGTTGACCACCATCACCCCGGCAAAGCCGAGAATGCAGCCCAGCGTTTTGTTATAGCTGAGTCTGTCGTTCTGGTAGATAAAGTGCGCCAGCAGCACGCTAAAGAAGGTGCCGGTGGCATTCATAATCGACCCTTTTACCCCGGTGGTGAAGGCAAGGCCAATATAGAAGAAAATATACTGCAGCGAGGTTTGCGTCAGCCCCAACAGCGTAAGCTGGCCGAACTGACGCGGGCTGAGCCGGGCAATGGGTTTTCGTTGCAACATCGCCAACAGCAAAAGCAGCAGCCCGGCGAACAGGAAGCGGTAGCCGGCAAAAACGACTTTAGATGGAATGTCGTCGGCGGCAATCTGGAACAGCTCGTACCCGCTCTTGATAGCCGGATAGGCGCTTCCCCATAACAGACAGCAGAAGGCGGCAGAGAGGTACACGATATTCTTGCGGGAAAATAGCGAATGCTGGCGGAGAGGGTCCATTCTTTCACCAAAAATTAAAATAATGTTTTATTTTTTGATTATCGCCAAAAGGATGAAAGATAGCCAGATGAAAAGTGCGGGGTTTTAAAAAGCAAAACGCCGGCACAAGGCCGGCGGTTTGTTGTTACCAAAACGTGGGTTGCAGATTACTCAGCAACAACGTTGATGATAACTTTAGCGAATACTTCGCTGTGAACCTGGAAGTCCACTTCGTGCTCGCCAACAGTACGCAGAACGCCGTTCGGCAGACGAACTTCGCTCTTAGCAACTTTAACGCCTGCTGCAGTAACTGCATCAGCGATGTCGCGAGTACCGATGGAACCGAACAGTTTACCTTCGTCGCCTGCTTTAGACGCGATGGTTACTGATTCCAGTGCGCTGATCTGTGCAGCGCGAGCTTCTGCAGCACCCAGAACGTCAGCCAGTTTAGCTTCCAGTTCTGCACGGCGTGCTTCGAAGAATTCAACGTTTTTCTTGGTAGCAGGAACAGCTTTGCCCTGTGGTACCAGGAAGTTACGAGCGTAGCCCGCTTTAACGTTAACCTGATCACCCAGGCTGCCCAGGTTTGCTACTTTATCAAGCAGAATAACTTGCATTACCTTATCCTCTTAAAGTCGTTAATAGACGGCGGCCAATTACTGATGACGATCAGTGTATGGCAGCAGGGACAGGTAGCGAGCGCGCTTGATGCAGCGAGCCAGCTGACGCTGGTATTTTGCACGAGTACCGGTAATACGGCTCGGGACAATTTTACCGCTTTCGGTAATGTAGTTTTTCAACGTTGCGATGTCTTTGTAATCGATCTCAACAACGCCTTCCGCGGTGAAACGGCAGAACTTGCGACGACGGAAATAACGTGCCATATGGCTAGTCTCCAGAATCTATCAATTCAATCTGCTCGGCATGCAGAACCATTTTGCTCAGGCCATTCTTTGCTTTGTGGCAACAGATAAAACCCTGAACGATAACTGCACTGCCGACCGTTATACTGTGAGTAATAGCTTGGTTCTCTTGCCCGCTAACAATAACTGGCATTTGACACCACGCCTGCCGGTGGAAACCGGCTTCCTCCTGCACAGAACGATGCTCAAGCACGAACTGGCAATGAGGAATTCCTGATGGGCTGACCTTACGAAGCGGCGTCCTGCACACTGTGCCGGATAACACCAGACGGTTGGTCATCAGAAATTACTCTTCAGAATCCCCAGCTTCAGCATCATCAGAGGTTTCGTTTGCGAAATCATCGCGACGTTCACGACGCTCGTCTTTCGCTTTAACCATTGGAGATGCTTCGGTAACAGCGTGCTTAGTACGCATTACCATGCTACGGATAACGGCATCGTTGAAGCGGAAGTTTGTTTCCAGCTCATCGATAACTTCCTGCGGTGCTTCAACGTTCAGCAGAACGTAGTGAGCTTTGTGCAGTTTGTTGATCGGGTAAGCCAGCTGACGGCGGCCCCAGTCTTCCAGACGGTGGATCGTGCCTTCTGCTGCAGTGATTGCACCAGTGTAGCGTTCGATCATACCCGGAACCTGTTCGCTCTGGTCAGGATGGACCATAAAAACGATTTCGTAATGACGCATCGAATTGCTCCTTACGGATTATTCAGCCTCCTGTCTGGGTCAGCCGAGGCCCATGGAGGCAAGGAACGTGTTAAAGGTCGGCTGAAAAATGACGCGTCATAATACTTGCCCCCCCCTGGAAACTCAAGCTGATTGCGCAAATAATTCGCACAAAGCGTAAAGCCTGCCTAAGTCAGTGATTTAAAATTAAACAGCTGCGGATCTGGTAATTTTTTGAACAACTCAATCAGAAATGGTCTCGGTGGAGTTGTCGTGGAAGGATTACACTTAAGTCAGAAGTCATTCACATTACCACAGCCAGAGGAGAACCTTGCGTTAACGTCAGGACTGTCAGTAAGGAGTAGGGTATGAAAAACATCATTATTGCCGTTATGGCTGCGCTACTGGTTAGCGTCAGCGCACAGGCCGCCATTAAGATTGATGGCCGTCAGGCACGTAACATGGACGATGTGCAGAGCCTGGGAGTTATCTATATCAATCATAATATCGCCACTGAGCAAGAGGCCGATCGGGCGCTCAGTCAGGAGAGCGATGCACAGGGGGCGAAATACTACCAGCCTATCCTGATGCATGAACCGGGAAGCGATGGATTAATCCACGCCAGCGCGGCTATTTATCGCTGATACCCGGCCTTAGCCCTTCGCCCCCGCCCGGGGGCGAAGTATAAAAACCACAAAACCCGACCGAGAGAGTACCGGTGATTCGCCGCTAAAGGTGCTGCTGGAAAAATGCTACCGTGCTGGACAGTGCTTCTGGCGTAATACGGTGACGAACCCCCGACTGCCAGATGCAGGTTAAGCGTTCATCCAACTGCGCATCGCGCAGCGCCTGCTGTAAACGGAACGTCTCACCCGCAGGCACCACATCATCTTCTTCGCCGTGCCACAGCAGCAGCGGACGGTCAGCCAGCCGCGCCAACTGATGGCCAATATCCCATTTTGCCAACGGTGCCAGCAGTCGTTCGCGCTCCAACGGCGTGGCGGCAGACGGCGGAAACAGCGTGTGGGAGAGTGAAGTAAAGTAGCCTGAGCCCATCAGGCTTGCCACGCATTTCAGCTCCGGATGTTGCGCCATCAGCCCCAGCGCGGTCATACCGCCCATTGACGCGCCGGCAACCGCCAACCGTCCATCGCTCACCAGTGAACTCGCTATCAGCGCATCCCGTAGCGCCGGAAACTCGGTGAAATTCTGCACCAGAATTTGCCAGAAATGCTGCATCCGCCCTTCGCTATCGCCGGTAAAGCGCTCACCGTGATCGGCAGCGCTTGGCATAATGACCCGCAACCCCGCCTGCGCTAATGCCACCGCAAAATAGCTGTAAACAACGTTTGAGGAGGTAAAACCGTGATAAAAAACTACGCTGGGCAGCGCTTTTTCCGCGTATCCTTTGGGATAAGCATGCAGAATTTGTTGTCCTGCCAGGGTGCGCATTTCCAGTTCGATCATGGGCAAACTCCTTTAGCGATGCTTATATGGCATACAAAAATTGATGCACTAATATGACAACCATACCCCTGATTTATAACATTGAGAACCCGGTTACGGTTTCGTGGTATTTTCATTCGAAAATAGCGCTATGGTTAACAAATCAGGAACATTAACCCAAAAGGGAAATTTTTCCCCACTACACTATGGCTATCAGGAAACGGGAAATGGCGATAAAACGGTTTATCCCTATGTTGTTGGCGCTCACGCTGAGCGGTTGCACCCTGCTGGAAGGTACGCCAGAAGCACCGCCAGCAGCAACCGACCACCCGCAGGAGATTCGCCGCAACCAAACGGAAGGTTTGCAGCGCATGGGTACAGTCAGCGCGCTGGTGTATGGCTCGCCAATGGACGTTGAAGAGACGATCAGGGCAAAAGCCACCGCGCAGAAAGCGGACTACTATGTGGTCGTTATGATTGATGACACGGTAGTGCCGGGACAGTGGTACTCACAGGCCATTCTTTACCGTAAGTAACCTTTATTAGCTTTACGTAGGTTTGCACCGTTTCACGTTTCCTTGATGCACAATGGCGCCAGGTCTGAATACAGGATAGGCGTCTGCTATGGAATGCCCCCACTGGGTCATATGAAATGGAGCTGACGATGAAACAATCATTTACCTTATCTACCCTGCTTTTGCCCGGCGGCAGGCATATCGCTGCGGCGCAATCCGCGGAATTCGCCAGCGCAGATTGTGTTACTGGGCTCAATGAGATCGGGCTGATTTCCGTCAACAACGTTACCGGTAGCCTGGAAGATGTCGAGATGGTTATCGCCCGCAAAGCGGACGAGCAGGGCGCATCCTGGTATCGTATTGTTCAGATGTATGAAGAACCGCAGCAGGATAACTGGCGTGCACAGGCGATTATCTATGCCTAATATGAGCCAATAGTGGAAGATGCGTTCATGCCGTAACGCCTCTTCCACGCCTCGCTTCTCACCTTCCTCCGCCCGTTGCCCGACCCAGCACTTCGCTAATCACCTGTTCGCTCAGCATCGCGCCACCGCGCGGATCAAGCATCATGCGACACCATGCCTGAGATACAGGCGGGGACGCATAGCGCAGCATTTGCGCACCTACGCCGAATAAATACAGCTGCCCGCTAATTTCACGCCCCTGCGCCTCAGATGGCTTGTGCAGTTTTTGTTGCAGCTGCCGCCAGTGACGATCGAAATGGCGATCCTGACCTTTGACTTCAGCATACTCATCCAGCAAAAGCGCCATCGTCTCGGGTTGCTTCGCCAATACGCGCAACACGTCGAGGCACATGATATTGCCAGAGCCTTCCCAGATACTATTGACCGGCATTTCCCGGTACAGACGCGGTAGTTCACTCTCTTCACAGTAGCCAATACCGCCCAGCACCTCCATCGCCTCCGCGACAAACGGAATCCCCGCTTTGCAAATAGCAAACTTGGCCGCGGGGGTAAACAGCCGTGCCCACAACATCTGTTGCGGTGAGTGAGGCTGCCCCCAGGCGCTGGCCAGGCGGAATATGAATGCCGTTTGTCCCTCCAGCTGTAATGCCATTCTGCCCAGAACCTGCCGCATCAGCGGGAGATCGACGAGGTTACGGCCAAATGCCTGACGCTGGAAGGCATGATACAGCGCCACGGAGAGCGCGCGGCGCGTCAGGCTATGGCTGCCCAGCGCACAGTCAAAGCGAGTCAGGCCCCCCATTTTGAGGATCTGCCGAATGCCATCGCCCTCTTCACCTATCGGCCAGCCGAGCGCCTGCTGAAACTCCACCTCGCTGCTGGCGTTGGCGCGATTACCCAGTTTATCTTTCAGCCGCTCGAGGCGAATCGCATTGCGCGTGCCGTCGGGCAAAAGACGCGGCACAAAAAAGCAGGTTAATCCGCTGCTCGCCTGGGCCAGTACCAGGTGTGCATCGCTTTGCGGTACCGAGTAAAACCATTTTTGCCCGGTGAGTTGATAGCTACCGTCGGCCAATCGCTCCGCGCGGGTACTGTTGCTCAGAACATCCGAGCCACCCTGTTTTTCGGTCATCCCCATGCCGATAAGCAACCCGCGCTTTTGCCCTCCGGCTATCTGGTGCGAATCATAGCGATCGCTTAACAGCGCCGTATGCCAGTCAGAAAATAACGGCGGCAGCGTTTTCAGCAACAGCGGGGTGGCAGCAAAGGTCATGGTTATCGGACACAGCGTCCCCGCCTCTACCTGGGCGTGTAGCATAAAGCGCGCGGCGCGGGCAACAAACGATCCGCTGCGCGCCGTCTCTTCCCAGGGAAGATTATGCACGCGGTTAGCGCACAGCCCCTGCATCAGTAGATGCCAGGCCGGGTGAAAGCGAACATCGTCCAGCCGTTGCCCCTGCGGGTCATAGCGAATCAATTCAGGAGGGTGTACGTTGGCGAGTCGCCCAAGTTCAAGAGATTCGGCGGTGCCGAGCTGTTGGCCAATACTGGCCAGCAGTTCACTATCCCAGCCCGCATCGTGGCGAGTTACCGCTTCGCACAACGCCTGGTCGGATAGGAATAAATTACTGTTATTTAATGGGTGCGGTTGATTAAAAACGGTGTGGGTTTGCCAGTCCATCTGTCTCCCTCCGTCAATAGGCAATATTTTAAGTATGGACGGCCAGGGAAGATGCACAATAAAAAAGCCACCTTTTAGGGTGGCTTAATGCGAGTTTTCGTCGGATGGTAGCGTGGCCTTATCCAACCTACGGCGCGAACCTTGTAGCTCTGATAAGCGCAGCGTCATCAGACACATCCACACAGAACGTCGGATGGCGGCGTGGCCTTATCCGACCTACGGCGAGTAACCTGTAGGTCTGATAAGCGCAGCGCCATCAGACACATCCACACAGAACGTCGGATGGCGGCGTGGCCTTATCCAACCTACGGCGCGAACCTTGTAGGTCTGATAAGCGCAGCGTCATCAGACACATCTGCACAGAACGTCGGATGGCGGCGTGGCCTTATCCGACCTACGGCGCGAACCTTGTAGCTCTGATAAGCGCAGCGCCATCAGGTGGTTAGCCGCGCTGACGTACCGCTTCAAACAAGCAAATACCGGTCGCGACTGAAACGTTCAGCGACGAAACGCTACCCGCCATTGGGATGCTGATCAGTTCATCACAGTGTTCGCGCGTCAGGCGGCGCATGCCCTCGCCTTCCGCCCCCATCACCAGCGCCATGGCACCAGTCATCTTGCTCTGGAACAGCGTATGAGTGGCTTCGCCAGCGGTACCGACAATCCATACGCTCTCTTCCTGGAGCATACGCATGGTACGCGCGAGGTTGGTCACGCGGATCAGCGGAACGTTCTCCGCCGCACCACAGGCGACTTTTTTCGCCGTCGCGTTCAGTTGCGCCGAGCGATCTCTCGGCACGATAACCGCATGCACGCCGGCGGCGTCTGCGCTACGCAGGCAAGCACCGAGGTTGTGTGGATCGGTGACGCCGTCGAGGATCAGCAGGAACGGTTTTTCGATGGAAGCGATCAGATCCGGCAGATCGTTTTCCTGATACTGACGACCTGGCTTCACGCGGGCGATAATTCCCTGGTGCACCGCACCTTCGCTTTTCTCATCCAGATACTGACGATTCGCCAGTTGGATAACCACGCCCTGCGCTTCCAGCGCATGGATCAGCGGCATCAGGCGCTTATCGTCGCGGCCTTTCAGAATAAAAACTTCCTGAAAACGTTCAGGTGCGCGCTCCAGCAGTGCCTGCACTGCGTGGATGCCGTAAATCATTTCACTCATTAAAGATTCTCATTTTTAAGCGGGACTGGCGATATTGGCCCATTATACCCGACAAAGACGACCATTCTCATTAGCGCTGGCTCACGCCTTACGCTTTAGAAAGTGGCCTTATCAGCTTCGGTAATTTCACGTAACACCCGGCAAGGGACGCCTACGGCGACAACATTGGGTGGAATAGATTTCGTCACCACGCTACGCTGTTGCGACCAATGGTCACTCCAGGATTAACAATCACGCCAGAACCTAGCCAGACGTTATCTTCAATCGTCACCGGCAGGGAAAACTGCTGCCCGCTGGCGCGGATCTCAGCGTCAATCGGATGCCCTGCGGTAGATATCGTCACATTCGGCGCAATCAGCACATTATTGCCAATCGTCACCGTGGCATCGTCCACTACGGTGAGATTGAAGTTGGCATAGAAATTATCGCCAATATGCGTGTGGCTACCATAGGCCACCCGTACCGGCGGTTCAATCCAGCCGTTGCTGCCAAAGCTGCCGAACAGCTTGGGCAACAGCGCCCGTCGGCGAGCCTCTTCCGACGGGCGCGTCATGTTGTAATCATAAGCCAGCTCTTTCCCGGCACAACGTTCTTCCGGTAACCCCTCACAGTGGTCGGTATACAGCATTCCCAGATTCATCTTTTCCCTGACGGACATGCTTTATCTCCCTTCATGTGAACGGTTAGCTGGCTCAATCATTACTCAGCGACGTTTTTCTTCGCCGCACGTTTTGCTTTAGTGGCTGCCGCAATTTTCTGCGTTTTCGCCGATGGCTTTTTGGCTTTCCGCGCGTCTTTCTTCGCCGCTTTCGGCTTCTGCTTTTTCTCGCCACGGAAAGCGCTGTCCGGTTCGAAATTCACTTTCTTGCCCGCCTGACGACGACGGCCATTGCTCTTCCCGGCCGGTGCTTTTTTCGCTTTCTCACGCTCGGTCTTACCGACGTTACGTGGCCCGCGCTCGCTGGAGATCAGCGAGAAGTCAATTTTACGCTCTTCCATGTTGACCGCTTCCACACGTACTTCAACGCGGTCGCCCAGACGGTAGGTCTGGCCGCCGGATTCGCCGATCAGGCGCTGGCCAATCTGGTCAAAACGATAATAGTCGTTATCCAGCGAAGAGACGTGTACCAGGCCGTCAATGAACAGCTCGTCCAGACGGACAAAGAAGCCAAAACCGGTAACGCTGGCGATAACACCTTTAAAGACATTGCCCACCTGGTCCTGCATAAAGTCGCATTTCAGCCAGTCGGCGACGTTGCGCGTCGCTTCATCAGCGCGGCGTTCGGTCATCGAACAGTGCTGACCCAGCTGCAGCATCTCTTCCAGTGAATAGTGGTAGCCGCCGGTTTCAGTGCTGTTGCCTTTATGGCCCTGTTCTTTCGCCAGCAGATACTTAATGGCGCGGTGCAGCGACAGGTCAGGATAGCGGCGAATTGGCGAAGTGAAGTGCGCATAAGACTGCAGCGCCAGGCCGAAGTGACCCCGGTTTTCCGGATCGTAAATCGCCTGTTTCATCGAACGCAGCAGCATGGTTTGCAGCATTTCGGCGTCTGGTCTGTCAGCCACCGATTCCAGCAGTTCAGCATAGTCGCGCGGCTCAGGCTTATTGCCGCCCGGCAGTTCCAGACCCAGTTCAGACAGCACCGAACGGAAGGCGGTAATCGCTTCGGTCGTCGGCTTGTCGTGAATACGGAACAGCGCGGGTTCGTTGGCTTTCTCAACGAAACGTGCCGCCGAGATATTCGCCAGGATCATGCACTCTTCAATCAGTTTGTGCGCATCATTACGTTGGGTCTGTTCGATACGCTCAATGCGGCGATCGGCGTTAAAGATAAACTTCGCTTCTTCGCTTTCAAACGAGATCCCGCCGCGCTCGGCGCGCGCCTGATCCAGCACCTTGTAAAGGTTGTGCAGCTCTTCAATATGTTTAACCAGCGGCGCGTACTGTTCACGCAGTTCCTGGTCGCCCTGCAGCATGTGCCAGACCTTGGTGTAGGTCAGACGCGCATGCGAGCTCATCACCGCTTCGTAGAATTTGAAGCCGGTTAAGCGCCCTTTGGTCGAGACGGTCATTTCGCAAACCATACACAGGCGGTCAACCTGCGGGTTCAGCGAGCACAATCCGTTAGAGAGTACTTCCGGCAGCATAGGAACAACCTGCGTTGGGAAGTATACGGAAGTACCGCGGTTGCGGGCTTCACCATCCAGCGGTGTCGGCGGACGTACATAGTAGCTCACGTCTGCAATAGCGACCCACAGGCGCCAGCCGCCGCCACGTTTCTTCTCGCAGTAGACCGCATCATCGAAGTCACGAGCATCTTCGCCATCGATAGTCACCAGCGGCAAATCACGCAGGTCAACGCGGCCGATTTTCGCTTCTTCCGGCACCTGCTCTTTGAGCCCTGCCACCTGCGCTTCAACCGCTGGCGGCCAGACGTGAGGGATTTCATGAGTGCGCAGCGCCATCTCAACGGCCATGCCGGTACCCATATTTTCGCCCAGGACTTCAACGATTTTACCGATAGCTTTCGTGCGACGGGTTGGGCGCTGGGTCAACTCGACCACCACCACAAAGCCCATGCGCGCGCCCATCACCGATTCAGGCGGGATGAGGATATCGAAGCTCAGACGGCTATCGTCCGGCACCACAAAGCCAACGCCTGCGTCGGTAAAGTAGCGACCGACAATCTGCGCATTGCGTGGTACCAGAACGCGGACGATACGCGCTTCGCGACGGCCTTTACGGTCGGCACCCAGCGGCTGTGCCAGCACTTCATCGCCGTGCATGCACATCTTCATCTGCTCGCTCGACAGATACAGGTCGTCTTTACGGCCTTCAACGCGCAGGAAGCCAAAGCCATCGCGATGGCCAATAACCATGCCTTTCAGCAGGTCGAGACGTTCCGGCAGCGCGTAGCACTGGCGGCGGGTAAAGACTAACTGCCCGTCGCGCTCCATAGCGCGCAGGCGACGGCGCAGAGCTTCAATTTGCTCTTCGCCTTCAATATTCAGCTCAACGGCCAACTCTTCACGGTTCGCCGGTTTTTCGCGTTTTGTTAAGTGTTCAAGGATGAATTCCCGGCTCGGGATAGGGTTGGCGTACTTTTCTGTTTCACGTTCCAGGAAAGGATCTTTTGACATGTCGGTTCCTCCGTCATCATCGCTGCCGGCGGTAGTAATAATTACTCCACCAGCAATAATTTATAAAGCGGTTGATTCTTATCAACCAAATCAGCCAGTGTGTAGTTATCCAGTTCCTTGAGAAAACTTTGCACGGCTTGAGAAAGTGCCTGTTTCAAACGACAGGCTGGCGTTATATGGCAAAACTCGCTGCTGCAGTTCACCAGTGTTAACGGTTCAAGCTCACGAACCACATCTCCCACACGGACATCTTTTGCCGGTTTGCCCAGCCGGATACCGCCGTTCTTGCCTCGTACCGCCATCACATATCCGGCACGACTCAGTTGGTTGATGATTTTAACCATATGGTTACGCGACACGCCGTAGACCTCGGTCACCTCCGAGATACTGGTCATCTTGCCTTCCGGCAGCGACGCCATATAAATCAGCGCGCGTAATCCATAATCGGTAAAACTTGTTAACTGCACATCAACCTCAGGGAAATGGGGAGTAAAAGAGTAAGCTTGTTGATATTAATTATATTGATGATAAACCAGCCAGCCGCTGAGCCGCTAATTTATTTCATGACGGGAAGGAAAAAAGCGAGGAGATAACGCACGATTAAGCCGGATGGCGACGACTGGCGTCTTATCCGGCCTACAGAGTCAGTAGACCTGACAAGCGCAGCACCATCGGGCGCTGCGCCAGAGCCACGAATTATGCGTCGAACGGGTCGCGCAGGATCATGGTTTCAGTACGGTCTGGGCCAGTTGAGATAATGTCAATTGGCACGCCGGTCAGTTCTTCAATACGCTGAATGTAGTTCAGTGCTGCCTGTGGCAGACCGCTACGTTCCTTCACGCCAAAGGTGGTTTCAGACCAGCCTGGCATGGTTTCATAGATTGGTTCGATACCTTGCCAATCATCTGCTGCCAGCGGAGTGGTGGTGACTTCACGACCATCCGGCATACGGTAAGCAACACAGATTTTAACTTCTTTCAGGCCGTCCAGAACGTCCAGCTTGGTCAGGCAGAAGCCAGACAGGGAGTTAATCTGTACCGCACGACGCACGGCAACGGAGTCCAGCCAGCCGGTACGACGACGACGGCCGGTAGTGGCGCCGAATTCGTTACCCTGCTTGCACAGGAACTCACCGGTTTCATCAAACAGTTCGGTCGGGAATGGACCAGCACCCACGCGAGTGGAGTACGCTTTGATGATACCCAGTACATAGTCAACATAGCGCGGGCCAAGGCCAGAACCGGTTGCTACGCCACCTGCGGTGGTGTTGGAAGAGGTCACGTACGGATAGGTACCGTGATCGATATCCAGCAGCGTACCCTGCGCGCCTTCGAACATCACGAAGTCACCGCGTTTACGTGCCTGATCCAGCAGATCTGAAACATCAACCACCATGCCGGTCAGGATGTCGGCAACCGCCATCACATCGTCCAGCACTTTCTGGTAGTCAACCGCTTCAACTTTGTAGAAGTTGACCAGCTGGAAGTTGTGATATTCCATCACTTCTTTCAGTTTGTCGGCAAAAGTCGCTTTGTCGAAGAGATCGCCCACGCGCAGACCGCGGCGAGCCACTTTGTCTTCGTAAGCAGGACCGATACCACGACCGGTCGTACCGATAGCCTTGGAACCGCGCGCTTTTTCGCGAGCGCCGTCCAGAGCGACGTGATAATCAAGGATTAACGGGCATGCTTCAGACAGCAGCAGACGCTCACGCACCGGGATACCACGGTCTTCCAGGCCTTTCATCTCTTTCATCAGCGCAGCAGGAGACAGCACGACACCGTTACCGATGATGCTGGTTACATTCTCGCGAAGAATACCTGATGGAATAAGATGGAGGACGGTTTTTTCACCGTTGATTACGAGAGTATGACCTGCGTTGTGGCCACCCTGATAGCGAACAACATATTTTGCACGCTCAGTAAGAAGATCGACGATCTTCCCTTTACCTTCGTCACCCCATTGGGTGCCCAGTACGACGACGTTGTTACCCATTTTCAAAATCACCGATTGCTTAAAAATGGATTCTACCATCGCTTTTTCAGATATACAGCACTTTTTAACCACAAAATCGTATGGAAATGCTGTTTTTATAATCAGCCAACCGTTTTCGTCAACATGTAGTAGATGACGATGCCGGCAACCACAAGACCGCCGCCAAATCGACGTAACATCGTATCGGGTAGTTGAGTCATCGTAGAGATCATCTTGCGCCAGGCTTTGGGATAAAGCATCGGTCCAAGCCCTTCAAGCACTAATACCAGCGCGAGCGCCAACCAGATTGTCGAATTCATTATTCATCCCCGTGATATACCCTAAATTATTCAAACTGCGGGTGGGTAAGCGAAACCAGCACCTGCAACGTAAAATATGACGGGTACAAAAAGAAAACCACCGGCTCCTTGGGGAGGCGGTGGTTTTAGTCATGCATTAGCACAATTAGCGCGTTGCAGTACCTGGTGTCTTCATGTAGCGGAAGAAATCGCTATCCGGGCTCAGAACCATCACGTCCTGGTTGCTATCGAAGCTCGCTTCGTATGCACGCAGGCTACGGATAAAGGCATAGAAGTCTGGATCCTGGCTGAATGCATCGGCAAACAGCTTAGCTGCTTCTGCATCGCCTTCACCGCGCATGATACGACCCTGGCGTTCTGCTTCTGCCAGCGTCTTCGTCACTTCATAGTCGGCGGTAGCGCGCAGTTTTTCTGCCTCTTCCTGACCTTGTGAACGGTGACGACGGGCAACGGCTTCACGCTCGGCGCGCATACGGTTGTAAATAGCTTCAGAAACCTCAGCCGGCAGGTTGATCTGCTTGATACGCACATCGACCACTTCAATACCTAACGCCGCCATACTGTTCGGGTTAATGGTTGGCCCTTTGATGTTAGCCTGCTGTTCTACGCGCTCTGCGGCTTCCGCAATGGCGCTATCCGCCGCTGGGGTAGCAACTTCATCGTCTGCGCCGGAAGAACCGGAGTTCAGAGCGTCACGGACTTCCAGCGTCAAACGGCCACGGGAGTCGGTAACAATGTCTTTCACGTCGAGACGACCAATTTCAGAACGCAGACGGTCAGAGAACTTACGTTTCAGCAGCACTTCGGCCTGGGAGATGTCACCACCGCCAGTTGCCAGGAAGTAACGGCTGAAATCACTGATACGCCACTTGATATAGGAGTCGACGATCAGGTCTTTCTTCTCTTTGGTCACGAAGCGATCGGCCTGGTTATCCATAGTCTGGATACGGGCATCAAGCATTTTAACCGATTGAATAAATGGAACCTTAAAGTGCAGACCTGGTTCATAAATCAACGGTTTCTTATCGCCATCACGCACGACGCTGCTGAACTGGAATTTAATCCCGCGCTCGCCTTCTTTAACCACAAAAATAGAGGTGTAAAGCACTACCAGCGCGATGATGATAATCGCAATAACTGACTTACGCATCGTTATTCCCCCTGACGCTGGTAATCGTTACGCTGCGCGTTAGCACGGCGTTGGTCCATGATATTGCCCTGAGTGGCAGACGACGTGTTGCTTGCGCTGCTGCTGGATGAGGACGCAGGCGGCAGGCGCAACAGGTTGTTCGCACCACTGCTATCGCTCTTTGCTGCAGGGGCGTTACCGCCTTTGAGCATTTGATCCAGCGGCAGAACCATCAGGTTGCTATTTTTGTTGTCGCTAACCAGCACTTTACGGGTATGGCTCAACACTTTTTCCATGGTTTCGATATACAGACGCTCGCGGGTAATCTGCGGTGCGGCTTTATATTCAGGCAGGATCTTCTCGAAGCGAGCCACTTCACCCTGCGCTTCCAGCACAGTCTGAGTCTTATACGCACGCGCTTCTTCCAGAATACGCTGCGCCTGACCGTTTGCACGCGGCTGAACTTCGTTGGTGTAGGCTTCCGCCTCACGGATGTACTGCTGCTCGTTTTCACGTGCGGCAATCGCATCATCAAATGCGGCTTTCACCTCTTCCGGCGGACGAGCGGCCTGGAAGTTGACGTCCAGCAGGGTAATACCCATGTTGTACGGACGAATGGTCTCTTCCAGCTCACGCTGGGTATCGCTACGAATAACGGTACGACCTTCGGTCAGGATGCGGTCCATGGTGTATTTACCGATAACGCCGCGCAGCGCGCTGTCGGTGGCCTGGCGCAGACTGTCGTCAGCACTGGTCACGCTAAACAGGTAGCGACGAGGATCGGTGATACGGTACTGCACGTTCATTTCAACGCGTACGACGTTTTCGTCGGAGGTCAGCATCACGCCGGATGCGGCCAATTCACGCACGGCTTCTACGTTCACCGGCGTCACTTCGTCGATAAATGTTGGTTTCCAGTTCAGACCTGGCTCAACCAGATGGCTGAACTGACCAAAACGTGTTACCACGCCGCGCTCGGCTTCTTTAATGGTATAGAAACCACTGGCTGCCCAGATAACGACGACAGCAGCGGCTGCAATACCAACAATACGACCGCCAATCGGTGCACGAGGCCCCTGAGTCGAATTGCCGGAGCCACCTTTACCGCCCCCAAAACCGCCGAGCTTTTTGCTCAGCTTACGGAAGATATCATCCAAATCCGGCGGCCCCTGATCGCGACCGCCTTTATTTCCATTTCCCCCGGAGTTGCCGCCTTGATTATTGCTGCTCCCCCACGGGTCGCGGTCTTGTCCGTTATTACCGGGCTGATTCCACGCCATGTTTATGCTCCATATTTGTTATGCGGTGATATACCTTTTCCCAGTTCAGGTCTTTTCGCTGTTAACCGCGACTCCATCCTGGTTGTCGCCGTCGCGTTGAGGCGACCTGAACCGCTGGGTGCCCAAAGGGCTATTGTTTTCAGGCAAGCTGCACGGTCAGACGACGTAGTCTGCCAGTGTCGGTTCTTGTTTACAGAGGCGACGCCAGTCGACAATTGGCATACGAACCTGCAATTTGACGCAGCCGTCGTCCTCCATCCACTCTTTTTCGATTGCCTGAAGCTGATAAAAGCGACTACGCAAACGCCCTTCCTTCGGAGGTAAACGCAGCGTGTGCTGCGCGACTTCGCCGGAGAGCAGTTCCGTCAACGCCTGAAAAAGGAGTGGTACCCCTACTCCGGTTTGTGCAGACAGCCACACCCGAATAGGTTTGTTCTCTTCATCTCTGTCGATACGCGGTTCAAACTCATCGAGCATATCGATTTTGTTCATCACCAACAGAGTCGGGATCTCGTGCGCGTCGATCTCTTCAAGTACCGTATCAACCGCATCGATATTTTCCTGCACGCGAACATCTGCTGCATCGATAATGTGGAGCAGCAGCGTGGCTTCACGGGTTTCCTGCAATGTGGCTTTAAACGCCGCCACAAGGTCATGCGGCAGGTGGCGGATAAAACCTACGGTATCGGCTAATACCGTTTCACCAACATCCGCAACATCAATACGACGCAGGGTCGGATCGAGGGTGGCGAACAGCTGATCGGCGGCGTACACCTCCGCCTCTGTTAGGTGGTTAAACAGCGTCGATTTTCCGGCGTTGGTGTACCCCACCAGCGATACCGTCGGAACATCAGCTTTGACGCGCGAACGGCGTCCTTGCTCACGCTGTTTGGCAACCCTTTCGATACGCGAAAGGATTTGCATGATGCGATTACGCAGCAAACGACGGTCAGTTTCGAGCTGGGTTTCACCCGGGCCGCGCAAACCGATGCCGCCTTTTTGTCTTTCAAGGTGCGTCCAGCCGCGTACCAGGCGGGTTGCCAGGTGGCGCAACTGCGCGAGCTCAACCTGCAGCTTACCTTCATGGGTACGCGCACGTTGGGCAAAAATATCTAAAATCAGACCCGTACGGTCAATAACCCGGCATTCACACAAACGCTCAAGGTTACGTTCCTGCGCGGGGCTAAGTGCATGATCAAACAGCACAACGGAAGCGCCTGTCGCTTTTACGGCTTCCGCAATTTCGACAGCCTTACCTTCACCAACAAAATATTTTGGGTGCGGGGCTTTACGGCTACCGGTAATCACCTGCAATGCTTCGACACCAGCGGAAGAGACCAGAGATTCAAACTCCTGGAGGTCTTCCATGTCTTTGTCTTGCGTAAAATAGATGTGTACCAGCACCGCCTGCTCACCGGCGTCATAACGGTCAAACAAGCGTTATATCTCCTGAAATACCAGCGGGGAACCTAAATGCTCGTCGTCTTTTAAGCCTCAGCTGCGTTGGCTTTCCTCGCTCACCCCAGTCGTTTACTGACGTAAACTTCTGGGGATTCACTGCGCGCCGCCTTGCTGTAACTTAAAAGTCATAGAGCATAATCCGGCTCCCCGACATGGATTAACAGCCATCAACCTTATTCGGTGTCTTCGCTGTCTTGCTGCGCAGAACCTTGCGCGTTGCTACCGTGGTGGTAGTTGCTACCAGTGCCGCCGCCAGCATTGTTGCTGTGATGTGAAACTGGACGAGACGGAACAACGGTAGAAATTGCGTGCTTATAGACCATCTGGCTGACCGTGTTTTTCAACAGGATCACGAACTGATCGAAAGACTCAATTTGCCCTTGCAGCTTAATACCATTCACCAAATAAATAGAAACTGGAACACGTTCCCGACGCAGTGCGTTCAGGAACGGATCTTGTAAAGATTGCCCCTTAGCCATTCTCTCTTTTCCTTATATGCTTATTTGTACTTATACACTTCGTCTTCCAGGCTACGCTGGCGCAACCCGTTCGATTTGCGTATGAACCTTACGATTCGAAAATTGCGCACGATACGACTCAATTGTACACATTCAGTCTACACTAGCACCCACTACCTGCATTACCTGGCTAAACGACTGCTCCGGCTGCTCACTATCTAACCAGTGAACACCTTCCCAACCGCGTAACCACGTCACCTGGCGTTTCGCTAGCTGTCTCGTGGCACAAACTCCTCTATAAACCATTTCATCATAAGGAATCTCGCCTTCAAGGTATGACCACATCTGGCGATATCCCACACAACGAATGGAAGGCATATCCGTATGCAAATCTCCACGGGCAAATAGCGCCCGCACTTCTGCTTCAAAACCTGAAGCTAACATCTGATGAAAACGCTGCTCAATGCGTTGATGGAGCAGTTCACGGCTCGCCGGGGCGATGGCGAACTGATGCACCTTGTAGGGTAGAGCGTCTCCTGACGTTTGTGTCAGCTCCGTTAAAGTTTTACCCGAAATGAAAAAAACTTCCAGTGCTCGGGAAAGTCTTTGCGGATCATTTGGATGAATACGCTCAGCGGCGACGGGATCTATCTCCCGCAACTGTTGATGCAGTGCCATCCATCCTTGCTCTGCCGCCTGCTGCTCAATCCGCGCCCGAATGTCCGGGTCAGCAGAAGGTAGCGGCGATAACCCTTCTAATAACGCTTTGAAATATAACATTGTGCCACCGACCAGCAGGGGAATTTTACCTGCTGCGGTGATCTCCGCCATCTGCGCGAGCGCATCACGACGAAAATCCGCCGCCGAATAGGCCTGCGACGGATCAAGAATATCCAACAACCGGTGCGGTGCCGCATGCAGCTCTTCCGCGTTCGGCTTAGCGGTACCGATATCCATCCCTCGATAGATAAGGGCGGAATCAACACTAATCAACTCTACTGGCAAAACTTTACGTAATTCAATCGCCAGCGCCGTTTTGCCCGAAGCGGTTGGTCCCATTAAAAAAATTGCCTTAGGCAGGCTCGCCTCGGTTACATCACTCATTTCTCAGGGCGTTCATCGCAGAATCTAAATCAACAGGTTGTAACAGGCCGCCCGGTGGTGCTTTGACCATCTGTGGGCAAAGACGTTCAACGTCCGCCAGCATGGCAATCGCCTGCGCGGTATTCCACTGCGCGTGGTCACTCGCCAGATTGCGGGCTAACCACTGCGCCACGTTACCGGCATCGACGTTAGTCTGACCCACCAGGTAGCCTATCAGTTCAGGAATCAAGATTTGTAAATTTTGTTGTCGTAAGGGTAAAGGCACCGCGCGAATCGTCGCATGTTGCCCTTCCAGCAATATTTCAATACCCAGCGTATTCAGCGTAGTCTTCGCGCCTTCCAGCGTTTGCTTTTCGGCCTCCGTCACCTTAAGGCGCAACGGAATAAGCAGCGGCTGAGCGCAAATGGTCGTTTCCCCCGGCGTCAGCTGCGCCTGCCGCAGCCAGCGCTCGGCAACGGGTAACGCCAGCAGGCTAAGTTTGCCGTTACGCTCCAGCAGCGCGTACTCATCGGCAATAATCGCCAGCACGCGGCCAAAGCTCTGGCTGTGCCCCGCCAGATTTTCCACCGCCGGTTTCGCGGGTTCCTGGCGGCTGGCTGGAGTATCCAGCAGTTGCCGGTAGAGCGCACCCTGCTGTTTCTGATAGCCCGGCTGCGCATTCGGCCAGCTTGCACCACCGCCGCTGGATCGTGGGGCGGCATCGCCGCTTGCTGCCTGATAGCGCGGCGCAGCGGGTTCACGCGCTACCGCCGGCTCAGCAAACTGGTTACGTCCCGCCGCAATGCGGTTTTCCGGCAGCGCGCGCGGGGCGGGTTCATCCTCTTCCGCTAAAGGCAAAGGCGTGTCCAGCTGTTGCTGCAGTACGCTCAGCACCCCCTGGTAGATAAAATCATGCACCAAACGCGACTGGTGGAAACGTACTTCATGTTTGGCCGGGTGGACGTTGACATCCACCTGGTGCGGGTCGATTTCGAGATACAGCACGAACGCAGGCTGTTGATCCGCGCCCAGCTTGTCTTCACACGCCTGACGAATGGCGTGGTTAATCAGCCGGTCGCGCATCATACGCCCGTTCACGTAGCAATACTGAATTTCCGCCAGCGCCGTAGTGGTGTGTTTCGGATCGGCTACCCAGCCATGCAGCGCCAAATCGCCATGCTGCCACTCAATCGCCAGTGCCTGCTCAAGGAACGGCACGCCGCAGATAGCGCCAAGACGACGCTCTTTCGACGCCCCCTCAGCCACCGCCCGATACTGACGGATTGCTTTGCCGTTATGGGTCAGATTGAAGCTCACATCGAAGCGCGCTAGCGCAATGCGGCGAATGATTTCATCAATGTGGTTAAATTCGGTTTTTTCGGTGCGCATAAACTTGCGCCGCGCCGGGGTGTTGTAGAACAGATCCAACACTTCGAGCGTGGTCCCGACCGGGTGCGCCGCAGGTTTGACCGTCACCGCCTGATCGCGGCCTTCGGCATAGGCCTGCCAGGCTTCCGGCTGTTCCGCCGTGCGTGACGTTAGCGTCAAACGCGCGACCGAGCTGATACTTGCCAGCGCTTCGCCACGGAAACCCAGGCTGACAATCGCTTCCAGATCGTCGAGCGAGGCAATTTTACTGGTGGCGTGACGCGCCAGCGCCAGCGCCAGCTCGTCTTTTTTAATCCCGCAACCATTGTCACGAATGCGGATAAGCTTGGCACCGCCGCGTTCAATATCAATATCAATGCGGGTTGCCCCCGCATCGAGACTGTTCTCCACCAGCTCTTTCACTACCGATGCAGGACGCTCCACCACTTCACCCGCAGCAATCTGGTTGGCAAGCTGTGGCGGTAAAACCTGAATCGGCATGAAAACTCCTTAGTTAACGAGAGTCCGGGTGGATACTGCAGCGCTGGCGGTCTGCGACTGTTCGTCGTGAGGACCGGATTGTATCGGATGCGCCGTAAAATAGTTACGTAAACCGGTATAAATGGCTTCCGCTATTTTTTGCTGATAGTCATCGCTGCCCAGCAGGCGTTCTTCGCCGCTGTTACTGATAAAGCCTGTTTCAACGAGGATCGACGGAATATCCGGCGAGCGCAGTACGCCAAGGCTGGCATGCTCAGGGCGACGTTTATGCAAATTGCCAACCCGCTGCAGCTGGCCGATAACGCTGGTCGCCACATCATACCCTACGCGTTGAGAGTGGCCGAATTGCAGATCCAGCACCGCCTGGCTCAGGTAGGGATCCGCCTGACTGTTGGCCAGCACATCACCAGCACCACCCAGCAGTTCGGACTGCTTCTCATGCTGCTCCAGCCAGCCGGCCATTTCGCTATTGGCACGGCGGTTAGACAGCACCCACACCGAAGCACCGGTAGCGTCGCGGTTTGGCGCGGCATCTGCGTGAATCGATACCAGGAAATGCGCGTTTTGCTTACGCGCCACGTCGGAGCGCCCCATCACCGAAATAAAGTAGTCGCCATCGCGGGTCAGTACACCGCGGAACATCGGATCGTCGTTCAACAATGCTCTGAGCTTACGCGCAATAGCAATAGTGACGTTTTTCTCCCGCGTGCCGCCAGGGCCAATAGCGCCCGGATCCTGCCCACCATGGCCGGCATCGATAGCGATGATCACTTTATCACCCGGCGCACCGCTCGCACGTGCCACCGGACGCGGCGTTGGCGTTACGTTGTTAACAATCGCGGGCTGGCGTTCACGGGTAAAACTGCCGCCGTTATTGCTATTGCTGCTCGTACTGCTGTTACCGCTAAACGGATTACGCGCAGGCTGGCTCGGCGTCGGAGCAATAACCGGCGTCTCCACCCGCTTCACCACAACCGGAGGCGGCGGTGGCGGAGGTGGAACATCGGCATTAATGGTGAACACCACCGTATAGTTCGCACCGTTTTGCTGTTTCACCGCACGGGTTTTGCCGTTCTCCGTCAGATCGACCACCAGCCGTAGCGTCTGATCGTCCTTCGGCGTCGCGGAGCGAATGCCTTTTACCAGATTGTTACCGCTAAAGCGCAGCGGTAGCCCCTGAATGACGCCCGTTTGCTTGATATCCAGTATCACGCTACGTTTATCATCCTGGCTGAAGTTATATTCTGGATCGCCCATAAAGCTAAACGTGATACGCGCCTGCGTTTCACTGTTCGCCACCTGAATATCAGACAAACTCGCCGCCATTACCGGTGTACAAACCAACATCAGCGCGGCTATCAACCACCCTTTTGCGCGAATAATCATCCTGCGATCCCTTAAATTAACCGGCAAACCGCGCCAGCAGAGACTCACCTAATGAGGAGACCGCAGCGATGCGTGCCTCACGCCCTTGCGCCTGGTAATCCAGGTGTATTTCGATATCCGGCTCGGGCAGAACACCGGTGCCCTGTTGCGGCCATTCCACCAGGCAGATGGCATCGTTAGCAAAATAATCGCGGATCCCCATAAATTCGAGCTCCTCGGGATCGGCAAGGCGGTACAGATCGAAGTGATAGACCATGAGGTTATCGAGCTGATACGGCTCGACCAGGGTATAGGTGGGACTTTTGACGTTGCCGTTATGGCCCAGCGCATGCAAGAACCCGCGGCTAAAGGTGGTTTTACCTGCGCCTAAATCGCCATACAGATAGATGACCGTTGCACCAGAACAGGCCTGCGCCACTCGGTTGCCAAGGTCCAGGGTTGCCTGTTCGTCAGGTAAAGGAATCACTCGATTAATCATGGTATACGTCAATCACATCCGGGTTAACAACACGCCGTAGCGTGGAAAAGAGATCGGTCGCCAACATACCGCGGGTGCCATAGCGCGCAGCCAGTTCATCAGCAGCGGCACCATGGGCGATACACCCTGCGCAGGCTGCATCATACGGCGATAATGCCTGCCCCAGCAATGCACCAATGATGCCTGACAGCACATCACCCATACCACCGCTGGCCATGCCGGCGTTTCCAGCATCAATAATGCTCATCACGCCGCGTTCATCGGCGACGATTGTCCCGGCACCTTTCAGCACCACGACGCCACCATACCGTTTTACCAGACGCTGTGCGGAAAGTAAGCGATCATTCTCAATTTCCGCCACCGTGCAATTCAGCAGACGCGCGGCCTCACCGGGATGCGGCGTGATCACGCGATTGTGACGTTTATCCGGATTGATTGCCAGCAGGTTCAGCGCATCGGCGTCCCACAACGTAGCTTTACAGAAATTATCAATTTTACGCAGCGCCTGTTTGCCCCACGGAGCCTGTCCGAGACCCGGGCCAATAACCACCACGTCCGCCCAGGCCAGGCTTTCATCCAGCGACTGCGGCGTGAGTTCATCCACCATCAATTCCGGTCGCGCGGTGATAATCGGCGCGATATTTTCAACACGTGTGAGTACTTTCACCAACCCCGCACCAGCGCGCAGCGCGGCCTCCCCAGCCATACGAATCGCTCCAGCGGTACCCCGATCGCCGCCGATCACGAGCAGTCGCCCATGATCGCCTTTATGCGACGTCGGGCGACGTGGGGTAAACCACTGTGCCAGTTGGGAAGCATCCAGCCGATTCAGATGAGTCGGCTGTTGTGTCAGCCACGCTTCAAGTCCCAGCGCATGATGGCGAAGCTGGCCGACGACGTCGCGAGCTTTGCCGGTCAGAAGACCCGGTTTGAGCGCGATAAAGGTGATGGTATAAGCCGCCTGGATAACGGCACCAGGCGTCGCCCCGGTTTGGGCATTGAGCCCGGATGGAATATCCAGCGCGATAATCGGCGCAGGGAAATGGTTTGCCTGCTCAATCAGACTCACCACGTTGTCGCGCGGAGCGTTTTGTAGCCCCGTACCAAGCAGACCATCGATAATTAAATCCACGTCCTGAGGCCATGGAATATTGAACTGATGGATAACACCGTCAGCAGCAAGCCAGGCATCGCGTGCGGCTTGCGCTTCTTCCGGCAGCGGTTTCTCGCTCACCTGAGCCAGCAAAGTGACACGAATACCTGCGCCCTGTGCCAAACGAGCTACCACGTAGCCATCGCCGCCGTTGTTACCGTGGCCACATAAAATTAACCAATGTCGGCTAGCGGGATATGCGTCCCGCGCCACGTCGAACGCCGCCTGTCCGGCACGCTGCATCAGTTCATATAGGGGGATCCCGAGACTCTCTGCCGCCGTTTTTTCGGCGCGACGCAGTTCGTCCGCAGGCCAAATGGAGTGTGGTATACTTTGGGGGATTCTTGTCAATGTATGGTCCGTCATGTCACAGCCCCTCGATCTCAATCAATTAGCGCAACAAATCAAACAATGGGGCACTGAACTCGGTTTTCAGCAGGTCGGTATTACCGATACCGATCTCAGCGAGGCCGAACCTAAACTACAGGCATGGCTGGACAAACAATACCATGGCGAGATGGATTGGATGGCACGTCACGGAATGATGCGCGCCCGTCCCCACGAACTGCAGCCCGGAACGCTCCGGGTGATTAGCGTTCGTATGAACTATCTTCCTGCCAATGCGGCATTTGCCCGCACGCTGAAAAACCCCGAGCTCGGATACGTCAGCCGCTATGCCCTTGGGCGTGATTATCATAAGCTGTTGCGTAACCGCCTTAAAAAGCTCGGTGAAATGATCCAGGAACAGTGCGTCTCGCTGAATTTTAGACCGTTTGTCGACTCTGCGCCTATTCTTGAGCGCCCATTAGCCGAAAAAGCCGGAATTGGCTGGACCGGTAAGCACTCACTTATCCTTAACCGCGACGCCGGATCGTTCTTTTTCCTCGGTGAACTGTTGGTTGATATACCGCTACCTATCGACCAGCCGGTAGCCGAAGAGTGCGGGCGATGCGTCGCTTGCATGACCATCTGCCCGACCGGCGCTATCGTTGAGCCGTATACCGTCGACGCCCGTCGCTGCATTTCCTACCTGACTATCGAACTGGAAGGCGCGATCCCGGAAGAATTTCGCCCGCTTATTGGCAACCGTATCTACGGCTGCGACGACTGCCAGCTGATTTGTCCGTGGAATCGTTTTTCGCAGTTAACCGATGAGGCTGATTTCAGCCCGCGCAAAGCGCTGCATTCGCCCGAACTTATCGAACTGTTTGCCTGGACTGAGGCCTGGTTCCTGAAAGTTACTGAAGGTTCGGCGATTCGCCGTATTGGCCACCTGCGCTGGCTACGAAATATTGCCGTCGCCCTCGGCAATGCCCCGTGGAGCGAAGCCGCGCTTAACGCCCTGGAAAGCCGCCGAGGTGAGCACCCACTACTCGATGAACACATTGAGTGGGCTGTGGCGCAGCAAATTACTCGCCGTAATGAGGGAGTGATTGAGGTACAGCTCCCGAAGAAACAGCGTTTGGTGAGAGTGGTCGAAAAAGGCTTACCGCGCGATGCCTAAGATACTCACAGCCTGTGAGTAAAAATAAAAACACATTGCGTTTCAACACGCCAAAGTTCGTCAAGCGATCGCGCTAACATTTTGAAATGATATATTCTCTTATATTTCAACAAGATAAATAAACACGTAAAAATCTTACGAAAATTAGCATGCTAACAACGCGATGACGGGCTGTGGATAACTCTGTTTACAAGAGTATTTCAGGAACGAAAAAAACAACCTCAACGAATGATTTCATTGTGGAAGTACTTTTGTTTTGGAAGAAAATTTGGAGCGGGAAACGAGACTCGAACTCGCGACCCCGACCTTGGCAAGGTCGTGCTCTACCAACTGAGCTATTCCCGCTTGGGTGTGTCTACTGCGACTGCTTTCAAATTTTTGGAGCGGGAAACGAGACTCGAACTCGCGACCCCGACCTTGGCAAGGTCGTGCTCTACCAACTGAGCTATTCCCGCAAAATCTGGCAATTTTTGTTGCTGTCGTAATTCGCATTTCTGCTTCGTTACGGGAGGCGCATTATACGAGAATTCTTTCCCCCTGCAACCCCCCTTGAAGCGATTTTTTAATTTTTTCGTTCAAGTGCTGGATAAATCGGCAGATTGCCTATTTTAGCGCCAATTCATCCCTTTAGCACGTTAAAGCTGAATAAAATGTTCGCGATAGTAGGCTAACTCGGCCACCGACTCACGGATATCATCCATCGCCTGATGAGTACCCTGTTTTTTAAAGCCCGGCAAAATTTCCGGCTTCCAGCGACGCGCTAGCTCTTTTAAAGTGCTGACGTCCAGATAGCGATAGTGGAAATAGGATTCCAGCTCCGGCATGTATTTAAACAGGAAGCGACGATCCTGGCCGATGCTGTTGCCACAGATTGGTGATTTGCCTTCCGGCACCCACTGTCTCAGAAATTCCAGCGTTGCCAGTTCCGCTTCGCGATCGCCCTGAGTGCTGGCCTTCACCCGTTCAACCAGTCCGCTACCGGTATGGGTACGAACATTCCAGTCGTCCATTAGCGCCAGCTGCGCATCCGACTGATGGACAGCAATGGTTGGCCCTTCCGCCAGGATATTCAGCTGTGCATCGGTCACCAACGTGGCGATTTCAATAATGCGATCGCGCTCGGGATCCAGACCCGTCATCTCCAGATCGATCCAAATCAGGTTGTTTTCATCTGCACTCATGTTATTTTCCACCCTCTGTCTTACCTGCCGCGGTAGGTTAACTAGTATTAATTAGCGTGTATCATAGAGGTTTTGCCCAACATGGGCGACCAGGAGTCAGCACGATTGAGTAAAAATAAACTCTCCAAAGGTCAGCAGCGCCGCGTAAAAGCCAACCATGAGCGCCGCCTTACAACAACTGCGGAGAAGCCAGATTACGACGATAACCTGTTTGGCGAAGCCGCCGAAGGTATCGTCATCAGCCGCTTTGGGATGCATGCCGACGTGGAGTCCGCCGATGGCGAAACCCACCGCTGCAACATCCGCCGGACTATCCGTTCACTGGTTACTGGCGACCGCGTCGTCTGGCGACCGGGTAAAGCCGCCGCGGAAGGTGTCAGAGTTAAAGGCATCGTCGAAGCAGTACATGAGCGTACGTCAGTGCTTACCCGTCCGGACTTTTACGACGGCGTCAAACCGATTGCCGCCAATATCGATCAAATTGTTATCGTTTCCGCCATTTTGCCTGAACTGTCGCTCAATATTATCGACCGTTACCTCGTGGCCTGCGAAACGCTCGACGTTGAGCCTCTGTTGGTGCTCAATAAGATCGATTTATTGGACGAAGAAGGCATGGCTTTCGTCAACGAGCAGATGGATATCTATCGCCGCATCGGCTATCGCGTTCTGATGGCGTCCAGCCATACTCAGGATGGCTTAAAGCCGCTAGAAGAAGCGCTCACTAACCGAATCAGCATCTTCGCCGGGCAGTCCGGTGTCGGTAAATCCAGCCTGCTGAATGCGCTGCTGGGGCTGAGCGATGACAGTATCCTCACCAACGACGTCTCCAACGTTTCAGGGCTGGGGCAACACACCACCACCGCGGCGCGTCTGTATCACTTCCCGCACGGCGGCGACGTTATTGACTCCCCAGGGGTACGTGAATTTGGCCTGTGGCATCTCGAGCCGGAACAAGTGACCCAGGGTTTTGTCGAATTCCATGACTATCTTGGCCTGTGCAAATACCGCGACTGCAAGCACGATACCGATCCAGGCTGTGCTATCCGTGAAGCCGTGGAGAATGGAAAGATTGCCGAATCACGTTTCGAACACTATCACCACATTCTGGACAGTATGGCGCAGGTAAAAACGCGTAAAAACTTTTCAGAGACCGATAAATGAGAACTATGATTTTGCCGACTGACATTTTTGCTAACAATCGCTAGAATCGGCCGCTTTTCTCATTGAGATCCGACGCCCGTCGTCGGGTCAGGAACGACACATATTGGCCTGGAGGCTACCTTGTTAAACTCGTTTAAACTTTCACTGCAATACATTCTGCCTAAACTGTGGCTTACGCGTCTCGCAGGCTGGGGTGCAAGCAAACGAGCGGGATGGCTGACCAAATTGGTTATCGATCTGTTCGTCAAATTCTACAAGGTCGACATGAAAGAGGCGCAGAAGCCGGATACCGCCAGCTACCGCACTTTCAACGATTTCTTTGTTCGTCCGCTGCGTGAAGATGCCCGCCCGGTCAACACTGACCCAAGCGTTCTGGTGATGCCTGCCGATGGCGCTATCAGCCAACTGGGCGCTATTGAAGGCGATAAAATTCTGCAGGCCAAAGGTCACGACTATTCGCTGGAAGCGCTGCTGGCCGGCAACTACATCATGGCCGACCTGTTCCGTAACGGTACCTTTGCCACCACCTATCTCTCCCCACGTGACTATCACCGCGTCCACATGCCGTGCAACGGTATCCTGCGTGAGATGATCTACGTGCCGGGCGATCTGTTCTCCGTGAATCATTTGACGGCGCAGAACGTACCAAACCTGTTTGCCCGTAACGAACGCGTTATCTGCCTGTTCGATACCGAATTCGGCCCAATGGCACAGATTCTGGTTGGCGCAACCATCGTCGGCAGCATTGAAACCGTCTGGTCCGGCACCGTCACACCACCACGTGAAGGCGTGATCAAGCGCTGGACCTATCCGGCAGGCGATCAGGAAGGTTCTGTGGCGCTGCTGAAAGGTCAGGAGATGGGCCGCTTTAAACTGGGTTCAACGGTGATTAACCTGTTTGCGCCGGGTAAAGTGACGCTGGTTGAAGCGCTGAAAAATCTGTCGGTGACTAAACTGGGTGAACCACTGGCTATCTCCACTGAAGTCGTGGCTGAACCAGAAGTCGTCGTTGAGCCAGAAGCCGTCGTTGAGCCGGAAGTTATCGTTGAGCCAGCCACCGAACACGTTGTTGAGCAGAACCTTGCTCCGCAGGCTGACGAAAAAAAAGAGCAAAGCTAATTACTGAATAAGGGTCTGATGTGCGCCTGATTATCACTTTACTGATGGCCTGGTGCCTCAGCCAGGGGGCGTACGCAGCGACGGCCCTCAATGCTCGACAAATAGCCCAGGAACTGGAACAGGCGAAAGCGGCCAAGCCCGCTCAGCCTGAAACCGTCGAAGCATTACAAAACGCCCTTACTGCGCTCGAGGAGCAAAAAAGCTCCCTTGAGCGCACCGCGCAGTACCAGCAGGTTATCGACAATTTCCCCAAACTCTCCCAGACGCTGCGCAGCCAGCTTAACAACCTGCGTGACGAACCACGTCAGGCACCGGAGGGGATGAGCTCTGATGCGCTAAATCAGGAGATTTTGCAGGTTAGCAGCCAGCTACTGGAAAAAAGCCGTCTGGCCCAACAGGAACAGGATCGCGCCCGCGAAATCGCTGATTCCGTCAACCAATTACCGCAACAGCAGACCGACGCCCGTCGTCAATTGAACGACGTTGAGCGCCGCCTCGGAACCAGCACCGGCAATTCGCCGTTGGCGCAGGCGCAGGCACTCAGCCTGCAGGCCGACTCCAGCAAGCTGAAGGCATTGGTCGATGAACTGGAGCTGGCGCAGCTTTCCGCTAACAATCGTCAGGAGCTGGCGCGTATGCGCTCCGAGCTGGCGCAGAAACAGAGCGAACAGCTCGACGCTTATCTACAGGCGCTGCGTAATCAGCTCAATAGCCAACGCCAACGCGAAGCAGAACGGGCGCTCGAAAGCACCGAACTTCTGGCCGAAAACAGCGAGAATCTGCCCGTAGGGATCGTTGACCAGTTTAAAATTAACCGCGAGCTTTCCCAGGCGTTGAATCAACAGGCTCAGCGCATGGATCTGGTCGCCTCCCAGCAGCGTCAGGCCGCGAACCAGACCCTACAGGTCCGCCAGGCGCTCAACACGCTGCGCGAGCAGTCACAGTGGTTGGGTGCATCGAATCTGCTCGGCGAAGCGCTACGTGCCCAGGTCGCCCGCCTGCCTGAGATGCCAAAACCGCAGCAGCTTGATACCGAAATGGCGCAGCTGCGCGTGCATCGGCTGCGCTATGAAGATCTGCTGAACAAGCAGCCGCAATTACGCCAGATCCATCAGGTTGATGGCCAGCCACTCACCGGCGAGCAAAACCGCATTCTTGAGGCCCAGCTACGCACCCAGCGTGAACTGTTGAACTCCCTACTTCAGGGCGGCGACACACTGATCCTTGAGCTCACTAAGCTGAAAGTCTCCAATAGTCAGTTGGAAGACGCGCTAAAAGAGGTGAACGAAGCGACGCACCGCTATCTGTTCTGGACTTCAGATGTACGCCCTATCGACTTTAGCTGGCCGATTGAAATCGTGCAGGATCTGCGTCGGCTGATCTCGCTGGATACCTTTAGCCAGCTCGGTAAAGCCAGCGTCATGATGGTCACTAGCCGCCAGACGTTATTCCCGCTATTTGCCGCGTTACTGTTGGTTGGCTTTAGCATTAGCTCGCGTAAACACTTCACACGTTTTCTGGAGCGTTCCAGCGCCCGCGTAGGCAAAGTCACCCAGGACCACTTCTGGCTAACGATGCGCACGGTGTTCTGGTCGATTCTGGTGGCCTCACCGCTGCCGGTACTGTGGGCAACGTTGGGTTACGGTCTTCAGGAGGCTTGGCCTTACCCACTGGCGGTGGCTATCGGCGATGGCGTCACCGCCACCGTGCCGCTACTGTGGGTGGTGATGATCTGCGCCGCCTTCGCCCGCACTAACGGTCTGTTTATCGTCCACTTCGGCTGGCCGCAAAACCGCGTCGCCCGTGCCATGCGCTATTACCTGATGAGCATCGGACTCATCGTGCCGCTTATCATGGCGCTGATCATGTTCGATAACCTCAATGATCGGGAGTTCTCCGCATCGCTAGGCAGGCTCTGCTTTATCCTGATCTGCGGTGCGCTGGCGGTGGTTACACTCAGCCTGAAGCGCGCGGGTATTCCGCTGTATCTCGACAAAGAGGGCAACGGTGATAATCGGGTCAACAGCATGCTGTGGAACCTGATGATTGGCGCGCCGCTGGTCGCTATTTTTGCCGCCGCCGTCGGCTATCTCGCCACATCACAGGCTCTGCTGGCACGTCTGGAGACTTCGGTTGCCATCTGGTTCTTGCTGCTGGTGATTTACCACGTCATCCGCCGCTGGATGCTGATCCAGCGCCGCAGGCTGGCGTTTGAACGAGCCAAACACAAACGTGCTGAAATGCTGGCACACCGTGCCAGAGGTGAAGAAGAAGCCCACACCACCAGCCTCGAAGGAACCGCAGAGATGGAGGTGAGTGAGGTCAACCTCGACACCATCAGCGAACAGTCTCTGCGCCTCGTCCGCTCGATTCTGATGCTGATTGCGCTGGTGTCGGTGATTATCCTGTGGTCGGAAATCCACTCAGCGTTTGGCTTCCTTGAGAATATCTCGCTGTGGGATGTCACCTCTACCGTGCAGGGCGTCGAAAGTATTGAACCGATTACCCTCGGCGCGGTACTCATCGCCATTCTGGTGCTGATTATCACCACCCAGTTGGTACGTAACCTGCCCGCATTACTTGAGCTCGCTATTCTCCAGCATCTCTCCCTGGCACCGGGTACCGGTTACGCTATTACCACCATCACAAAATACATTCTGATGATGATTGGCGGCCTGATGGGCTTCTCGCTGCTGGGGATTGAGTGGTCGAAACTGCAATGGCTGGTTGCCGCCCTCGGTGTAGGTCTCGGCTTTGGTTTGCAGGAGATATTCGCCAACTTTATCTCTGGCCTGATTATCCTGTTTGAGAAACCGATCCGTATCGGCGATACGGTCACTATTCGCGACTTAACCGGTAGCGTCACGCGCATCAACACCCGTGCCACCACCATCAGCGACTGGGACCGCAAAGAGATTATCGTGCCGAATAAGGCGTTTATCACCGAACAGTTTATCAACTGGTCGCTGTCGGACTCAGTCACCCGCGTGGTGTTAAGCATCCCGGCACCGTCGGACGCCAACAGCGAAGAGGTTGCGCAGATCCTGCTGACCGCCGCTCACCGCTGCTCGCTGGTGATTGATACACCGGCGCCGGAAGCGTTCCTGGTGGATTTACAACAGGGGATTCAGATTTTCGAGCTGCGTATCTACGCCGCCGAAATGGGCCACCGCATGCCGCTGCGCCACGAACTGCACCAGTTGATTCTGGCCGGTTTCCGTCAGCACGGCATCGATATGCCATTCCCGCCGTTCCAGATGCGCTTAGAGAGTATCAATGGCAAGAAAACGGCGAACACGCTGACCTCTGCGGGCCGCGCCAGCCGCCAGCCGGGCAGTCTGTAATCGAAGCACCTTCTCCCCTTTTTAGGGGAGAAGGAATCACGCAATACTCGATTTATTTTTGGCTCGTTCGCGTGGCGTTACCGACGCTTCGCCTCACCACCGGCAGTATTTCGTCGGTACTGTATTGCATAGCCTGACTAGCGTATTTATTCCGCGGCCAGGTGCGGTCGGTGGTCGGCCCGGCGGCGATAGTTTTCGTAAATAGCCATCGCCAGCAGCGAGAAGAAAATCGGCCCGCCAACCATCCACAGTGCGCTGTCCCAGTCTCCCTTCTCGATTACCGGCTGAATCACGGTAAAGATGTTGGCAAAAGCAACCACCAGCACCACCACGCCCGTGGCAAGCCATATTGATACCTTCGTTTTGAAGAGAACAAACGGACGGTCGAGATCCATTTTGGCTTTAAAGAACGGGAAGGCCAGCGCCAGGAACAGGTACGGCAGGGTCATGGAAACGTTGGCCATCAGCGTCAGCTTGTTATAGAACGCCGAAGCGGTATCGCCGCCAAAAGAGACCAGCAGAATAAACAGGCTCACCAGCGCACACTGCATCCACATCGCCGTGGACGGCATGCCGTTTTCATTGAGACGGGTCATTGACGCTGGCCACAATGCTTTTGGCGTTCCTTGAATAATCGCCTTCAGCGGTGAGTAGATTAAAGTAAAGAATGCGCCGGTATATGCGAGGAACATCGACAGCCCGGTAATTCGTGCAAACCAAACCCCTACCGCGGCCGCCGCGGCTGGCGAAAGATGCATGGCGTTGCCCAATGTCGCTCCCAAACTGGACATCAACACATAGGTAATGTTGCCAAGGTTAACCGAGCGGTCACTTAAAATTTGCTGCCAGTTGGTGCTAACGCCCCACAAGAATATCGCCAGCGAATAACCAATAGAAATAACTATCGCCGCAAAGACAATACCTTTGGCGAAGTTCTTTTCCGGACTTTCCGTTTTATCTACCAGACCTCCCACGGCTTCAATGCCACCGTAAGCAAAGATTGCAAATACTACAAACGATAAAACTGCCAGCCCCGATTGATAACCCGGGTTTGGCGAGGCGATGAAATTAATTGGCTGTGCGAAGTGGCCGCCATTTAATAACAAAATAGCAATACTTACTAACAATAAAACCAGATTAAGGCACATCACAGCAATACCGCCAACGGCAGTAATACGTGCAATTTTATTAATTCCTTTTGCCGCAACCGTCGTGACCAGCACCATCCAGACTACCGCCAGTACACCTACCACCTGCGTCGATGCCAGGCCAGCAAAGCTCCCGTGCTGGGTCATGTCAGAGCCAAACAGGAAGGTAGAAAACGGTACCCACACCTTCGCCGACGAGCTCACCATCCAGATAACGTAGGAAGAGAACCACATAAAGGTACCAATAAACGCATAGCGTGGGCCGACGCTATTATTCATCCACGAATAGATCCCACCCTCTTCTTTACGATAGGCTGCCCCCATTTCAGCCATCATTAAGGCAAAGGGAATAAAGAATAAGAGCGCGGAAAATATATACCAGACGATGGCGCTATATCCCATCAGATAAAATGCGGAGGGGCTATTGGCAAAACCAAAAACTGAAGTAAATATCATCAGGATGAGGCCAATAAGGCTCATCTTTTTTATTGACTGGGTCATTTGACCCTCCTTTACTCTGGACCATTATTTTACACGCCGACAGGACACCGCATTGCGAACTTGCGTGAGCAAGGCAATGGGAGAGCGACGATAGAATTTGCTGGCAGGATGATAGCAAATAACCAGAGGAAAATTGTGACAATTAGCGGCAATTAAAAAATATATAACTATAAAATGACGCATTGCGCGTCATTTTATCTTGTTAAATAAAACGTTAAGCCCGTTCTACGCTAAATGCCAGCACGTCAGCCAGACTTTCAGCTCCCAGCGCCAGCATCACCAAGCGGTCAACCCCCAGTGCCACACCGGAACAATCCGGCAGGCCGGCCGCTAACGCGTCCAGCAGGTTTTGATCGATCGGTTGTTGTGGCAAACCTCGCGCGGCGCGCTTGCGGTTATCCTGTTCGAAACGCTGGCGTTGTTCACGCGCGTCGGTCAGTTCATGGAAACCATTTGCTAGCTCAATCCCCTTGAAGTAAACCTCAAAGCGCTCGGCTACCCGGTGATCTTCCGTACTGATCTGTGCCAGCGATGCCTGGCTTGCCGGGAAGTGATAAACAAACGTCGGGCGTTCCTTACCGATATGTGGCTCAACGCCGAAGGTAAAGAGCAGCTGTAGCAACGTGTCGCGATCCTCTTCGGTATCCGCAATGTTGCTCAGATCGAGCTTCGCCGCCGCTTCACGCATCTGAGCTTTGTCCGCCGACAGCGGGTCAATTTCCAGATGGCGCTGGAACGCCTGCTGGTAAGAGAGACTCTCGGCAGGCTGGGTTTCCAGCACCTGTTGCAGTAGATCATCAACTTCGTTGATCAAGCGATACATGTCGAAGTGCGGACGGTACCATTCCAGCATGGTGAATTCTGGGTTGTGATGACGCCCCATTTCTTCATTGCGGAAGCTTCTGCACAGCTGGAAAACGGGGCCGCAGCCTGCTGCCAGCAGGCGCTTCATGTGATATTCCGGGCTGGTCATCAGGTACAGGTTCATGCCCTGGGAATGTCCCGGGCCAACAAAGCGAGTCTCAAACGGTACCATGTGGATGTCAGTAACCGTTGCCTGGCTCATGCAGGGCGTTTCCACCTCCAGTACGCCGCGGTCAGCAAAAAAACGACGGATTTCCGCCATTAGCGCCGCACGTTTTAACAGATTGGGGATGGAGGCGCTCGGCTGCCAGGTTGCCGTCTCGCTCATGTTTGTTTCTCCGAATTCAGACAAGGGCACGAAGTCTACCCGCAAGCGGCACATGACACAAATATTGCCCGGCGATTGATGAGAGGGCCAGGAAGAACATTTTCCTAAGTAATTCCATAACGTAATTCATCAGCTACATTCATAAATTAAGCGCACATATCGATAAAAAAATCGAACACATCAAATTTCCCTGACAAGCCCGCGGGTATACTGCTTTACCTATAAAGGAGCAGTGGAAACGTTTTTGCGATAGGCCACGTGATATCCCCCGCGTAGCTTGTTGTGAAATAACAATAATCTGGAGGAATGTCGTGCAAACCTTTCAAGCCGATCTTGCCATTATAGGCGCAGGCGGAGCTGGATTACGCGCTGCTATCGCAGCCGCCCAGGCAAATCCAAAAGCCAAAATCGCTTTGATCTCAAAAGTTTATCCTATGCGCAGCCATACGGTTGCCGCCGAAGGTGGCTCCGCCGCCGTCGCACAGGACCATGATAGCTTCGAATACCATTTTCACGACACTGTCGCCGGTGGCGACTGGCTTTGCGAACAAGATGTCGTCGATTACTTTGTCCACCATTGTCCAACGGAAATGACCCAGCTCGAGCAGTGGGGCTGCCCGTGGAGTCGTCGCCCGGACGGCAGCGTTAACGTCCGGCGCTTCGGTGGCATGAAAATCGAACGCACATGGTTTGCCGCCGATAAAACCGGCTTCCATATGCTGCACACCCTGTTCCAGACCTCCCTGCAATTCCCTCAAATCCAACGCTTTGATGAACATTTCGTCCTCGACATTCTGGTCGATGATGGTCAGGCCCGTGGCCTGGTCGCTATGAACATGATGGAAGGTTCGCTGGTACAAATCCGCGCCAACGCGGTGGTGATGGCCACCGGCGGTGCGGGTCGCGTGTATCGCTACAATACCAACGGCGGCATCGTTACCGGTGACGGCATGGGCATGGCGCTAAGCCACGGCGTTCCGCTGCGCGATATGGAATTCGTTCAGTATCACCCAACCGGCCTGCCGGGCTCTGGCATCCTGATGACCGAAGGCTGCCGTGGTGAAGGCGGTATTCTGGTCAACAAAAACGGCTACCGCTATCTGCAGGACTACGGTATGGGTCCGGAAACCCCGCTTGGTGAGCCGAAAAATAAATACATGGAACTGGGTCCACGTGACAAGGTTTCTCAGGCCTTCTGGCATGAATGGCGCAAAGGCAACACCGTGCCAACACCACGCGGTGATGTGGTCTATCTTGACCTGCGTCACCTTGGCGAGAAAAAGCTGTTGGAACGTCTGCCGTTTATCTGTGAACTGGCGAAAGCCTACGTCGGCGTCGATCCGGTGAAAGAGCCAATTCCAGTACGTCCAACCGCGCACTACACCATGGGCGGCATCGAAACCGACCAACAGTGTGAAACCCGCATTAAAGGTCTGTTCGCCGTCGGCGAATGTTCTTCCGTGGGTCTGCACGGTGCAAACCGCCTGGGCTCCAACTCGCTGGCGGAACTGGTAGTCTTCGGTCGTATGGCCGGTGAGCAGGCGATGGCCCGCGCAGCAACCGTCGGTGAAGCTAACGGCAGCGCGCTCGACGCGCAGGTGAGCGATATCGAAAACCGCCTGAAAGCGGTGGTGAACCAGGAAGGCAACGAAAACTGGTCGAAGATCCGCGACGAAATGGGTCTGTCGATGGAAGAAGGTTGCGGCATCTACCGTACCCCGGAGCTGATGCAGAAAACTATCGATAAGCTCGCTGAGCTGCAGGAGCGCTTCAAACGCGTGCGCGTCACCGATACCTCAAGCGTGTTCAATACCGATTTGCTCTACACCATTGAGTTGGGCCACGGTCTGAACGTTGCCGAATGTATGGCGCACTCGGCGATGGCGCGTAAAGAGTCACGCGGCGCACACCAGCGTCTGGACGAAGGCTGCACCGAGCGTGATGACGTTAACTTCCTCAAACATACCCTCGCCTTCCGCGATGCCGACGGCACCACGCGCCTCGACTACAGCGATGTGAAAATCACGACCCTGCCACCGGCTAAACGCGTGTACGGCGCAGAAGCAGAAGCGGCCGAGAAGAAGGAGAAGGCGAATGGCTGAGATGCAAAATATCAAAGTTGAGATTGTGCGCTACAACCCGGAAGTGGACAGCGCCCCTCACAGTGCCTTTTATGAAGTGCCTTACGACGAGCAAACGTCGCTGCTCGACGCGCTGGGCTACATCAAAGATAACCTTGCGCCGGACTTAAGCTATCGCTGGTCCTGCCGCATGGCTATCTGCGGTTCCTGCGGCATGATGGTTAATAAAGTACCGAAACTGGCCTGTAAGACCTTCCTGCGTGAGTACACCAAAGGGATCAAAGTCGAAGCGCTGGCCAACTTCCCTATCGAGCGCGATTTGGTGGTCGACATGACCCACTTTATCGAGAGTCTGGAAGCGATTAAGCCGTATATCATCGGCAATCCGCGCACGCCAGATCAGGGACCAAACACCCAGACTCCGGCGCAGATGGCGAAATACCATCAGTTCTCCGGCTGCATCAACTGCGGTCTGTGCTATGCAGCCTGCCCGCAGTTTGGCCTGAATCCTGAATTCATCGGCCCGGCGGCGATTACCCTGGCACATCGCTATAACGAAGACAGCCGTGACCACGGGAAGAAAGAACGTATGGCGCAGCTAAACGGCCAGAATGGCGTCTGGACCTGTACCTTTGTCGGCTACTGCTCCGAAGTGTGCCCGAAACACGTCGATCCGGCCGCCGCCATTCAGCAGGGTAAAGTAGAAAGCTCGAAAGACTTTCTTATCGCCACCCTGAAACCACGCTAAGGAGTGCATGATGACGACTAAACGCAAACCCTATGTACGGCCGATGCCGTCCACCTGGTGGAAAAAACTGCCGTTTTATCGCTTCTATATGCTGCGTGAAGGCACGGCAGTCCCTACCGTCTGGTTCAGCATTGTATTGATTTACGGCCTATTTGCGCTGAAACACGGTGCAGAAAGCTGGGCCGGTTACGTGGGATTCCTGCAAAACCCAATCGTAGTGGTGCTGAATCTGATAACCCTCGGTGCCGCTCTGCTGCACACCAAAACCTGGTTTGAGCTGGCGCCGAAAGCCGCCAATATCATCGTAAAAGGTGAAAAAATGGGGCCAGAGCCAATTATCAAAGGGCTTTGGGTGGTGACCGCGGTGGTCAGCGTGGTGGTTTTATTTATCGCCCTGTTCTGGTAAGGAGACTGGCATGATTAACCCTAATCCAAAACGTTCCGACGAGCCGGTATTCTGGGGCCTGTTTGGCGCAGGTGGCATGTGGGGCGCGATTATCGCCCCGGTTATTGTGCTGCTGGTTGGCATTATGCTGCCGCTGGGTCTGGCACCGGCTGATGCTTTTAGCTACGAACGCGTACTGGGTTTTGCCCATAGCCTGATTGGCCGTGCGTTTATCTTCCTGATGATTGTTCTGCCGCTGTGGTGTGGTCTGCACCGTATTCACCATGCGATGCATGATCTGAAGATCCACGTCCCGAACGGGAAATGGGTGTTCTACGGCCTGGCAGCCATTCTGACGGTGGTGACGCTAGTCGGGGTACTATTTATCTAACTGTGTGCCGCCTCCCGGCGGCGCTACGCTTGGCCGGGCTACAGGATTCTGTGTTCTTTGTAGCCCGGCCAAGCGTAGCGCCGCCGGGGAAACGACTACCGCATTAATGCGCGCTCAACTTCAAGCCAATAATCCCCATGACAATCAGCGCAAGACTGACAATACGCATTGGGCTCGCTGACTCACCTAACAGCAAAATCCCAGTGATAGCTGCACCAACCGCACCGATTCCCGTCCAGACCGCATAGGCCGTTCCTACCGGCAGACTTTTCATCGCCCATGACAACATGGCCATGCTGACCACCATCGCCGCGATCGTAATGGCGCTCGGCACCAGTCGGCTAAAACCATGGGTATATTTCAGGCCAACGGCCCACACCACTTCAAGAAGACCAGCAACAAAGAGAATTATCCAGGGCATATCAGGCTCCATAAGAATGGGGCCGTCCCCAAGTGCGATACGCTTACGGGTCGTCCCGTAAGGTGTTTTGTAGAGAAGCAGTATAGGCAAGGTAAAACGACGGTACAACAGCACGTCGTACCGTCAGTCTGGATTTATTGCTGCGCCTTGGTTGCTGCCCCAGAGATCGCGCTACCACCATCAGAAATATCCTGACCAAGACCTCGGGTGGTATTGCATGCCGTTAAAACCGAGGAGAGTACCAGCACCGTAAAAATCGCTGCGATCGCTTTTTTCACCATAATGTCATCCTTATGTCAGTTTTAGTTATCTTGCTTGATAAGCATAGACAACTTCACCCAGCATGTTGGATTTCAGCGATTTTTTTCAGACTAAAACACGGGGAAGTAATGAAATAAGGCAGGGATTGCGGAAGGCAGGCGCAGCACTGCTGCTGCGCCACGGCTCAATACATGAATTACTTCACGCGAGAGACGTATTCGCCAGAGCGAGTATCAACTTTGATCACTTCGCCAATCTGTACGAACAGAGGAACTTTCACGACTGCGCCAGTAGACAGAGTCGCTGGTTTACCGCCGGTACCTGCGGTATCGCCTTTCAGACCTGGATCGGTTTCAACGATTTCCAGTTCAACGAAGTTTGGCGGGGTTACAGAGATAGGCTGACCGTTCCACAGGGTCACGATGCATTCAGCCTGATCCAGCAGCCATTTAGCGTTATCGCCAACGGCTTTCTCATCGGCAGCCAGCTGCTCGAAGGTTTCGTTGTTCATGAAGTGCCAGAACTCACCGTCGGTATACAGGAAGGTCAGGTTCATATCGGCAACATCTGCACCTTCAGCGGAGTCGGTAGACTTGAAGGTTTTCTCTACACGAGTACCGGTCAGCAGGCGGCGCAGTTTAACACGTGCGAATGCCTGACCTTTACCCGGCTTAACGAATTCACTGGCTTCAACCGCGTACGGTTCGCCGTCCATCATGATTTTAAGACCAGCACGAAAATCGTTGCTATAGTAAGTCGCCATAAGGCCCTCTGAAATTGTTAAATGGTAGCTAAGCCACAAAATGGCGCATATTGTAACCCTAAATACCCCATCCAGAGAAGATTGGTTGATGCAACTTGCCGATGTTCTCACCGATCCGGATGAATTATTGCGTCTTCTGAATATAGACGCTGATGAAAATTTGCTCGCTGGCCGTGAAGCTAAGCGCCTTTTCGCCCTGCGCGTTCCACGTGCGTTCGTGGCGCGAATGGAAAAAGGCAATCCTGACGATCCGCTTTTACGTCAGGTACTTACCTCGCAAGAAGAGTTTATCACCGCGCCAGGTTTTTCCACCGACCCGCTGGAAGAACAGCACAGCGTGGTACCGGGGTTGCTGCATAAATACCGCAATCGCGCGTTATTGCTGGTCAAAGGCGGCTGCGCGGTAAATTGTCGTTATTGCTTCCGTCGCCACTTCCCGTACGCCGATAATCAGGGCAATAAGCGCAACTGGCAGGCAGCTCTCGACTACGTGAGTGCACACCCTGAACTGGATGAAATCATCTTCTCCGGCGGCGATCCCCTGATGGCAAAAGATCATGAGCTAGACTGGCTGCTCACTCAGCTTGAGTCTATCCCGCATATCAAACGCCTGCGTATCCACAGCCGTTTGCCGATCGTTATCCCCGCACGCATTACCGATACACTGATCAGCCGCTTTGAGCGTTCATCACTGCAGATCCTGCTGGTAAATCATATTAACCACGCCAACGAAATCGGCGCGGAATTCCGTACCGCCATGGCAAATCTGCGCCGGGTGGGCGTGACGTTGCTCAATCAAAGCGTCTTACTACGCGGTGTTAACGATAACGCGCAAGCGTTGGCCAATCTCAGTAATGCGCTATTTGACGCCGGCGTGATGCCTTATTACCTGCACGTGCTGGATAAAGTGCAGGGTGCAGCTCATTTCCTCATTAGTGATGATGAAGCGCGTGAGATTGTGCGCGAATTACTCACTCTGGTATCCGGTTATATGGTACCTAAACTGGCCCGTGAGATTGGCGGTGAGCCGAGTAAAACGCCGTTGGATCTCCAGCTGCGCCAGCGCTAATACCTCGAATATAGATGGGCTTAAGTCTGTCTATATTCTCCACGCATCATAATAGACTGTGTTATTTTGGAAACTTCAACAAAATCAAACCATATCAATAAGTTAATTTAATGATTAACTGAGAAATGGTTAAGGAGAACCGTTTGTCGATCACAATGATGGGTATTAACGCCGGCGTTATCCGCCAGGATAAAAACTTTATTGCGCTAGCGCTGAAAGTGAAGTCATCACGTAATCAAGAGTCGCTATTCTTTCTGCCGGTTATCGTTCTAAAAGATCTGCTGATCGCGTTGGAATCTCGCCTATCACAACTTCCGCAACTGAACGCTGAAAAGCGCCGCCAGTACGAAAAACTACGTGATAAAGCCGTCCAGAAAATGCATCAGAATATCCCCTCGATTCAACAGCTCGAGCTGGAGCAGGCTGACATCAACCAACGTGTCAATATTCTGTCTCTGACGCAGCATGATGCCGATACCATGACCTTCTCGCTAAAATTGCAGTCAGGTAAAAGTATTGAGCTAGTGGTTGATCTGCTGCAGATGGAATTACTGGTTACCGTGATGATCCACGCGGTGAACAATGCTGAAATGCACGAACTTACTTCACGCCTTGCATCGATAATGGACTTCCTGCCACTTTACGATGTGGACCACCGCGATAGTGGCAATCTGGAATACGATGCCTACGACCATCCGGCGTGGAAGCGAAATCTGTTTGTGCACCATCTGGCTGTGCTCTATCGCTACACCGATACCGAAGGTAAAGAACAGTTTTGTGGGACGTTGATTAAAACACGGAGTAAACCGGGTTCAAAAGAGGTTGAGGAGATTTCTCGCCGTCTTCTGGATTTCAGCCCACGGCTGAAAAAACTTTCTGGCACATCGTGTCAGGTATTCGTCAGAATGCTGTCGTCAGAGAAGAATAAAACGTTCACTCCCGATGCCTGTATGCAGGCGCTCCATCAGCTACAGCAAAACGCGGCAAAAGCCAAGGACTGACTGTGCGTCAGTATAACAGTGCACAAATCTGTCAAAAGGTTTGAAACTGGGTTATTTGTTATGCAGACATAAATGGGTCTAGCCGTCATTCAGCTCGCCCATTTCACCCAATCATATTTTCAATTGCCTCATGTTCATTGCCCCTAAACGCCTCATCATACCTACGTTTAGCCCTTACCTCAGACAGGACAAAAAAGTTCGGACAATTCGCAAAATGCTGCTCTTAAGAAGGCAAACCACAAGGATCTACGAGAGCATAAGTCCCTTTTTTTGGGAAAAATAAAAATATCAATTGTCGGCATGCAAAAGATAATTCGTCTGCCGGGTACAGACCTGGCAGACTGCAGTTTTATTTTATGGATTAGAGGTATCAACAGGCGGTAGTTAACAATCAAAACACAATTAATGCGCCCATGATTTTGCATAAGATGTTCCATAAACATAAAATATAGAAAAACCACCTTTTATTATTTATAGAAATAGATAGAGAATGTTTGCGATTAGCATAGCCAGAAAAATGGGCAATATCCATTTCGGTAGCATAAATGTCACTACTTTTCTGTCGTTGATATTTTCATTTACATGCTTCTCTGCAGGTAAATCACCATTCTGCTTCGCTGAATAATCTATTGATGAAGATGAACTCATCACCTTATTATTAACTTTATCATCAAATTCCACTTCATCATTTTTAAAAAACAAAGAAATATGTACATTTGAAGAGATCACAAATCCTCGCTGCCTAACCGTAATAATAATATCCTGTGATAGACCTGCTTTAACCAAGGATTTCCTAAGCAACGATATGTTTTGATAAAATGTGTTTTGGGAAACAACAATACCTCTTGTTTTCCATACTGAATCCAGAAACTCTTCGCGGGATACAACCCGATTACTGCTCTCCAGAAGAAGTTGCAGGCAACGCGCGGTTGGTGCATTTAAACTCACGCCTTCGCCTTTTTTTCCAAGAGGTTGCAGCATATTCATATTTGTATCAAAAATAACTTCATCATTAATAATATATTGATTGAATACCATAGTCCTTCCCCGTCCTCATTAGTTTCATGAAATAACGATGAATTAAATTCAAGTTTAACTTCACAAATCATAAAGCAGTCTTACAACCCTATAAGACTGGATAATTCATAGATTGTTTAAGGCATAAATACATGGTGGTGTAGCCGTAACAAAGGCAAGGTTAACATGATATTTCCCGCAAGTGAAAGTCAGATTTTATCTCTATCCGTCTCACCATCAGAAATTAACCGACCAGGGCAAAGAATGAATCCTCAGTTCTCACCGAATCCATTTTTAAATTCAGAAACAATTCATATGCATTTTTTTTCTTCGCCCACTAAGATTGCCATCGCTCCAGGTCATTGAGCAAATGTAGATACCCATACGGTTATACGTTCAGCTTGAGACAGGACAAAAATGGCGATACCCGGAGAGTTAGAAAAACGATGTGTTAATTATTAATAAACGCAACTAATTAACCATCGGACCAGGTATCGATTCAGGACTTGAGTATTTACAAATGGATTAAGTAAATGAAAAAAACAATTGTAGCTGTAATGGTCGCAGCTTCTGCAATCGTCAGTGCACAGGCAATGGCAACAAATACGGCTGAAGTAACTATCCTGGGTGAAGTTACTGACTCACAAACCTCATGCGTAATCACCCCAACGGGTACGCTGAACAACGGTATCGTGCGTTTAACGACCGTCACGACTGCCGAAGCAAACGGCAAAGCAGCAAACACGCTGTTTAAAACTTCAAAATTCGGTTTTGATGTTAAAGACTGCGCCGTCGGCGGCCCTGATGAAAACAAGGTGACAGGTCTGACTGTTAATGTAACCGGCACAACCAGTTCAAGCTCCGATATTCTTGATAACACCGCAGACGATCCAGCTAGCGGCATCGGCATCGGTATCCAGAAAGCCACCGACGCAACTCGCGTTGTATTTGATGGTTCCAGCTCTATGAGCGAGTCCTATACCCCAGGTGAGGTTACCCACCTGAACTATATGGCTGGTTATGTGAAGGTTAACGCCGTAGACCCAATTACCGAAGGTCAGGTTAAAGGTGTAGCTACTTTCACCATTGATTACACCATCTAATTTACTGAGGGCCTGGTTGCGATAACAGGCCCTTATTATCTGTTGAGAAATGGATATGCTCAGAAAACTACTCTATAGCGCTATTATTTTTTCTCTATGCCTAAGTGCGACCGTGCGCGCAGGTATTGTCATTGAATCGACTCGTTATCTCTATAAAGAAGGTGATCGCGAAATCACTGCTCAAATAGAAAATAAAGATGAAATCCCTTACCTGATAAAATCATGGATCGAAACGGCTAAAGGAACCCCCCCTGCATTCATGGCTACGCCACCTTTATTCCGACTGGAGGGTAAGCAAAAAAACACTGTTCGTATATTTTCGTCTGGAAATATAAATGCACCAACAGATCGCGAATCAACCTATTACTTTAATATAATGGCAATTCCACCATCGGATGATACCTATGCTGAAAACAATACAATACAGCTTGCTGTACGTCATCGAATGCGTTTGATCTATAGACCTAAATCTTTGTCTAGCTTATCCATCAATAATGAAGCTAAAAAAATAGGCTGGCATAAGGGTGGCAACAAACTAACCATCAATAACCCAACACCTTTTTTTTACTATTTTAATTCGGTAACCATCGGTGGTAAGGAGATAAAAAATGAAATCAACTCTATTCCCCCACTGACATCGAAAGACGTAATACTAAAAACAAACATCACTGGTTCCAGTGTCTCATGGAAGATAATGAATGATTTCGGCGGTGCTGGGTCACTCTATTCATCATCACTGTAATAAAACAATGCATTATAAAGGGATGTGTTTATGCACAATAAAAACAAGAGCCTTTGCAGATCACCAAAATTATTTATGGCAATGCTTCCGGCATTGCTATTTGGTTTAAATAACAAAGCGCAGGCCCGCGATTTTTTCGACCCTTCATTTATCAACGCCTCAAATGGTGGTGATGTAACTAACATCCCTGATTTATCCGTTTACCAGGGTACAAACACCCAAGCGCCTGGCGACTATCGTGTAGATATTGTTTTTAATGGCCGCTATCTTGAAACCAAGAATGTCCGCTTTGTCACTAATGATAGCAACATTGCAGCTGAAAATACCAATACGGTAAAACTCACACCTTGCTTGAGCCTCAGCGCACTATCTGAATATGGTGTAAAAGTTAAAGCATTTCCGAACCTGGTTGAAGATAACCGTGGCTGTTCTAACCTGAGCGCAATTCCAGACGCCAGTACGCTTTTCGATTTTTCATCACAGCGGCTGGACATTTCAATTCCACAAGCTGCAATGTTTACTACAGCCCAGGACTATATTCCTCCGGACAAATACGATGATGGCATTAATGCCATGATCCTTAACTATCAGTTCAGTGGTTCTGAGGATTATCAAAGTGACGAAGAATATTACAGCCTCAACTTACAGTCAGGTCTCAACCTTGGTCCATGGCGTATACGAAATCTAAGCACATGGAACAAAAGCAATAGTGATGCTGGCGATTGGGACTCAGCATATCTCTATATGCAGCGCAGTTTAATGGCAATAAACAGCAACATCGTTGTCGGAGAAAGCTCGTCACTCTCATCGATATTTGACAGTGTTCCATTTACCGGTCTGCAGGTCGCAACCGATACCTCAATGCTGCCAGAGAGCATGCGTGGTTACGCGCCAATAATCCGTGGGATCGCCAAAACCAACGCACGAGTGATAATCAAACAGAACGGCTATCAGGTATATCAGACCTACGTCGCGCCGGGAGCCTTCGAAATTACGGATATGTATCCCAGCGGGGGTAGTGGGGATTTGTATGTAACTGTTGAAGAGTCTGATGGCTCAACGCAAAGCTTTGTCGTGCCATTTGCCACCCTGCCGGTGATGGTCAGGGAAGGCCAGTTTCAGTATGAAATTACCTCTGGTCAATACCGTCCCTATGACAATGATGTAGACAATACGCCGTTTACGCAGGCGACGTTAACCTATGGTTTGTCGACCAATACCACGGCGTACGGGGGCATTCAGGCCGCGTCAAAATACCAGGCTCTGACTGGAGGTCTGGGATACAGCTTGGGTGACTTTGGTGCCGCCTCGGCAGACCTTACTCAGGCGTGGTCAAAAGAGCAGGATAAAGACAAAACATCGGGGCAATCGTGGCGTATCCGATACGGTAAAAACATTCTGGAAACGGGAACCAACGTCACTATTGCTGGTTATCGTTACTCCACCAGCGGCTTCCATACCCTATCCGAAGTGCTGGATACTTACACCTCTGATTCAAATTACTCATCGCCCCACTCCCTGCGTAATCGCACTAACCTAACCGTAAACCAAAGCCTCGGCAAATCATTGGGTAGCATCTCAATTAGCGGATTAATTGAAGATTACTGGGACGAGCAACGAACTAACCGCTCTATCAACGTCGGCTACAACGGTGGCTGGAGAGGAATCAACTATTACATTGGCTATAGCTATAACCGCTATACATGGAATTCCGACAGCTCAGATAAAGATGCTCAGGACGACCAGAGAGTGACGTTGACGGTGACCATTCCGTTCAGCAACTGGCTTCCTGGTTCTTATGCAAGCTATCAGCTCACCAACAGCAGTCCGGGGGCAACAGATCAATACGTAACCGTTGGCGGTGTTGGGTTAGAAAATGACAGCCTCGATTGGAGCGTGCAGGAAGGCTATAACAATAGGTCATTCAACAGCGGCGATTTACGGGCCACTTATACGGCTTCACACGGTAGCGCCAATGCTGGATATAGTTACAACCACGATAGCCAACGCATCGACTATGGTGCGGACGGCAGTATCGTTGCCCATGCCAACGGCCTCACCTTTGGGCAACAAATTACCGATGCTGCAGTGCTAGTTCAAGCACCGGGTCTGGATGACGTTAAGTTAACCAGCGACGCCACGATTACAACGGATTATCGCGGCTATGCCATCGTGCCTTATGTTACTCCGTATCGTAGTACCGATATTACGCTGGACAGTACTAGCCTGGGGGATGATATGGAATTGCCGCAGACAACCCAGTCCGTCGTACCGACTCATGGGGCAATTGTTCGAGCCAGCTACAGTGGCAATATTGGGCAGCGTGCTTTTATTTATCTGAAAACGGCAGATGGCAAAGATATTCCGTATGGCGCCATGGTCTCCTTGAATAACAACACTCAGGCACAAACTGGAATCGTTAGCGACGCCGGTATGGTCTATCTGGCAGGTCTGCAACAAACAGGGATACTGAAGGTTCAATGGGGTGAAGGACCTAACCAGCGTTGTCATGCCAGCTTCAATCTTCCAGACCGGAATGGCCAGCAGGCTAGAATCAACCAGACATCAGCTATCTGCCGCTAATATTCAGACAAGGACGATGATCAATGAATAAACTATTTATCCTGTTAGTGATACTAATTTGCGCAAACAATGCAATGGCAAAATGTACGTATGATGGTAGCATCCGACGCCAGGTATTATCACTTTCACCACGTATTGCGCTAGATCCCTCTATTCCAGTTGGGGCTGTACTTTATTCCAAAAAATTTGGTACCGGGGCCTATAAAACTTTTACATGCAGTAAAATTATGAATGACCAGTACATCATTGATTCAACTGCATCAGCGATCCCCGGTGTCACAGGGATTCAGGGTAAACCCGTGTATGAGACGGGTATTGACGGAATTGGTTATCAGGTTTCAGACATTCTGCTCAGCAAGAATGGTTCATTGGTACCAGCCGTCGTCGGCTCAACGCTCGTCCCCGTCGAAAATACTACAGAAGAAAATAGCTATAAATTTATCACCGTATGGCTGATCAAAACTAAACCGATCATCGACACTAACAGCACAAGTATAAATCCCGCTATTAGCTTCTCTGCCGGTAATCCACAAACTAACCCTAACCCCAACGACCGACTGCTTTACCAGGCAACGATAAAATTATCTAATTTGAATTACAAAAATACTTCCTGCAATGTTTCTGTCGCAGGCTCCAGCCAGATAACGCTGAAAAAAATCAGTAAAGATAATCTAATGTCGGTAGCCCGTGGCGGGATTACACCGTCACAAAAGACCATTACTATGGACCTAAATTGCCCTCAGGAATCTCTCGGCACTACGGTAACTTACTGGTTTAACCCTATAAGCGGGGCAAGTGCATCCGGCGATGGCATCATAGATAACCAGATAACCGGAGCAGGAGCTGCTCAAAAAGTGGGTATCATTATCAAGAAAGGCAACACACCAGTTGAATTCTATAACACCGATGACTACCAAATCGCCAACGTGAAATCCTCCCAATCCTTTGACTTCACAGCTGACTACTATCGTTTTAGCGATAATGCTGCAGAAGTATCATTAGGTAATGTTAAAGCAATATTCCAGGTTGTCATTCAGGAACAATAGTTTCTAAATAGCCGAAAAGAGCTTGATGTAGCAATATTAATTTCATCTGCATCAAGCTCTCTTTCAACAGCATTCACCTGGATGAATGTTTTCTGCACTATATCAGTAACCCCATGTCAATTCATAAGCCATGACATCACTAATAACAACCAAATAAAAAACCTTCACTTTAGTGATTAGCAGCAAAAATATGCAGAGCCAATTATCTTCAGTAAAAATTTATCTAAGCGTTTTAAACCAAGAATGTTGCCACATGGGGCGTTGGTCGTGAATTCATCAACAATTCATGTTAATTCAGTTGATGGCAAACATCTTCATCGCTATTTTTCTCTTCGCTGGTTACGACTAATCGTAGTAGCGGTATTTTAAGCTTATCTTTATTAATTAAAGGAATAAATATGAAACAATTATCTGTAATGGAAATGGATGCTGTCTCCGGTGGGCGCTATACCTGGAATTTCTCGTCTGTCAGCAATGCAGTCACCTCCGTTGTCACTAACGGTATTTCCGCAGCTGCGGGCATTGTAGGTGGTGCAGCTGCTGGCGCTGCAATTGGTACTATCATTGGCGGTGCTCATGGTGGCGACGGTGGTGGTATTCTCGGCGTAGGTTCTATCGGTCAGGGGGTTGGTATGATTTATGGCCTCGCTGCAGGTGCAGTAATTGGAGGGATCGCTGGCGGGCTGGCAGGCTTTGATGACGTATATAATTACGGTACCGCATTCATTGATGGGGCGATAGAAGGCACCTTTGTTCCTTGGGCCTAATACGATAATTTGGCTTTAATATAAAGGTCCGCAATGCGGACCTTTTATAATGCCAACGTTGCCAGATGATATCTAAAATAAATGACTAGCCATTTTTTTAAACGAATTAAAAAGTAACTCATAATGTTGAATAATCTTTATCGCAAGGAAGCGGTTGAATACAAGAAAAACCACTGGAAGGGAAAAGCGCTACTTTTAGCTGGCCTACCCGCGTGGATAATACTACTACTCTCTGCGCTCTTTTTAATCATCTTGATAGCAACAATAACTTTCTGTTCGTTCACTCAACGAATTGATGTCCGTGGGGAGGTCATTACGTTGCCGCATTCCGTCAATGTTTTCGCTCCTCAACAGGGTTCAGTCGTTAATCAGTTTGTGAAAATTGGCGACCTGGTGCAAAAAAACTCACCGCTGTATGAAATTGATGTGTCTAGAAACACTTCCAGTGGTAACGTCAGTGCCACACAGATTGGCGTTATCAACGAGAAAATTACTAACTCACAGGGAATAATTGAAAAATTAACCAGAAATAAAAATGAAACCGTCAGTGCAATTGAGTCACAGCTTAAAACCGCTGCCGAGTCATTGAAAGAAACTAACCGAATGCTGAATAATACACTGATGGGATTAAAAAAAATGCATGACAACCTGTCAAGCTACGATGGATATCTAAAAAAGGGATATATTACTAAAGATCAGTATAACTACCAGCACTCACTCTACTTCCAGCAACAAAGTGCTTATCAGTCTTTGATAAGTCAAAAAATGCAGCTTGAGTCTCAGTTAACTCAACTCAATAGCGACAAAATAACTAAAGCCGCTGATTTCGATAATCAAATATTAAACCAAAACAACCAGACTAACGATTACAAAAATCAACTCGTTGAATCAAATGCAAGCGGCAACTTGATAATTAAAGCAATGACCGAGGGTCGCATTGATTCTCTATCAGTCACCAAAGGGCAAATGGTTGATAATGGAAGCAGCCTTGCACAAATAAAGCCAATAGGGAAAATCGAGTATTACCTTATTATTTGGCTGCCAAACAATGCTATTCCTTATGTTCAATCGGGTGACACCATCAACATTCGCTATGATGCATTCCCAGCGGATAAATTTGGTCAATTCCCGGGCCAGGTGATGTCAATTTCATCCATGCCTGCGTCGCGCAAGGAACTGTCCGAATACACTAACGTTAACAATGGGGCGGTTCAGCAGGAACTCGCACTTTATAAAGCAACAATAAAAATTAAAAATCAAGATTTTGAATATAATGGAAAGAAACTCAGCCTCTCTGATGGGCTCAAAGCACAGGCTGTTATATTTCTTGAAAAACGACCTCTTTATATGTGGATGTTTACTCCGTTTTATAAAATGACCCAAAGCATAAGCGGGCCTATCGATGACTAATAACTTATTTAAAAATATAATATCTAAGATTGATTTTTCGTTGCGGAAAAAGACTTCAGTTATATTGCAATCTGAAGCAACAGAGTGTGGCATAGCCTGCCTGGCGATGATCTGCAGTTTTTATGGTCAGCATATTGACCTCTTTAACTTCCGCCACCATTACGGTAGCCCTTCACAAGGTTCAAGCCTGCTATCACTAAGTCAGACAGCCGGACAGGCCGGTTTAAAGAGTCATGCACTCACTTTAGATCTGAATGAAATTAAGCAGTTAAAACTTCCCTGCATCATTCATTGGGAAATGAACCACTATGTGGTGCTGACCAAAGTCTGTAAATCCAGCTATATCATTCATGATCCATCATTAGGCAAACGAATCATTGGCCTGCAGGAGATGTCTAACCATTTCACCGGCATAGCATTAGAGCTCTGGCCAGATCAAAATTTTCAACAAAAAAAGGTCAAATCTCGGCTACGTCTGTTAGACCTGATGAACAACATTGTCGGTTTAAAGTCTGTACTACTAAAGATTTTCGCTTATTCCATCGTGATCGAAGCAATAGGTTTATTACTGCCAGTAGGGACTCAATTGGTTACTGACCACGTCATCATGGCTCACGATCAAAACTTATTATCAATTATTTGTATAGGGCTCGTTTTTTTTACATTATTCCGCACTTTTATCAGTATGTTGCGATCATGGACTTCGTTGACGCTGAATACACTGACCAATATTCAATGGAAAACATCGTTATTTGATCACCTGACTAACCTGCCCTTGTCATTCTTTGAAAAAAGGCATCTTGGTGATATTCAGTCCCGCTTTTCATCACTGGATACTATTCGCTCAACCTTCACAAGTAGCATCGTAACCGGAATTATGGACTCAATCATGACTGTCGGGCTAATTATCATGCTTACACTGTATGGCGGCTGGCTGGTATGGGTCGTGGTAGGCTTTACCTTTTGCTATGCATTAATGCGGTTGCTGACTTACCGTTTTTACCGCCGCGTTGCTGAAGAACAGGTCGTGAAAGGAGCGCGGTCCGGTTCGCATTTTATGGAGTCGCTGTACGGCATTGCAACAATCAAAGCGCTCAATCTCCAAGGACGTCGCTCCCAGCACTGGCTAAATCTCAATATTGACGCCTGTAATGCCGGTATTAAACAAACACGATTCGATATGCTGTTTGGCGGTATAAACACTCTCATTACGTCAATCGATCAAGTCGTCATACTGTGGCTTGGTGCAATTATGGTCATCGATAATAATATGACGTTGGGTATGTTTATGGCGTTTAATGCCTATCGAGGCCAGTTTTCTCAACGAGCTTCAAGCTTAATCGATCTTTGTATGCAGCTACGAATGCTGTCATTGCATAACGAACGTCTTTCAGAAATTGTGTTCTGTGAACCGGAAAAATCATTGCCCCCGCGTCGCGTTTTTTCTGAAGGCGCAGGAGCTCGGCTTGAGATTAAAAATCTCAGCTACCAATACGATCCTTTTTCACAACCCATTATTTCAAACCTGAACCTCAACATAGCTCCCGGCGAATCGGTTGCTTTAATCGGGCCATCCGGAGTGGGAAAAACAACGCTTCTAAAAATTATGTGCGGCCTACTTTCACCGACACAAGGGGATGTATTTGCGGATAATCTCGACATCCAGAAGATTGGCTTAAACAACTATCGACAGGGGATATCCTGCGTGCTTCAGGAAGATCGCCTGTTTTCAGGGTCATTGATCGAAAATATCAGCGGCTTTGATGATAACGTAAAAATGGAATGGATCATTGAATGCACCAGACATTGCAACATCCATGATGAGATTATGAAAATGCCTATGGGGTGTGAAACCATCGTTGGTGAGCTCGGTCTTGGAATTTCAGGAGGACAGAAACAACGCATTCTGATCGCCCGCGCACTCTACCGTAAACCCAGCATTCTTTTTATGGATGAAGCCACCAGTCATTTAGACCTGAATAATGAATCGGCTATCAATCGTTCAATTTCCAGCCTAAGCATCACCCGAATTATCGTTGCGCACCGGCCATCAACAATTGCTTCAGCCGATCGCATCATCGACTTATCACAATATCATTCAATATAGGTTTAACACTAAATGTGGAAAGGAAAATCCTATGCAAAATATTATTAAAGGTATCAACACAGCAGTGATCAAATATGATAATCGCTTTTTATCGCTGCTAATAAAGACTCAACAATCAGACGGCCGATATAAGCATTATTATCTACAAGTTCCTGAATTAATCTCACTACTAATGATTTTGCGCAATCGCATGACGATTGTCGCAAAACGCCTAATTTTTGAAGGGGAGACGTACGGAAAAAACCTCCGAGCCTACTCTGAAATGTTAGTTAACCATACGCCAAAAATAGAGATAGAAGAACTTCAACAGCCCAATCCTGAAAGACGGGTGATGTCACTTATGCTAAAACCGGGAGAATCTATCTCAACCCTTATCGCAACGTTGCAGAATGACATGATTGCCCTTTTGTACATCGACGATATGTTGGCCGGGCCGCTGATCTTGGCTATACAGCAGGCATTAATTCATGCCGACGAAACAGAACTAATTCAACATTGTGCTTCGACGGTGAACCACTTGATGCTTTATACCACCAGTCTGAACAATACCGAAGCTATGAATTACCAGCAGTATCCGCAGGATGATTGGAAGCAATTACTGTTTAACCACCATCTTGCAATCTTATTTTGCTTTAACACGACTGAAGGGAAAAAAATACTTTCCGGCGCGGTAATTAGAACCAGCGTAGATCATCCTTCAGAGGAAGAGAATAATATTGTAATGCATACTCTGGAGAGATACCCCATGCTTCAGGCCACTCGTGATTATAAACGGGCGTGTCAGATTTTTACCCGTGTCATATCCACCCATCCTGAGAAGATACTCACGCGGGAAGAGTGCCTGAGACCATTACATGCCTTTTACCTCGATACGCAGGCCTCTTTGAATGCCTGAACCGTTAAGCCTCTCTCCATTTTCACAGAGGGAGGCTCGATATATCAGTTCGGGCACTTATAAACCTGGCCGTTCATTTCGCTATCGGTAGGAACGAAGCTAGACAGCACGCCTTGCGTCGGGCTGCTTACGCCATAAATCACGTTACCACCCAGTTCAGCCGCATGGTTACGCAGCGCATTCGCCGCACCGCGCATTGAACCACCCTCTGCGCCCTGCTGACCGGATAGCCAGTTACCCTGCGTCCCGGTAGCCGTGCCCATCAGTTGGCACTCTGCACCCGGTTTATCTTCGACAAAGCGCACATTCTGGCCACCTGCGGTCAGCTCCGTGGTAGAGCTACAGCCAGCCAATAACAGCGCTGCGCCAACAATCCCTGCTAAATATTTTACCTGCATGTTATTCCCCATAATCAATGAGCTGGACGCATGTCGTCCGTGTGTAAACCTTATACTAAAAAGATGACCAAAAGAAAAACCCCCGAACATTTCTGCCCGGGGGTTTCTTGGTGCTATGGGGTATAGCGCACGATTACATCATGCCGCCCATACCACCCATACCGCCCATACCGGCAGCACCTAAGTCAGGTGCGTCGCCTTTAGGCAGGTCGGTCACCATACATTCGGTGGTGATCATCAGACCAGCAACGGAAGCGGCGTACTGCAGAGCAGAACGGGTCACTTTAGTTGGGTCCAGGATACCCATGTCGATCATGTTGCCGTATTCTTCGGTTGCTGCGTTGTAACCGTAGTTGCCGTCGCCCGCTTTCACGGTGTTAGCCACTACTGAAGGCTCTTCGCCGCAGTTCAGAACGATCTGACGCAGTGGCGCTTCCATTGCGCGCAGCGCAACTTTGATACCCACGTTCTGGTCTTCGTTCTGGCCACGCAGTTCACCCAGTTTGGACGCTACGCGAATCAGCGCAACACCACCACCGGCAACCACGCCTTCTTCAACCGCAGCACGGGTCGCGTGCAGGGCATCGTCAACGCGTGCTTTTTTCTCTTTCATTTCAACTTCGGTAGCTGCACCGACTTTGATAACTGCAACGCCGCCAGCCAGTTTAGCTACGCGTTCCTGCAGTTTTTCACGGTCGTAGTCAGACGTTGCTTCTTCAATCTGCTTACGGATCTGAGCAACACGGCCCTGAATCGCAGTTTCTTCACCCACGCCATCGATGATGGTGGTGGTGTCTTTGTTGATCACAACGCGTTTTGCCTGGCCCATGTCTTCCAGGGTCGCTTTTTCCAGCTCCATACCGATCTCTTCAGAGATAACGGTACCGCCGGTCAGGGTTGCGATGTCCTGCAGCATAGCTTTACGACGGTCGCCGAAGCCAGGTGCTTTAACCGCAGCCACTTTCACGATGCCACGCATGGTGTTAACTACCAAGGTAGCCAGCGCTTCGCCTTCAACATCTTCAGCAATGATCAGCAGTGGTTTGCCTGCTTTCGCAACGGCTTCCAGAACTGGCAGCATTTCGCGGATGTTGGAGATTTTTTTGTCAGCCAGCAGGATGAACGGGCTTTCCAACTCAACAGCACCGGTTTCTGGTTTGTTGATGAAGTATGGGGACAGGTAGCCGCGGTCGAACTGCATACCTTCAACGACGTCCAGCTCGTCTTCCAGGCCAGTGCCGTCTTCAACGGTAATAACGCCTTCTTTGCCCACTTTATCCATCGCTTCAGCGATCAGTTTACCCACGGTTTCGTCGGAGTTAGCTGAGATGGTACCAACCTGAGCGATAGCTTTAGAATCAGAGCAAGGTACGGACAGCGCTTTCAGTTCTTCAACAGCGGAAGCGACAGCTTTGTCGATACCACGTTTCAGGTCCATTGGGTTCATGCCCGCAGCAACAGCTTTCAGACCTTCAGTGATGATTGCCTGAGCCAGTACGGTTGCGGTGGTGGTACCGTCGCCTGCAGCGTCGTTCGCTTTAGAGGCAACTTCTTTCACCATCTGCGCGCCCATGTTTTCGAACTTGTCTTCCAGTTCGATTTCACGTGCTACGGAAACACCATCTTTAGTGATGGTTGGTGCACCGAAAGATTTGTCCAGAACCACGTTACGGCCTTTAGGGCCCAGGGTTACTTTAACTGCATCTGCCAGTACGTTAACGCCGCGCAGCATTTTCACACGAGCGTCGTTACCAAATTTTACGTCTTTAGCTGCCATTTCTTCTATTCCTCAAATTCGTTCGCGCGTTACTTACGCTTCAACAATTGCCAGGATGTCGCTTTCAGACATGATCAACACTTCTTCATTGTCGATCTTCTCAGATTTCACGCCGTAGCCGTCGTTGAAAATCACGATGTCACCAACTTTAACGTCCAGCGGCTGCACGGTTCCGTTTTCCAGAATGCGGCCCTTACCGACAGCGATGATTTCGCCACGAGTTGATTTAGCTGCTGCAGAACCGGTCAGCACGATGCCGCCTGCAGATTTGGTTTCAACTTCTTTACGTTTGACGATCACACGATCATGTAGCGGACGAATACTCATTGATAGCTCTCCTTTGAGAAAGTCATTATCAGTTATGGATGACGCCGGGCCGTACACGGTTTTCCGGCTAGTGCCAGAGAGATGGGGGTGTTCTTTTCCCCTTCAAGGGGGAAACCTAAAAAAAATTTTTTACCGACGGACAATCACGATAAATCACTGAAATACGTGCTGACTACAGCACAATGGCGCGGGGTCATCACCCAACCCGATGTGGTAAAATCGAGCTCTTTTTTAGGGCGTAGGCGAAGGGCATGGCAGAACTAAAACAAGAGCTTGGGTTAGCTCAGGGAATCGGATTATTGTCGACGTCGCTGTTGGGCACCGGCGTCTTTGCCGTACCAGCACTGGGTGCGTTGGTGGCTGGCAACAACAGCCTGTGGGCCTGGCCTGCGTTGATTGTATTGGTGTTTCCGGTAGCGATTGTTTTCGCCCTACTTGGCCGCCACTTCCCCAGCGCTGGCGGCGTCGCACACTTTGTCGAGATGGCCTTTGGTCCTCGTCTGGCTCGCGTGACCGGCTGGCTATTTCTCTCGGTCATCCCCGTTGGCCTACCTGCTGCCTTACATATCGCCTCTGGATTCGCACAGGCGCTATTCGGCTGGCACGGCTGGCAGTTGCTGATGGCCGAAGTCGCCACGCTGGGTATCATTTGGTGGCTCGGCTCACGCGGCGCCAGTTCCAGCGCCAATATCCAAACGCTGGTTGCCATCATGATTGTTGCGCTGCTGGCAGCCATTTGGATCTACGGCGATATCGCGGTAAGTGAGATCCCTTTCCCGGCGCTCGCGGAAATTAACCATTCACAGCTGTTTGCCGCCCTGTCAGTGATGTTCTGGTGCTTTGTTGGCCTCGAGGCCTTCGCGCATATGGCTTCCGAGTTTCGCCACCCGGAACGTGATTTCCCGCGTGCGCTCATTATCGGCCTGCTGCTAGCCGGCGTGGTTTACTGGGCCTGTACCGTTCTGGTCCTTCATTTTCATGCCTACGGAGCGGCCAATACCGCGGCGGCATCGCTGCCCACTATCGTGGTGCAGTTGTTCGGAGTCAAAGCGCTGTGGGTGGCGAGCGTCATCGGTTTTCTCGCCTGCTTTGCCAGCACCAATATCTATATTCAAAGCTTTGCCCGACTGGTCTGGTCGCAGGCGCAATATAAACCCAGTAGCTACCTCGCGCGCCTGTCGCCAAACCGGGTACCACGCAATGCGCTCAACGTGGTGATTGGTAGCTGCATGGTCAGTACGCTGGCGAGCTATTGGCTCAATATCAATCTCGATGCACTGATCATCTACGCCAACGGCATTTTTATCATGATTTATCTGCTGTGCATGCTGGCGGGCTGCAAGCTGCTCACCGGCCGTTTTCGGGCGCTGTCGGTCATTGGCGTGGCACTGTGCGTCATGCTGCTGGCGATGGTAGGCTGGAAGAGTCTGTATGCCATCGTGATGCTGTTCATGCTGTGGTGGCTGCTGCCTCGGCGGCGCATCGTCACCGCGTAACAACAAAAAAGCCGGAGAGATATCCGGCTTTTTTTTATCACGATAAATTGATTAAGGGCGATTATCGTCTTTGTGGTCAATCTGTTCCGGACGTTCGTCCTTACGCTGATACTCCCCGTCAAAGGTCTGCCCGCTCGTAGTACCACCAGCGAAACCGCCGCCCGGCATACGATTAAAATGCAGATAAGGCATCAGCTTCATGGTCAGGTGTTTTTGCACCGGCGGCAGCAACAGTATCAAACCAAGGAAGTCGGTAAAGAAACCCGGCAGCAGCAGCAGCAAACCAGCGAGGATCAGCGATACGCTTTTGATCATCTCCGCGGCCGGGCTTTCACCCGCCTGCATTTTTTCCTGCATCAGCATCAGGTTTTTGAATCCCTGGTTACGCACCAGCGACATGCCGATAACCGAAGTAAAGATAACCAAAATCAATGTCATCAGGACGCCAAACACATGGGCGACCTGGATAAAAATAGATATCTCAATGTAAACATAGAGAAAAATTGCGATTAACGGTATCCAGCGCACTGGCATCTCCTGTGAGGTAAACAACGCGTACGACGCGCCGGCAGCGATTCATGATTCTGCACTAGATTTAAATGGTGGTAGATCGTCGTATTTCAATCAGCGCAGATGGATAATTTTGTCAACAATCGTCAAGCGGTGATTTATTTCACAAATCAATAATTCTTATCGGGTTCACCAGATAATAAGTGATCCAGATAACTGCAATCCGCTATCATCAGCATATGATCATGGACACCAGGCCGATTAAGGAAATAATCTGCGGTAAGAAAAGCGCATGAATTCAAAAATCCTGCGTACTTGGTGAAATCATTGGCAGCTCGCAAAAAGAAGGTTCACATGCTAAACAACATTCGTATCGAAGAAGATCTGTTGGGTACCAGGGAAGTTCCTGCTGACGCTTACTACGGCGTTCATACTCTGAGAGCGATTGAAAACTTTTACATCAGTAACAGTAAAATCAGCGATATCCCAGAATTTGTACGCGGGATGGTGATGGTGAAGAAAGCGGCGGCGATGGCCAACAAAGAGCTGCAAACCATTCCGAAAGGCGTTGCCAACGCCATTATTGCTGCATGTGATGAAGTCCTGAATAACGGCAAGTGCATGGATCAGTTCCCGGTAGACGTTTACCAGGGCGGCGCGGGTACCTCCGTTAACATGAACACCAACGAAGTGCTGGCGAATATTGGTCTGGAACTGATGGGCCACCAGAAAGGTGAATACCAGTTCCTCAATCCGAACGACCACGTCAACAAATGCCAATCCACCAACGATGCTTACCCAACCGGTTTCCGCATCGCGGTCTACACCTCTATTCTCAAGCTGATTGATGCTATCCACCAGTTGGGTGAAGGCTTCCAGCGTAAAGCGGTTGAATTCCAGGACGTTCTGAAAATGGGTCGTACCCAGTTGCAGGATGCCGTACCGATGACCCTCGGTCAGGAATTCCACGCGTTTAGCGTCCTGCTTAATGAAGAAACCAAAAACCTGCTACGTACCGCGGAACTACTGCTGGAAGTGAACCTCGGCGCTACCGCTATCGGTACGCGTCTGAACACTCCGGATGGCTACCAGCAGTTGGCCGTACAAAAACTGGCGGAAGTCAGCAACCTGGCCGTGGTACCTGCAGAAGACCTGATTGAAGCGACTTCCGACTGCGGCGCCTACGTGATGGTACACAGCTCGCTGAAACGTCTGGCGGTGAAAATGTCGAAGATCTGTAACGATCTTCGTCTGCTCTCCTCCGGTCCGCGCGCAGGTCTGAATGAAATCAACCTGCCGGAACTGCAGGCTGGCTCCTCCATCATGCCGGCCAAAGTTAACCCGGTGGTGCCTGAGGTGGTGAACCAGGTGTGCTTCAAAGTTATCGGCAACGATACCACCGTCACCATGGCCTCTGAAGCTGGCCAGTTGCAGCTTAACGTGATGGAACCGGTAATCGGCCAGGCGCTGTTTGAATCTGTCCATATCCTGACTAATGCTTGCTACAACCTGCTGGAAAAATGCGTCGACGGCATCACCGCTAACAAAGAAGTGTGTGAAAGCTACGTCTACAACTCCATTGGTATCGTCACCTACCTGAACCCGTTTATTGGCCACCACAACGGCGACATCGTCGGGAAAATCTGTGCCGAAACCGGGAAGAGCGTGCGTGAAGTGGTGCTGGAGCGCGGACTGTTGACCGAGGCGGAGCTGGATGACATCTTCTCCCCGCAAAACCTGATGCACCCGGCTTATAAAGCCAAGCGATATACCGATGAAAGCGAGCAGTAGTCTTTCAGACTAAATAACTGAGGCATGTCATGATGACATGCCTTTTTTGTTTCTATAATTCACGAAAACACAACAATTACATATCAATCTCGTAAACAAGGAAGGCTAATATGTTTGGAGCAGAATTGGTCATTGTGCTTCTTGCCATCTATTTGGGGGCAAGACTCGGAGGAATAGGCATCGGCTTTGCCGGTGGCTTAGGCGTACTGGTATTAACGCTTATCTTCCAGATAAAACCCGGTGCGATCCCCTTTGACGTTATCGAAATCATCATGGCAGTTATCGCCGCCATTGCCGCTATGCAGGTGGCAGGCGGTATGGATTATCTCGTCAGTCTGGCTGAGCGAATGCTCCGCCGCCATCCAAAATACATCACCTTCCTCGCCCCACTAGTCACCTGGTTTATGACTATTCTGGCGGGTACCGGTCATACCGCGTTCTCCACGCTGCCGGTTATCACCGAAGTCGCTAAAGAGCAGGGCATTCGCCCTTCCCGACCGCTTTCTATCGCCGTTGTTGCCTCACAAATTGCGATTACCGCCTCGCCAATTTCGGCGGCAGTGGTGTTCTTTGCTGGGATCCTGGAACCGCTGGGCGTCAGCTACCTGACGCTGCTCTCCATTTGTATTCCGGTCACATTGATTGCCGTCCTGCTGACCTCTGTGGTGTGTAACTTCCTCGGCTGTGAGCTAAAGGACGACCCGGTGTATCAGGAGCGCCTGGCAAAAGGCGAAGTGCGCCTGCGCGGCAGCCAAACTTTAGAGCTGAAACCCCATGCCAAACGCTCCGTGCTGTTCTTCCTGATCGGCATCGTGGCGGTCATGTTCTATGCCACCGCTATCAGTGACACCGTTGGGCTTATTCAGAACCCCGTTCTGCCACGTAACGAAGCGATTGTGGTATTCATGCTAACCATCGCCACGCTGATTAGCATCACCTGCAAAATCGATACCGGCGAAATCCTCAATGCCAGCACCTTTAAATCCGGTATGAGTGCCTGTGTGTGCGTACTGGGCGTGGCATGGCTGGGCGATACCTTCGTGAAAGCGCATATCGCCGATATCCAGGCAGTGGCAGGCGACCTGCTGAACAACTACCCGTGGCTGCTGGCGGTAGTGCTGTTCTTTGCTGCGACCTTGCTTTACTCCCAGGCGGCGACCACCAAAGCGCTGATGCCTGCTGCGCTGTTGCTGGGCGTCACTCCGCTGACCGCTATTGCCTCTTTTGCGGCGGTTTCCGCGCTGTTCGTCCTGCCAACCTATCCAACGCTGCTAGCGGCAGTGGAGATGGACGACACTGGCTCGACTCGTATCGGCAAATACGTGTTTAACCATGCGTTTCTAATCCCAGGCGTGATCGCCATTACCCTGTGCGTGATCCTCGGATTTATCTTCGGTGGCCTGATCCTCTAACCGCCCTAGCCTGTAAAAATCGTTAAAGTCGGGCCGCTCTGCGGCCCGATGCATTCAACCCCGATAACTCACCGTGCTATAGTGCTTCTTTTCATCGATACGAGGTGACAATGAGTACTCCCGACGCTGTTGTGGTTCTCTGTACTGCTCCTGATGAAGCGACCGCCCAGGACCTGGCGGCGAAAGTATTGGCTGAAAAACTCGCGGCATGCGCCACCCTGCTGCCCGGCGCAACGTCGCTGTACTACTGGGAAGGGAAACTGGAACAGGAGTATGAAGTGCAGATGCTGCTAAAAACCGACCTCGCCCACCAGCAGGCGCTGCTCGACTGCCTCAAGGCCCATCACCCGTATCAAACGCCCGAACTCCTGGTTTTACCCGTTACTCACGCAGATACCGACTACCTCTCATGGCTCAACGCTTCCTTACGCTGATCCTGCTGCTGTGCAGCACATCGGCCTTCGCCGGGCTGTTTGACGCACCCGGCCGCTCTAATTTTGTTCCTGCCGACCAGGCATTTGCCTTTGATTTTAAGCAGAACCAGCACGATGTCAGCCTGACCTGGCAGTTGAAAGATGGTTACTACCTGTATCGTAAGCAGATTCAGGTGAATCCAGCCAACGCCAATATGACGCCATTACAATTGCCCAACGGCGAATGGCATAACGATGAGTTTTACGGCAAGAGTGAAATTTACCGCCAGCGCCTGACGGTCCCGGTCGAACTCACTCAGGCCTCGCCAGGTGCGACGTTAACCGTGACCTACCAGGGCTGCGCAGACGCCGGATTCTGCTACCCGCCAGAAACCAAAACCGTGCCGCTAAATGCCGTTGCGGCGCAAACTTCTCCCCCTCTCCCCTCCGGGGAGAAGCCCGGGGTGAGGGATGATACTGGCGCCGATCTTCCCTTCAGCGCCCTTTGGGCACTGTTGATCGGCATCGGCATCGCCTTCACCCCCTGCGTCCTGCCGATGTATCCCCTGATTTCCGGCATCGTTCTGGGTGGTAAACAGCGCCTCTCCACCGCCCGGGCCCTGCTGCTGGCCTTTATCTACGTCCAGGGCATGGCGCTAACCTACACCGCGCTGGGCCTGGTGGTGGCCGCCGCTGGCATGCAGTTCCAGGCTGCACTCCAGCACCCATACGTGCTGATAGGCCTGTCAGCGGTCTTTATTCTGCTGTCGCTATCGATGTTTGGCGTCTTCTCGCTCCAGCTTCCGTCATCGCTGCAAACCCGCCTCGCCCTGATGAGCAACCGCCAGCAGGGCGGTTCTGCGGGCGGCGTATTCGCCATGGGAGCGATTGCCGGGCTTATCTGCTCACCGTGCACCACCGCCCCGCTGAGCGCAATTCTGTTGTATATCGCCCAAAGCGGTAATCTGTGGCTCGGCGGCGGCACGCTCTATCTCTACGCACTGGGTATGGGGCTGCCGCTGATTATCGTTACCGTATTTGGCAACCGCCTGTTGCCAAAAAGCGGGCCGTGGATGGCGCACGTTAAAACCGCGTTTGGCTTTGTGATACTCGCCCTGCCGATATTCCTGCTAGAGCGCATAATGGGTGATGTCTGGGGATTACGCCTCTGGTCCATGCTCGGCGTCGCGTTCTTTGGCTGGGCGTTTATCACCAGCCTGGGGCTGACAAAACCGTGGCAGCGCATCGGGCAAATCCTGTTGCTGGCCGCCGCGCTGATTAGCGTACGTCCGCTACAGGACTGGGCGTTTGGCACCACCGTAACCCAGGCGCAAGCGCATCTGAATTTCACCCGCATCAGCAACGTGGAAACCTTAGAAACCGCACTGGCTAACGCCCGCGGTAAACCAGTGATGCTCGACCTTTACGCCGACTGGTGCGTGGCCTGCAAAGAATTTGAAAAGTACACTTTCAGCGACCCGCAGGTGCAGCAAGCGCTACAAAACACCGTGCTACTGCAAGCTGATGTCACCGCCAACAGCGCGCAGGACGTGGCGCTGCTAAAACATTTACAGGTACTGGGCCTGCCGACAATCCTCTTCTTTGATGAAGATGGCAACGAGCAGCCTGCACTGCGGGTGACTGGATTTATGGATGCCAACGCCTTCCGCGCACATTTGCGTGAAAGCCAACCGTAGACAACACTTTTAAACAAACAGCCGTCGGAAACGGAGGAGAATACCGTGCAACGCGAAGACGTACTGGGAAAAGCCCTACAGCTCCTTGAGCAAGAAGGAATTGCGAGCACCACGCTTGAGATGGTTGCCGAGCGCGTAGACCGCCCTCTGGACGAACTGCGCCGCTTCTGGCCAGACAGCGAGGCGCTGCTGTATGACGCACTGCGCTATCTAAGCCAACAGGTTGAGACATGGCGTCGCCAACTGATGCTGAATGAAGAGATGACGCCCGAGCAAAAACTGCTGGCCCGCTACACCGCATTGACCGAATGCGTAAACAAAAACCGCTACCCAGGCTGTCTGTTTATTGCCGCCTGCACCTTCTACCCGGAGGCGGACCACCCGATTCATCAACTGGCGAATCAACAAAAGCAGGCCGCCTACGAATACAGCCACGAGTTGTTAACTCAGCTTGAAGTCGATGACCCGGCGATGGTTGCCAAACAGATGCAACTGGTACTGGAAGGCTGCTTGAGCCGAATGCTGGTCAGCCGCAGCCAGATCGATGTCGACACCGCTCATCGCCTTGCTGAAGACATCCTGCGCTTCGCCAAGTGCCGTCAGGGCGGCGCATTAACCTAAGACCTGGCGCCGAAAAACAGGTAAGTCGCAGGAAATTCACAGCTGGGCTCTTTATTATTCGAGTCCTGGCTGTTCTGGCATTTATCAGGAATGCCGGGAAGGTTTGTGCAAACATGCGTTAAAAACGCGTAAGTTGCCGCAATAGTAAGCAGTTGAACGACTTTTCGGTTAATTTGGTTGACGTAAGGGAGCGACTACGGTTTAATGCGCTCCGTTGCCCGGATAGCTCAGTCGGTAGAGCAGGGGATTGAAAATCCCCGTGTCCTTGGTTCGATTCCGAGTCCGGGCACCACTATTTAAGTTTTGGGACGTTCCTATACGTCCGGGAACATAGAAAAATCAGTAAGTTGATGAATATCTGGAGTGCCGCAAGGTACTGCCAGATTTTTTGACATCCGTAGTTTTTGGGGGCTTAATTGGGGGCCTGCCGGTTTGATAAACTACGGAGCCCCCACAATGCCTCTGACTGATACCGCCACCCGCCACGCCAAACCTCTCGACAAACCTTACAAACTCAGCGACACGCAAGGTTTATACCTGCTGATTAAACCCAACGGTTCCAAACTCTGGCACCTTAAGTACCGCTTTGGCGGAAAAGAGAAAAAGCTGGCGTTTGGCGCTTACCCGACTGTCTCGCTGGCAACGGCCCGTAAACTGCGCCAGGAAGCCCGTACAATACTGAGCACAGGAGCCGATCCCGGTGTAAAGAAACAGCAGGACAAGCAGGCGAGAAAAAACGGCATTACCTTCGAGACCGTCTCCCGTCAGTGGGTAGCCGCGAACATTCGCTGGAGTGAGGCACACGCCACCAGAGTCCTGAGGTCACTGGAGTTGCACATTTTCCCGCTCATCGGCAATGCCCTTGTGACTGACCTGAAAACTGCCGATCTGCTGATCCCGCTACGGATGGCAGAGAAAAAAGGTTGTCTGGAAACCGCAGCACGAATACAGCAACGTACCACGGTCATCATGCGTTACGCCGTACAGGAAGGATTGATTACAAGCAACCCGGCCAATGACCTCTGCGGCGCTATCACCCCGCCACCGAAAAATCATTACCCTGCCCTGCCGCTGGAAAAATTACCGGAACTACTGGAAAGAATAGAAAGCTATTCAGGCAGACGGCTAACAAAGCTGGCGGTACAGCTTAATTTGCTGATTTTTATTCGCTCCAGTGAATTACGTTTTGCCCGCTGGCCGGAAATCGACCTGGATAACGCGATGTGGACACTTCCTGCAAATCGGGAACCCATCACCGGTGTGCGTTACTCAGAACGCGGTGCAAAAATGAAAACGCCGCATCTGGTGCCGCTGTCAAAACAGGCGGTAACGGTACTGAAGCAGCTAAAACTGTTATCCGGCAACGGGGATTTACTCTTCCCCGGCGATCACGATGCCCGTAA
>NZ_JBEFLV010000011.1:0-166039 GCF_040149365.1 Kluyvera huaxiensis
ATCGGCGAAGGTGAGTTGATGGCTCATGATGTCCCTCTGGGATGCGCTCCGGATGAATATGATGATCTCATATCAGGAACTTGTTCGCACCTTCCCTTGTTAACATAGGAAAACCTTTTATGTTTATTCACCTGATTAACGGTGAATACAATAATAGATGATAAATAAGAAACGCTGTTATTTATTAAATATATAATAATAAATACGGCGCTAAATTTCAGGCGGAATATAGCATAGGAATAATAAGATGCAATCGGCATCCTTTTATATCATCCGGATTTAAGCAGCTTATTAAAATTACTCAACTATATATTTATATATAATTTATATTTATCTCTCTGTTTAGCGGTGAGCTGGCATCACACAGAGTGTGATCTAACCGAATATTCTGTTGAATTGATGGCGCGTTTAAAAGTGGCCCCTGGCGCATTGGCTATAGTAAAGATGGCCGTTACTTCTCATCTTCATCACCATAAGTGGGGCAGATTAATGAAAAAGATCCTGATGCTGGTCGGCGACTATGTCGAAGATTATGAAACCATGGTGCCTTTTCAGGCGCTTAAAATGTTAGGCCACCGCGTTGATGCTGTTTGTCCGGATAAAAGCGAAGGCGACTATGTGCAAACCGCTATTCATGATTTCGACGGGGCGCAGACCTACAGTGAAAAACCGGGCCACCGTTTTACCCTCAATGCGAATTTTAGCGCGGCGCGGGCGGCGGATTATGATGCGCTGCTGATCCCCGGTGGACGGGCACCGGAATATTTAAGGCTGAACCCGGAGGTCATTAAACTGGTGCAGGATTTCAACTCGGCGGGTAAACCCATCGCTGCCGTTTGCCATGGCCCCCAGCTTTTGGCGGCAGCCGGAGTGTTAGCTAACCGCACATGCAGCGCTTATCCGGCCTGTGCGCCTGAAATTCGCCTCAGCGGCGGGCAGTACGCGGATATCGGCATCGACCAGGCGCACGTCGATGGCAACTTGGTGACCGCACCGGCATGGCCTGCGCATCCGCAATGGCTGGCGAAATTTGTTGAAGTCTTAATGAAGTAAATGTGAACCCGGTATATCCGCAAGGTTTACCGACGCTTCCGGGCGACAGTAAACCCCGCGGTATATTCAGAAGCGAATTTCGGTTGCACATTGTCTTATTTATCCGTTCAGGCACATCCGTTGGCTAGACATGATTCACTTTATTCTTTAATGATATGGGCGAATGTATCTGACGCGAGCGCCGATTTTGACGTCAGACCTTTAGCCGAATAAGGATAATGCCCATGAGCGCCGAGATAAAAACGCTGGCTAGCAAAGAGATTTACCGTAACCGCTGGATGGCGCTCAAAGAAGACCACGTCCAGAGAGCCGATGGCAGCGAGGGGATCTACTCTGTGGTTGAAAAGGGAGACTTTGTCGTCATTATTCCCCTGCACAATGACGAGATTTTTGTGGTGGAGCAGTTTCGTTATCCGCTGGGGGTGAGAACGCTTGAGTTGCCGCAGGGGAGTTGGGAAACGTCACCCACCGCCGCGCCTGAAGACGTTGCCGCCGGAGAGTTGAAAGAAGAAACGGGCCTCAGCGCTGGCAAGCTGGAGTATGTCGGATATCAGAAGCTGGCGCAGGGCTATTCTGCACAGGGATACCATATCTATCTCGCCACGCAGTTGACGTTTAGCGGCCAGCAGCTGGATGCAGAAGAATACGGTCTGACGGTCAAAAAAATGAAAATTGCCGATTTCAGAGCGTTAATCCTGGCAGGTAAAATTAGCGATGCGACATCGGTCGCCGCGTTTTTGTTAGCGAGCGCTAAACAGCAGATTGATGAGTCCTCCAGCCAGTAACCGCTGGACATGCGCTAGTGTGGCTATGCGAGCGAATGCCTGCAGCGCTGGGTTTGTATTCAACGCGTGGGCATGCCCTCGTTAATGTATCGGCGTATGGCATTTTCAATACATTGCTTTATATGAGTTATTATTTATAGATTTAATAGTTTAAATTAATAATTATTTATTTCGTTATTAAATTAACCGCGAGCCTCAGTCACGATCAATTTATTCAACGCTGGCAATATTCCAAATATTGCGCTCTATCAATAACCCTATAAGAGTAATGGTCTCCTGTTCGAATTAACCTTATAATCTCCATCCCTTTTCATGTCTTAAGTTTAAGCTGGAGGATACATGGAGCTCAGCCGGAGGCAGTTCTTTCGAATCTGCGCGGGCGGTATGGCAGGAACCACTGTTGCATCTCTCGGATTTTTATCATCTTTTTCCGTTCACGCGGAAACCCGTCAATACAAACTCTTAAAAGCAAAAGAGACGCGTAATAACTGTACCTACTGCTCGGTAGGTTGCGGCATGCTGATGTACAGCCTTGGCGATACCGCCAAAAACGTTAAAGAAAGTATCTACCATATTGAAGGCGATCCGGATCATCCGGTGAGTCGCGGTTCGCTGTGCCCGAAAGGCGCGGGTGTGCTGGATTATATTCACAGCGAAAACCGTCTGCAGTATCCCGAATACCGTGCGCCGGGTTCGGATAAATGGCAGCGCATTAGCTGGGACGACGCAATTAATCGGATTGCGCGATTAATGAAAGACGACCGTGATGCGAACTTTATTGAGAAGAACGCCCAGGGGCTGACCGTCAACCGCTGGACCACGACCGGCATGCTCTGTTCCTCCGCCGCCAGTAATGAAACCGGGATTCTCGACGGTAAATTTACCCGCAGTCTGGGGATGGTGGCCATCGACTGCCAGGCGCGCCTGTGCCACGGGCCGACCGTCTCGGCGCTGGCGCCAACCTTCGGTCGCGGCGCAATGACCAACAACTGGGTGGATATCAAAAACGCCAACGTGGTGCTGATCATGGGCGGCAACGCGGCGGAAGCGCACCCGGTTGGCTTCAAGTGGGTGATTGAAGCGCAGACCAAAAACGACGCCACCGTGGTGGTGGTCGATCCACGTTTCAACCGCAGCGCCGCGGTGGCCGATCTCTACGCACCTATTCGCGCGGGCTCCGACACTGCATTCCTGCTGGGCGTGATTCGCTACCTGCTGGAAAATGACCGCGTGCAGCATGAATATGTGCGCCACTACACCAATGCCAGCCTGATTATTCGCGATGACTACCAGTTTAACGACGGCCTGTTCAGCGGCTACGACGCGAAAAAACGCCAGTACGATAAATCGAGCTGGTTCTATCAGCTGGATGAACAGGGCAATGCGCTGCGTGATGAAACCCTAAGTCACCCTCGCTGCGTGTGGAATCTGTTAAAAGCCCACGTCGAACGCTACACGCCGGAAATGGTTAACCGCCTGTGCGGCACCTCGGTGGCGGACTTTAAACGTATCTGCGAAATTCTCGCCAGCACCAGCGTGCCGGACCGCACCGCGACCATTCTCTATGCGCTGGGCTGGACGCACCACTCCGCCGGGGCACAGATTATCCGCGCCGCCGCAATGCTCCAGCTGCTGCTGGGCAATATTGGTATGGCGGGCGGCGGCGTGAATGCGCTGCGCGGTCACTCGAATATTCAGGGTTATACCGACCTTGGCCTGCTATCGACCAATCTCCCAGGCTACATGCCGCTGCCGTCTGAAAAACAGCCTGACTATCAGACCTATATTTCCCAAATCACTCCGCCATCGCTTGGCGTGAACGAAGTGAACTACTGGCAAAATACGCCGAAATTCTTCGTCAGCATGATGAAAAGCTTCTGGGGCGACCACGCCACGGCAGAAAATAATTGGGGCTACGACTGGCTGCCGAAATGGGACCGTCTGTACGACGTAATGACCCAGGCCGAGCTGATGCTGGAAGGCAAAATTAACGGCTACATCGTGCAGGGCTTCAACCCGTTGGCGGCGTTCCCGGATAAAAACAAATCCTCGCGCGCGCTGGCAAAACTGAAGTACATGGTGGTTATCGATCCGCTAGCGACCGAGTCCTCAAACTTCTGGCAGCATCACGGCGAAATGAACGACGTGAAGCCGGAAGATATCCAGACTGAAATTTTCCGCCTGCCGTCATCCTGTTTTGCTGAAGAAGACGGTTCGATTGCCAACTCCGGGCGTTGGTTGCAGTGGCACTGGGCGGCTGCCGAGCCACCGGGCGAAGCGCTGCACGATGCTAAAATTCTTGGTCGCCTGTACATGCGCCTGCGCGAGCTGTATCAGCAGGAAGGCGGGGCCAATCCTGAACCGCTGCTTAATATGAGCTGGGATTATAAAGACCCATACGATCCGCATCCTGAAGAGATTGCCCGCGAGGGAAATGGGGTGGCGCTGGTGGATCTTTATGATGATAAAGGGCAGCTCATCGCCAAAAAAGGCCAGCAGCTCAGCAGCTTTGCCCAGCTTCGCGATGACGGTTCGACCAGCAGCTTCTGCTGGGTGTACTGCGGTAGCTGGACGGAACAGGGCAACCAGATGGCCAATCGCGATAACAGCGATCCGTACGGCTTGGGCTGTACGCCGGGCTGGGCGTGGTCATGGCCAGCAAACCGCCGCATTCTCTACAACCGTGCGTCCGCAGACCCGGCGGGAAAACCGTGGGATGCGAAACGTGCGCTGCTGCACTGGAACGGTCAAAAATGGGCCGGTATGGACGTCGCCGATTACAGTCAGGCGGCTCCGGGCAGCAACGTTGGGCCGTTCATCATGAACCAGGAAGGCGTCGCGCGTCTGTTCTCCATCGACAAAATGAACGATGGTCCATTCCCGGAACATTACGAACCGATTGAATCGCCGATTGGAACCAACCCGCTGCATCCGGAGGTTATCTCCAGCCCGGTGGCGCGTATCTACCATGGTGACATTGCCAATATGGGCAAGGCGGGTGCTTTCCCTTACGTGGCGACCACTTACTCCATCACGGAGCTGTTCCGTCACTGGACCAAGCACGCGTTGCTGAACGCTATCGCTCAGCCCGACCAGTTCATCGAAATCGGTGAAGCGCTGGCGAGTAAAAAAGGCATTGCGCCAGGCGACACGGTGAAAGTGATGTCGAAGCGCGGTTTTATCAAAGCCAAAGCGGTGGTCACCAAACGTCTGCAAACGTTGACGATAGACGGTAAGCAGGTCGATACCATTGGCATTCCCTGTCATTGGGGCTTTGAAGGGGCAACGCGCAAAGGTTTTCTTGCCAACACGCTGACGCCGTCGGTCGGCGATGCCAACTCACAAACGCCGGAATACAAAGCGTTTCTGGTTAACGTTGAGCGGGCATAAGGGAGAGAACTCATGGCTATGCAATCACAAGATATTATCAAGCGTTCGGCGACCAACGGCATTACGCCGCCGCCCCATGCGCGCGATTACCGCGTCGAAGTGGCAAAACTTATCGACGTTACCACCTGCATCGGCTGCAAAGGCTGCCAGGTGGCCTGTTCCGAGTGGAACGATATTCGCGATGAGGTGGGCTACTGCCACGGCGTGTACGATAACCCAACCGATCTCAGCGCCAAATCCTGGACGGTGATGCGTTTTAGCGAAACCACCCAGAATGACAAGCTGGAATGGTTAATTCGCAAAGACGGCTGTATGCACTGCGCGGACCCTGGCTGCCTGAAAGCTTGCCCATCCGCCGGGGCGATTATTCAGTACGCCAACGGAATTGTCGATTTTCAATCTGAGCACTGCATTGGCTGCGGCTACTGCATTGCCGGTTGTCCGTTCAACATTCCGCGCCTCAATCCTGACGATAATCGTGTCTACAAATGTACGCTGTGCGTTGACCGGGTCAGCGTCGGCCAGGAACCGGCCTGCGTGAAAACCTGTCCGACCGGGGCCATCCAGTTTGGCAGCAAAAAGGAGATGCTCAACGTCGCCGAAAACCGCGTTATGCAGCTCAAAAAACGCGGCTATGCCAATGCGGGAATCTACAACCCGCAAGGGGTCGGCGGGACTCATGTGATGTACGTGCTGCACCACGCGGACCAGCCTTCGCTGTACCACAATCTGCCGGACGATCCGAAAATCGCCGCGCCGGTGAATCTGTGGAAAGGCATTCTCAAGCCGCTCTCCGCGGCCGGATTTATCGCCACCTTTGCCGGGCTGATATACCACTACGTGGGCGTGGGGCCGAACAAAGAGACGGATGACGATGAAGACGAGGAGAACGGTCATGAGTAAGAGCAAGATGATTCTGCGCACCAAATTTATCGACCGTGCCTGCCACTGGACGGTGGTGATTAGCTTCTTCCTGGTGTCGCTTTCGGGGATTGCGCTGTTCTTCCCGACGCTACAATGGTTGACCGAAACCTTCGGTACGCCGCAGATGGGGCGGATTTTGCACCCGTTCTTCGGGGTGATGATTTTTGTCGTGCTGATGTTTATGTTCGTCCGTTTTGTGCACCACAACATTCCCGATAAGCAGGATCTCCCGTGGATCAAAGGGATTGTTGAAGTACTGAAGGGCAACGAACATAAAGTGGCGGATGTCGGCAAATATAACGCCGGTCAGAAGATGATGTTCTGGAGCATCATGAGCCTGATTTTTGTCCTGCTGGCTACCGGCGTTATCATCTGGCGGCCTTACTTTACCCACTATTTCCCGATTGCCGTGGTGCGCTGGAGTTTACTGATTCATGCGACGGCCGCCATCGTGCTTATCCACGCCATTCTGATTCATATGTATATGGCGTTCTGGGTGAAAGGGTCGATTGAGGGGATGATTGAAGGCAAAGTTAGCCGCCGCTGGGCGAAGAAACACCATCCGCGCTGGTATCGTGAAGTTGAAGCTGCTGAGCAGCAGAAGGAAAATGAAAAGGCGTCGTAGCCGGGGGGCTGTCAGTTAAGTGATATTTCATTCAACTTTCCAGCCGGTTGCGCTCCTTTCCAGTCTCCACAATATGATCTGAATGGCGCAAGGAGCGCGCAGGGGGCGGCCAATCGCCGCCGCCCCCTGCACCCCCGCGCTCTGGCGGCAGAATCGCCGCTGCGCGGTACCCTCAGCTTATGCCTTCCGGCTTCCGGGTCGGGCGCGAGGTAACATCCCTGTAAAACGCGCCCTCAGCCCACATCCCTGTGGGCTGCCCCGGCCTCCAGACAACGCCTCGGCGATTCAGACGCCACCTAAAGTCGCTGCAAGTTTTCAGCTAAAAGTAAACGCCAATATCGCTGCAACTTTTCAGCTAAAAAAAACGCCAATATTGCTGCAATTTTTCAGCTAAAAAAAACGCCAATATTGCTGCAATTTTTCAGCTAAAAAAAACGCCAATATTGCTGCAAGTTTTCAGCTAAAAACAAACTCCAATATTGCTGGAACCGATGAGTCCCCGCTTGAAATCGGTGAGCCGGAGAAGGGAAGACAAGGTCAGTCCGCCAGGACGGCGGACTGAGGCGAACCGAGACACGACGTCGAGTTTCGCCGTGCCGCAGGCTGGAGTTCGGAGGCGAACGCAGTGCGAAGCACCGATTTCGCCGCGGGGCCGCGGGGATTGCAAAGGGGGGCGCGGCGCCCCCCTTAGCCCGTTCACAGGTGCAGGTGTTTTATGTTCTGCCAAACATAAAGTGAACGGAATATCGCACCCAACTGCCAAAAACTTCGGGGATTGCAAAGGGGCGCGCGCCCCCTTAGCCCGTTCATGGGTGCCGATATTTCATGTTCTACCAAACATCCAGTGAACGAAACTTTGTACTCAGAACAGCACCGAGTAATTCACCCCAAACGTCCGCCCACGACCTTTGTAATCATACAACGACGCCGGGCCGGATGCCGGGCTGTAGTACAGCGGTGCGCGCTGTCCCCAAACCGTGGTGTAGTCGCGGTCGAACAGGTTTTCCACGCTGAAGCTCAGCTTGCCAACCGGAAGCTGGTAGCTGCCTAACAAGTCGATGGTGGTGTAACCATCAAGCTGATTACCGGCCTCATCGCGGATTTTAAATGACGTGGTGCTCTGCACGCGCAGGCTCCACGGATCCGGCGCCCAGCCAATATAGGCGGTGGCTTTCGATGGGCTGGCGATCTTCACATCATATTTCTGCCAGCTACCATCCACCTTCGACTCGGTTTTCAGCACGTTGAAGTTACCGCCGGTGCTCCAGTCGGTATCCGGAATAAAGTAGTCCACAGCGCCTTCCACGCCGTAAATGCGGCGCTTATCGTCAATGATGCTGATGGTCAGGTCTTTATTCGCCTGCACGTTTTTATCCGACAGCGAGTAGTACGCCGCCAGCTGGGTGCGCAGGTTGTCGCCGGTATAGCGCCAGCCCAGCTCATAGGAGTTGACCTTGATCCCTTCAAGCTTGCTGTCGTCCACATTGACGCTGTTGGTCAGCGGTAAGTGCCCGTTGACCGCCGTACCGTAAGCGCCGCGACCGTAGTATTTACCCGGGTCCGGTAGCTCAACGCCCTGCGAGAAGTTAAACCACGTCTGCTGACGTTCGGTCAGGTGCATCAGAAGACCGGCGTTAAACAGGAAGTTGTCGTAATCGGTTGAACCGCCCGGGATGGCATCGGCGGATTTTACCGTGCCTGCGGCAATCTGTTGCTGCTGGGCGTAGCCAATGAAGTTATCAATACTGCTCTCGGTGTACTGATAACGCACGCCGCCGCTTAAGGTGAAGATCTCGTTGATGTCATAGCTGGACTGCAGGAACGCCGCCAGGTTGCTGATATCGTACGACGGATAGCGTCCGGTGGTGTAAATCTGCTGGTTGTTTAGCCCACCGGAGGCGTTAGCTTTAGCTGTGTCGAAGAACATCTGGTTAGAGGTAAAACGCTCATGATCGGCATCCAGCCCGTAGGTGAGCTGCCAGCCGTTCAGCGGCGTGCTGTTCAGGGTCAGCTTCGCGCCGTACTGATTGGTTTCCTGCTGGGATGACGAGAAGGCGGTGAGCTGGTTACTCTTGTTCATGGAAGGGAAGGGATAGAACTTCAGCGACTCATCGCGATAGTAAACCTGGCCCACCAGCTCCTGGCCGAGGAAATCGCTGTTGGAGTACTGCAGACTCATCAGATGACGTTCAGTACCGGGAATGCGGTCGGAGCTCAGCCCGCCGCTGACGTAGGGCTTAGTGGCTCCGCTCAGCGCCGAGAAGTTTTTCCCCAGATTCAGGCCGTAATCATCATCGCCCTGGCTCTTATAGTACTGGCTCACCAGCTGGAGCTGCTGAGTCTCATCAATATTCAGCGTGCCGGTGCCCATGATGTCCAGTCGATCGGAGTACTGCAAGCCGGTTTGGGTGTTGTCCAGCAGGGTGGCATCGCCGTTGCCATCGTACCAGCCGCCAAATTTCTGATAGGCCACCGACATACGCCCGGAGATGTGGTCATTGCCGCCGGAGATGGCGCTGGCAATGCGTTCATCGTGATCTTTGCTGCTGTTAAAGCCGCTTTTGCTGCCCGCTTCAAACTCCACCTGGGTTTCCGGCTGACCTTTTTTGGTCACGATATTGATAAGCCCTCCGGTACTGCCACCGCCGTACAGCGACGTCGCGCCGGAGATGACTTCGATGTGCTCGATATTGAACGGGTCAATGGAGTCCAACTGGCGGCTATCGGTACGCGAAGAGTTGAGGCGCACGCCGTCAATCAGCACTACCAGCGGGCGGCCACGCACGTTCATGCCGTAGTTGGTACGGCTCTGGCTGCTGACGTCGAGGCCGGGGATCAGCTGCGCCAGCGCGTCCTTGAGCTCTTTACCGCCCTGGATCTGCTGTTCCAGTTCGGCGTTTTCAATCACCCAGGTGGTTTGCGCCATTTCGGCGACGGTGCGGTTGTTGCGGCTGGCGGAAATCACCATCGATTCATCATCGGTTTGCTGCGCCACGGCGGGAGCCATCATGGCAAGCAGCAGCGGATTTAGCGCCCAGAGGGTATGTTTTTTGGTAATCATCATTATTCCTGCGCACGGGCCGACAAACATCGGCCCAAAAATGCGGCTCAGTGAGTTAAAGATGCAGCGTTGTGCCGCGTATGCCCATCGCGGTGGCCGGGATGGAATATATAAACCATGAATAATTCATGGGCTTATATCAGTTGTGGTAATGCGAATATTGTCGATAATATTTCTCATTATCAATACTAATTATGAGAGTTGATTAAAGACCGTTGACGGGTTGGCGCTGTCTTTGTCCCATTCACAATGGTTTTTTTCGGCTTAAAGCTGCAGAGTATTTCAGCAAAATCAGGTGGATAGTTTTCACCGAGTAGCTGAGCTTGCCCCTTCACGCGTAAGGAAAAATTTATGGCTGTGGTTCCAGGTTATCGTCTGTTCAACGTGCGATTAGCGCGTAAGCGTGAGGTCTCACCTTCCTTGCTGAGCCTGGTCTTTAGCGGTGAGGATGTCGCGCAGATGAAATCTGACTCGCCGGATCAGCGGATAAAAATGCTGTTTCCCGCTGAGGACGGTACGCCGCCATCGCTGCCGGTGGAGGGCGAGTGGTATCCAACGCTGCTGGCGATCCCCAAAGATCAGCGGCCAATTGTCCGCACCTACACGCTGCGCCATGTTGATCCTGCGCGTCGGGAAGTGACGGTGGAGTTTGTCCGCCACGGCACCGAAGGGCCTGCTTCCGCCTGGGCCATCAACGCCAAAGCGGGTGATGCGCTGCAAATTGTGGCCCCTAATGCCGCGCAGGCTGAAGACAGCGGCGGCTATGAATGGACGCCGCCGGCGACTTTGCGCCGCGCCCTGATCGTGGCTGATGAAACGGCGCTGCCGGCGGCGCGTGGGATCCTTGAAATGCTCGCGGGTCAGGCTAATCCTCCGCAGGTGCAGGCGTTTTTTGAAGTGCCAGAGCAGGGCGACTGCATTGATTTAACCGCGTTCGATTTTGCGACGGTGCACTGGTTGCCGCGTCAACCGCTGGCCGCCGCGCACGGAGAATGCCTGCTCAGCGCCGTGAAGCTGCTGGCCCGGCTGCCGGAAAGCGATGGTGCCGGAAGCGTGAAGGAAGAGGCCGAAGGGGAGCTGCTGTGGGATAAAGCCACCACGGCGAACGGCGATTTCTATGGCTGGGTGGCGGCAGAATCAACGGTCGTCAAACGGCTACGTCGCTACCTGATTGGCGAACGAGGCGTGGAGCAGGACGCGATAAACTTTATGGCCTACTGGGCCAAAGGCCGCGTGCGCTAGAGCGTAATAACGGAAGACGTTTCCCCTAAAATACCCGTATGGATAATATTTAAATTCATGCGGGTATTTTCATCATGGTTTATTCTGGCTCGCTTATTTAGCTATTTATTTTTCCTATGACGGTTTGCACTATTATTGCGCGGACATGTCCTTTGACGGTGCGATAAATATTTTTATTGTTTTTAAATTCTGCTCTAAATCTTTATAAAACAACTAATTAATTATTTGGCATGGGCCTTGCTAATTGAATTCCATCTTGTATACCAACAGGAATTCAACGATGGCATTAATGACCGGTAAGACACTGGCCGCATGGCGTCAGCTGATTGCGAAAAATAGCGACGCGGTTCTGACATTATTAAAAGAACATATTCATACCCTTTCTATTGAGGATAACGCCTGGCTGATGATTGCCAGCGAGACCCAATTGCAGGCGCAGTGGGACGCGTTAATTCCGCGCTATCGGGATAACCCCGATGCGCTGCCATTATTCGGCATTCCGTTTGCGGTAAAAGATAACGTCGACGTGGCCGGTTGGCCGACCACGGCCGCCTGTCCGGCATTTGAATATATTGCTAAACAGGATGCGACCGCCGTGGCCCGGCTGAAAGCCGCCGGGGCGATTGTGATTGGCAAAACTAATCTGGACCAGTTTGCCACCGGGCTTGTTGGCACGCGTTCTCCGTACGGCGCGGTTGCCAATACTTTTAACGCCGATTACGTCAGCGGCGGCTCCAGCTCCGGCTCGGCTTCGGTGGTGGCTCGCGGCCTGGTGCCGTTTGCCTTCGGCACCGATACCGCCGGTTCCGGGCGCGTCCCAGCCGGATTTAACAACATCGTCGGGCTCAAGCCGACCAAAGGCTGGCTGTCGGCCAAAGGCGTGGTGCCTGCCTGTCGTCTGAACGACACCCTGTCGGTGTTTGCCTTGACCGTGGATGACGCGTTTTACATCGCCTCGCTGGCGGGCGGAGTCGATCCGGAAGATGCCTACTCCCGCAGCAACCCGGCAACCGCTCCCGCCGCGCTGCCGCAAAAACCGGTGTTAGCTATTCCGGAAATCCTCAATTTCTTCGGTGACACCCAGGCGCAGGCGGCATGGGAAAAGGCGCTTGATGCGCTGTGCGACGGCGGTGCGACGCTACGGCCTATCGATTTCTCAGCCTTCTCGCAGCTGGCAGAACAGCTCTATCAGGGGCCGTGGGTGGCGGAGCGCACGGCGGCGGTGGGCGATATGCTCCAGCACCCGGAGCAGATGGACCCGACCGTCTACACCATTGTCTCCGCAGGCCTGAACTACAGCGCGGTGGATGCCTTTAAGGCCGAATACCTGCGCGCCGAGCTGGCGCAAAAAATCAACCAGGCGCTGGCCGACGTGGACGCGCTGGTGGTTCCGACCTCGCCGACCATTCACACCCTCGAAGAGATGAAGCAGGAGCCTATTCGCTTCAACTCGCAGTTTGGCACCTACACCAACTTCACCAATCTCGCGGATCTCAGCGCGCTGGCGCTGCCGGCACCGCTGCGCGATGACGGTTTACCGGCAGGCATCACCCTGATTGCTCCGGCGTGGCACGACCGCGCGCTGGCCGATTTTGGTCTGCGCTGGCAGCAGCAGCTGGCGCTTCCGCTGGGGGCGACCGGGCTGCCTTTTACCGCGCATGCAACGCTTGCCTCGTCACCTCATCACGTCCGCGTGGCGGTGGTTGGTGCACACCTGCGCGGTATGCCGCTCAACTTCCAGCTGACCACCCGCGATGCGGCGTTTGTCGAAGCCACGCACACCGCGCCGAACTACCGCCTATACGCGCTGGCCAACACCCAGCCGCAGAAGCCGGGCATTGCCCGCGATACCGCAGGGGCGGCGATTGAAGTAGAGCTGTGGGATATCCCGCTAGCGCGCTTTGGTGAGTTTGTCGCGGAAATCCCGGCCCCGCTGGGGATTGGCTCGCTGGAGCTCAGCGATGGTCGCTGGGTGAAAGGCTTTATTTGTGAACCGGCGGCGCTCAACGACGCCACCGACATTACCGAATTTAAGGGCTGGCGCCACTGGATTGCCCGTAAGGAGAACCGCCATGTTTAATACCGTGCTGATTGCCAACCGCGGTGAAATTGCCTGCCGCGCTATTCGAACGCTGAAGCGCCTCGGCATCACCAGCGTGGCGGTTTATTCCGACGCCGATAAAAATGCCGAACACGTTAAACAGGCGGATATCGCCCTGGCGCTGGGCGGTGAGAAAGCCAGCGACAGCTACCTGAAAATCGACAAAATTATCGCTGCCGCGCATGAAAGCGGGGCGCAGGCTATCTGGCCGGGATACGGTTTTCTCTCCGAAAGCCTGCCGTTTGCCGACGCCTGTGAACAGGCGGGAATTGTCTTTATCGGCCCCACCGCGCAGCAAATTGGCGAGTTTGGCTTAAAACACCGTGCCCGCGAGCTTGCCTCAGAAGCCGGTGTGCCAATGACGCCTGGCACCGGTTTGCTTAACAGCCTGGATGAAGCGTTAAAGGCGGCGCAGGAGATTGGCTATCCGGTGATGCTGAAAAGCACCGCCGGCGGCGGCGGGATTGGCCTCACGCGCTGTGCTGACGCCGACACGCTGTCTCAGGCGTGGGAAAGCGTGCGCCGCCTGGGGGAACAATTCTTTAGCGACGCGGGCGTGTTTGTCGAGCGCTGTGTGGATCGCGCCCGTCATATCGAAGTGCAGATTTTTGGCGACGGCAAAGGTAACGTGGTCGCCCTCGGCGAGCGTGACTGTTCGCTGCAGCGCCGCAATCAGAAGGTTGTCGAAGAGACTCCTGCGCCTAATCTTCCTGCCGCCACCCGCGCCGCGCTGCTGGCCGCGGCGGTGCAACTGGGCAAACGGGTGAACTATCGCAGTGCCGGGACGGTGGAGTTTATCTACGATGCGGCGCTTGATGCGTTCTATTTCCTTGAGGTCAACACTCGCCTGCAGGTGGAGCATCCGGTCACGGAATCCGTCACCGGGCTGGATCTGGTGGAGTGCATGCTGCGCGTGGCGGCCGATGAGCCTATCGACTGGGCGCGTCTGGCGCAGGCGCCGCAGGGGGCCGCTATTGAAGTGCGTATCTACGCCGAAAGCCCGCTGAAAAACTTCCAGCCTAGCCCCGGCGTTTTAACCGACGTGGCCTTCCCGGACGATGTGCGCATCGATACCGGCGTGACCACCGGCAGCGAAGTGTCGGCGTTTTATGACCCGATGATCGCCAAGCTGATTGTGCATGCGCCAACGCGCGACGCCGCGCTAGCCAAATTGCAGAGCGCGCTCGCCGCCACGCGCCTGCATGGCATCGCCACCAACCTCGACTACCTGCGGCAAATCACCGCCAGCGAGGCTTTTGTTAACGGTACCGCCTGGACGCGAATGCTCGACAGCGTGGTTGCGACATCGCCGGTGATTGAAGTCATTCAACCGGGCACCTGGAGCAGCGTGCAGGATTATCCTGGCCGTCAGGGCTACTGGGATATCGGCGTGCCGCCGTCCGGGCCGATGGATGATTTTGCCTTCCGCCTGGCTAACCGCATTGTCGGCAACCATGAATCGGCGGCCGGGCTGGAGTTTACCCTGCAGGGGCCGGTGCTGCAGTTTCACAGCGATGCGCTGATTGCCCTGACCGGGGCCGACTGTCAGGCGACGCTTGACGGTGAAGCGGTCGCCCTGTGGCAGCCTGTTTCGGTGAGCGCCGGGCAAACGCTGGCGCTGGGCCGCGCGCAGGCGGGCTGTCGCGCTTATCTGGCGGTGCGTAATGGACTCGATGTGCCGGAATATCTCGGCAGTCGCTCCACCTTTGCGCTGGGGCAGTTTGGCGGGCACGCCGGTCGCACGCTGAAAGTGGCCGACCTGCTGCCGATCTCTCGGCCAGAGCTTACGGCCTGCACGACGCCTGCGCCGGTCAGTGAACCGAAAGCGCTCTCCCGCGCGCTGATTCCGACCTACGGTGAAGTCTGGCGCATTGGCGTACTCTACGGGCCGCATGGCGCGCCGGACTTCTTCACCCAGGAGTCTATCGACGAGTTCTTTGCCAGCGACTGGCAGGTGCACTACAACTCCAACCGCCTCGGCGTGCGTTTAGTCGGGCCGAAGCCAAGCTGGACGCGGCCGAACGGCGGCGAAGCGGGGCTGCATCCGTCCAACGTTCACGACTGCGAGTACGCGATTGGGGCAATCAACTTCACCGGCGATTTCCCGGTGATCCTCACCCGCGATGGCCCAAGCCTCGGCGGTTTTGTCTGCCCGGTGACTATCGCCAAAGCCGAGTTGTGGAAGGTCGGGCAGGTGAAACCGGGCGACCGCATTCGCTTCTTCCCGATTAGCGTTGAGGATGCGGTGGCGCGGGAGAAAGCAATGGACCGCAGCGTTGAGACGCTGCAAACCACGAGCCTTGCTGAATTCGCCGTGCCGTCGCTCGCCGACCGCGATGGGGTATCTGCTGCCGGTCTGGTGTCGCTGCCGGCGACATTCAGTACTCCGGCAATTGTTTATCGCCAGGCGGGCGACAACTACATCCTGATTGAGTACGGCGAAAACGTGCTGGATCTGGCGCTGCGCCTGCGGGTTCACGTGCTGATGCAACACCTGCGCGAGCGCGCGCATCCGGGGATTAAGGAGCTTTCACCCGGCGTGCGTTCACTGCAGGTGCGCTACGACAGCCGCGAAATCAGCCAACAGGCGCTGGTGGCGTTGCTGCTGGAGCAGGAGGCGCGAATTGGCGACGTCACGCAGATGAAAGTGCCGTCGCGCATCGTTCATCTGCCGATGGCTTTTGAAGACAGCGCCACGCTGGATGCGGTCAGCCGCTACGCCGACACCGTACGCGCCAGCGCGCCGTGGCTGCCGAACAACGTCGATTTCATTCAGCGCATCAACGGTCTGCCGAGCCGCGAAGCGGTGATGGAGACGCTGTTTGATGCCAGCTATCTGATTCTGGGATTGGGCGATGTGTACCTCGGCGCGCCGTGCGCGGTGCCGATTGATCCGCGCCATCGTCTGCTGAGCTCTAAATACAACCCGGCGCGCACCTTCACCGCTGAAGGCACCGTAGGGATTGGCGGCATGTACATGTGCATCTACGGCATGGACTCTCCCGGCGGCTATCAGCTGGTTGGGCGCACGCTGCCTATCTGGAATAAGTTCCTTAAAAACGACCAGTTCAACAGCGGCGAGCCGTGGCTGCTGCGTTTCTTCGACCAGGTGCGTTTCTACCCGGTTAGCGAAGCGGAGCTGGACCAGCTGCGTGAAGATTTCCGTGAAGGCCGCGCCGCCGTGCGCATCGAAGAGACGGTGTTCGACTTCCCGGCGCATCTGCAATTCCTCGACGCTAACGCCGACGAAATTGCCCGGTTCCGCCAGCTTCAGTCCGCGGCGTTTGAGGCGGAAGTGGAGCGTTGGTACCTTGATGACCAGCAGGAGATCGCGGAAATCCTGGTGCCGGAGCAGAGCGAGGCCGTTGATGACGACGCGCTGGCGGTGACGGCGGATATGAACGGCAACATCTGGAAGGTGCTGGTGAAGCCCGGCGATACGGTGGAAGCCGGGCAGACCCTGATTATCGTCGAAGCGATGAAGATGGAGCTGGCAATCAGCGCGCCGCAGGCGGGCGTGGTGAAGCGCATTGGCTGTCAGCCGGGCCGCCCGGTGAGCCCAGGCGACGCCTTGCTGTGGCTGGAATAAGGAGCGGCATATGGCGCAAAGCAACGACAAACAGCGCGCGGTAGGGCTGGCCGAGCGCATCTATCTGGAATTGAAAAACGACATTTTCGATTTCCGTCTGATGCCCGGCGAGCACTTTAGCGAAAACGAGATCTCCGAGCGCATGTCGGCCAGCCGCACCCCGGTTCGCCAGGCGCTGTTCTGGCTGGAGCACGAAGGCTATGTGCAGGTTTATTCGCGCAGCGGCTGGCAGGTGAAACCGTTCGATTTTACCTATTTCGAAGCGCTGTACGATTTTCGCATCGTGCTGGAGATGGAGGCGGTGAAGCGGCTTTGCGCCATGCCGTCCGCCGCACGCGCCGATCATCTGGCGCCGCTAATTGCCTTTTGGTGCGACGCGCCGCAGATGCCGCCGGGCAAGACGCTGTCGCGTCACGATGAAGCGTTTCATACCGCGCTGGTCAGCGCCACCGGCAACGCGGAGATGGCCCGCGTGCATGTCTCTCTCACCGAGAAGATGCGCATTATTCGCCACCTCGACTTCACCCGCGAGGATCGCGTTGATGCCACCTACAGCGAACACGCCCAGGTATTGCGGGCGATAGCACAACAGCAAACCGAGGAGGCGCAGCGGATCCTCACTGCGCATATCTCGCAGAGTAAAGCCGAGGTCCGAAAAATAACCTTACACCGGCTGCAGCAGGCACGTTTACAACCCGTTTCACCTTAAGCCCATCGCATGATGGGAAAACCGTTATTACTCAATATCATTTAGGGGTTTTGGTCATGAAAAGACGTTCTTTACTGAAAGCATTTGCCCTATCGGCCACCTTTTTGAGCATGGGCTTCTCTTTGCAGGCGTACGCAGCAGACACCATTAAAGTGGGGATCATGCACTCCCTTTCCGGCACGATGGCCATTTCCGAAACGCCGCTGAAAGACGTGGCGCTGATGACCATTGATGAGATCAACGCCAAGGGCGGGGTGCTGGGCAAGAAGCTCGAACCGGTGGTGGTTGACCCGGCCTCCAACTGGCCGCTGTTCGCCGAAAAAGCGCGCCAGCTGCTGACGCAGGATAAAACCGCCGTGGTCTTTGGCTGTTGGACATCGGTATCGCGTAAATCGGTGCTGCCGGTGTTTGAAGAGCTGAACGGCCTGCTGTTCTATCCGGTGCAGTATGAAGGCGAAGAGATGTCGCCAAACGTCTTCTACACCGGAGCGGCGCCGAACCAGCAGGCGATCCCGGCGGTGGAATACATGATGAGTGAAGACGGCGGCAGCGCGAAGCGCTTCTTCCTGCTCGGCACCGACTACGTCTATCCGCGCACCACTAACAAGATCCTGCGCGCCTTCCTGCACTCCAAAGGCGTGCAGGATAAAGATATCGAAGAGGTCTACACGCCGTTTGGCTACAGCGATTACCAGACCATTGTTTCCAATATTAAGAAATTCTCCGCAGGTGGAAAAACGGCGGTGATCTCGACCATCAACGGCGACTCCAACGTGCCGTTCTACAAAGAGCTGGCGAACCAGGGCATCAAAGCGACCGACGTACCGGTGGTGGCGTTCTCCGTCGGTGAAGAAGAGCTGCGCGGCATTGATACCAAACCGCTGGTCGGGCATTTAGCGGCATGGAACTACTTTGAATCGGTCACCAATCCGGTGAATGCCAAATTCGTTGCCGACTACCGCGCCTACGCTAAGGCACACAAGCTGCCGAACGCTGATACCGTAGTGACTAACGATCCGATGGAAGCGACCTACGTTGGCATTCATATGTGGGCGCAGGCGGTTGAGAAAGCGGGCACCACCGACGTTGACAAAGTGCGCGCGGCGATGGCCGGGCAGACCTTTGCCGCGCCGAGCGGCTTCACGCTGACTATGGACGCCACCAACCACCACCTGCATAAGCCGGTGATGATTGGCGAAATCGAAGAGAACGGTCAGTTCAACGTGGTGTGGAATACCGATAAGCCGGTACGCGCGCAGCCGTGGAGCCCGTATATCGCCGGTAATGATAAGAAGCCGGATACGCCGGTGAAGACGGGCGGGAAGTAGTTGGGCAATGGTTAATCATTGCCCGCTACGAGAGAAACTCCGTTCGGCTTGCTAGCCGGTTGCGCTCCTGGTTTACCACCTGCCATTTAACCTGAACGGCGCAAGGAGCACGCAGGGGGCGGACAATCGCCGCCGCCCCCTGCACCCCCGCGCTCTGGCGGCAGAATCGCCGCTGCGCGGTACCCTCAGCTTATGCCTTCCGGCTTTCGGGTCGGGCGCGAGGTAACATCCCTGTAAAACGCGCCCTCAGCCCACATCCCTGTGGGCTGCCCCGGCCTCCAGACAACGCCTCGGCGATTCAGACGCCACCTAAAGTCGCTGCAAGTTTTCAGCTAAAAGCCAACGCCAATATCGCTGCAACTTTTCAGCTAAAAAAAACGTCAATATTGCTGGAACCGATGAGTCCCCGCTTGAAATCGGTGAGCCGGAGAATGGAAGACAAGGTCAGTCCGCCAGGGATGGCGGACTGAGGCGAACCGAGACACTATGTCGAGTTGAGCCGTGCCGCAGGCTGGAGTTCGGAGGCGAACGCAGTGCGAAGCACCGATTTCGCCGCGGGGCCGCGGGGATTGCAAAGGGGGGCGCGGCGCCCCCCTTAGCCCGTTCACGGATACAGTTGTTTCATGTTCTGCCAAACATAAAGTGAACGGAATATCGCACTCAACTGCCAAACATCAAGTGAACGGAATTTTGAGCAAAACTAACCATCATTATTCCCCCCCAATGTCACGCTGCAGGTCATTATGGGTGAATAACAAAATGCCAGGCAAATATCATCAATTATTATTTTACCTCCCCGCGTTAATATTTATTTTTCCTATGGCTCGCTGCGCTATTACCGTGCGGCGCTGTTCCCTTTCGGTGCGCAGTTATTTATTTAAAATGAAGGGTTTTATATTAATTCTTTATAAAACATCACATTATCTTATTGGCATGGCGCTTGCTAATTGAATTCCATCTTGTATACCAACAGGAATTCAACGATGAACATCATGACGAGAAAAAAGCGGCCGGTATTATTTCCCGCTTTCACTTTTCTCCTTTTATGCAGCCTGTTTATGAGCGCCTCGGCGCTGGCAGGTCCTGCCGCCGATTACGGCAAGGCCAGCCGTAGCGAACAGGCTAAATTGCTCCAGCAGTGGGCGGCGGACCCACAGGCCTCGCGGCTGCCGCTGCTTGAAGCATTGAGCGGTGAGTCGGTGGTTAGCGATGAACAGGGCCAATTGTTTAGCGAGCGCGGCGGCAAACTACTGCCGCTGGAAGGTAATGCTGTGCCGTCGGGTAACAGCAAAAAAGTCTTTATGAACAACCGCATTCGCGGGCTTATCGCCAGCGCGCTGGCTGCGCATCAGCTGGTGAGCGATGACGAAAAAGTACGCCTGAGCGCGGCGTTAACCCTGCAAAACGGCGCCCAGCAGGACCAGCTACCGATGCTGACCGCGCGTCTGGCCGCTGAACCGGATGCGCAGGTGAAGGCGGCGCTGGCAACTGCACTGGCTAATCTCCAGCTCTCCGACCCTCGCGCCGAGCAGCGTCTTAGCGCGGTAAAGCTGTTGGGTGAATCTAACGATCCGCAGGTGCAGGGCAGCCTGAGTCGGTTGACTCAGCCGCAAAATGAACCCGATGCGGCGGTGCGTGCGGCGGCGGCGGAAAGCTTGAAACAAGTACAGCAGCGCCTGAAGTGGGGTGACTGGCTGGGACAGGCGTTTAGCGGAATTTCGCTCGGTTCCATTCTGCTGCTGGCGGCGCTGGGATTGGCTATCACCTACGGTCTGCTCGGCGTTATCAATATGGCCCACGGCGAAATGCTGATGCTCGGCGCGTACTCCACCTGGCTGGTGCAGAACCTGTTTCAACGTTTTGCCCCGGACTGGCTGGCGCTGTATCCGCTGGTAGCGCTGCCGGTAGCCTTCTTCATCACCGCGGCGATAGGCATGATCCTCGAACGCACCATTATTCGTCACCTGTATGGTCGCCCGCTGGAAACCCTGCTGGCGACCTGGGGGATCAGCCTGATGCTGATTCAACTGGTACGCGTGCTGTTCGGTACGCAAAACCTGGAAGTCGCCAACCCGGCGTGGCTCTCCGGCGGCTGGAGCGTGCTGCCAAATCTGGTGCTGCCGTATAACCGCATCGCGGTGATTGTCTTCGTGGTGGGCGTACTGGCGCTGACCTGGCTGCTGCTCAACAAAACCCGACTGGGGATGAACGTCCGCGCGGTGACGCAAAACCGCCGCATGGCCGACTGCTGCGGGGTGCCGACCGGGCGCGTCGATATGCTGGCCTTTGGTTTAGGTTCGGGGATTGCCGGGCTGGGCGGCGTGGCGCTGTCGCAGTTGGGCAACGTTGGACCGGAGCTGGGACAGGGCTACATCATCGACTCCTTCCTGGTGGTGGTCACCGGCGGCGTAGGCCAACTGGCGGGAACCGTGGTGGCGGCGCTGGGTCTGGGGGTTCTGAACAAAGTTCTCGAACCGCAAATCGGTGCGGTGCTGGGCAAGATCGCCATTCTGGTGTTTGTCGTGCTGTTTATTCAGAAGCGGCCGCAGGGGCTGTTCGCATTCAAAGGGCGGGTAATTGACTGATGAGCCAACCTATTACGTTAACTCTGGCGCGTCGTGCACCGCGCCTTACCGGTTCGCTGGCTATTCTGGTGCTGGTGGCGCTGCTGGTGCTGCCGTTCTTCGCGCTGCTGCCGGCGGATAATCCGCTGTCGATTTCCACCTACACGCTAACCCTGCTGGGCAAAATTCTCTGCTACGCGGTGGTGGCGGTAGCGCTGGATCTGGTGTGGGGCTATGCCGGGCTGCTGTCGCTGGGGCACGGTTTGTTCTTCGCGCTCGGCGGCTATGCGATGGGCATGTACCTGATGCGCCAGGCCGCAGGCGACGGAATGCCAGCGTTTATGTCTTTTCTCTCATGGACTGACATGCCGTGGTTCTGGGCGGGCACCCAGCACTTTGCCTGGGCGCTGTGCCTGATAATTCTCGTGCCTGGACTGCTGGCGCTGGTGTTTGGCTACTTCGCTTTTCGCTCGCGGATTAAAGACGTCTATTTCTCGATTATGACCCAGGCGTTGACCTACGCCGGAATGCTGCTGTTTTTCCGCAATGAAACCGGCTTTGGCGGCAACAACGGCTTTACCGGCTTCACCACGCTGCTGGGCTTTCCGGTGTCGGCTACCGGCACGCGAATTGCGCTGTTTGTGGCCACCGTGCTGCTGCTTGCTGGTTCACTGGCTATCGGCGTGATGCTGACGCGCAGCAAGTTTGGCCGCGTGCTGACCGCAGTGCGCGATGCGGAGAACCGGCTGATGTTTTGCGGTTACGATCCGAAAGGCTTCAAACTGTTTGTCTGGACGCTCTCGGCGGTGCTGTGCGGGCTGGCGGGCGCGCTGTACGTGCCGCAGGTGGGGATCATCAACCCTAGCGAAATGTCGCCAACCAACTCTATCGAAGCCGCCATCTGGGTGGCGTTGGGCGGGCGCGGCACCCTGATTGGGCCGATTCTTGGTGCGGGGATCGTCAACGGTGCCAAAAGCTACTTCACCGTCGCTTTCCCGGATTTCTGGCTCTTTTTCCTCGGGCTGATGTTTATCCTCGTCACGCTGTTCCTGCCGCGCGGCGTGATTGGTCTTCTCAAACGGAGGAAGCATGACTGATTCCCTGTTCACCCAGCCGCAGCCGCAGGATCGCTATCGCCGAACCACCGATCCGGTGCTGCAGCTAGAAAACATCAACGTCACCTTTGACTCTTTCCGGGCGCTGACCAATTTGTCGTTGTCGATTGGCGTTGGTGAATTGCGCTGCGTGATTGGCCCCAACGGCGCGGGAAAAACCACGCTGATGGATGTCATCACCGGCAAAACCCGGCCTGATAACGGCAAAGTGACCTACGACCAGAATATTGACCTGATGGGGATGTCTCCGGTGGAGATTGCGCGGGCGGGGATTGGGCGAAAATTCCAGAAGCCGACGGTATTTGAGGCGCTCAGCGTCACCGAAAACCTCGAAATCGCCCAGAAGATGGATAAATCCGTCTGGACCTGTCTGCGGGCGAAGCTCAGCGGCGAGCAGCGGGATCGCATTGATGAAGTGCTGGAGCTGCTGCGGCTGACCGCGCATCGCCAGCGCCCGTCGGGGCTGCTTTCGCACGGACAAAAACAGTTTCTGGAAATTGGCATGCTGCTGGTACAGGAGCCGCATTTACTGCTGCTCGATGAACCCGCCGCCGGGCTGACGGATGCGGAAACCGACTACATTGCCGAGTTGTTCCGCACCCTGGCGGGCAAGCATTCGCTGATGGTGGTTGAGCACGACATGGGCTTTGTCGAGACCATTGCCGACCACGTCACCGTGCTGCATCAGGGGCAGGTGCTGGCCGAGGGCTCGCTGCGTGAAGTACAGGCTAACGAGCAGGTTATCGACGTTTATCTGGGGCGCTAATATGTTGCAGGTTAATGAATTAAATCAGTATTACGGCGGTAGCCATATTCTGCGCGGCCTGTCATTTGAGACCACGCCGGGGGAAATTACCTGTCTGCTTGGGCGCAACGGCGTGGGGAAAACCACGCTGCTCAAGTGCCTGATGGGGCTGATTCCGGCAAAGTCCGGCACCATTCACTGGCAGGGAAAAATCATCAATAACAGCAAGCCGCATCAGCGGGTGCAGCAAGGAATTGCCTATGTGCCGCAGGGGCGAGAGATTTTCCCGCGCCTGACGGTGGAGGAGAATCTGTTGATGGGTCTGTCGCGTTTTTCCGGCGCGCAGGCCAGAGGCGTACCGGACGAAATCTATGAGTTGTTCCCGGTGCTGCGCGAAATGAAGCAGCGGCGCGGCGGCGATCTCTCCGGCGGGCAGCAGCAGCAGCTGGCGATCGGCCGCGCGCTGGCCTGCAAACCGCAGCTGTTGATCCTCGACGAGCCGACCGAAGGGATCCAGCCGTCGGTGATCAAAGAGATCGGCGCGGTGATCCGCAGCCTCGCCAACCGCGGCGATATGGCGATTTTGCTGGTCGAGCAGTTTTATGACTTTGCCGCCGAGCTGGCGGATCAATATCTGGTGATGTCGCGCGGCACGATCGTACAGCGCGGGCGCGGGGAAGAGATGGAAGCGCAGGGGGTTAGGCATTTGGTGGCGATTTGATGGGTGCCGGTTGAGGGTGAAATTCTGTTCAACTTTTCAGCCGGTTGCGCTCCTTATTCATCACATGCCCTATTTACCGAATGGCGCAAGGAGCGCGCAGGGGGCGGCCAATCGCCGCCGCCCCCTGCACCCCCGCGCTCTGGCGGCAGAATCGCCGCTTCGCGGTACCCTCAGCTTATGCCTTCCGGCTTCCGGGTCGGGCGCGAGGTAACATCCCTGTAAAGCCGCGCCCTCAGCCCACATCCCTGTGGGCTGCCCCGGCCTCCAGGCAACGCCTCGGCGATTCAGACGCCACCTAAAGTCGCTGCAAGTTTTCAGCTAAAAGCTAACGCCAATATCGCTGCAAGTTTTCAGCTAAAAGCCAACGCCAATATCGCTGCAACTTTTCAGCTAAAAGCCAACGCCAATATTGCTGCAAGTTTTCAGCTAAAAGCCAACGCCAATATTGCTGCAAGTTTTCAGCTAAAAGCCAACGCCAATATCGCTGCAACTTTTCAGCTAAAAAAACGCCAATATAGCTGGAACCGATGAGTCCCCGCTTGAAATCGGTGAGCCGGAGAATGGAAGACAAGGTCAGGCCGCCAGGGATGGCGGACTGAGGCGAACCGAGACACTACGTCGAGTTGAGCCGTGCCGCAGGCTGGAGTTCGCAGGCGAACGCAGTGCGAAGCACCGATTTCGCCGCGGGGCCGCGGGGATTGCAAAGGGGGGCGCGGCGCCCCCCTTAGCCCGTTCACGGGTGCAGTTGTTTCATTTTCTGCCAAACATAAAGTGAACGGAATCTTGCACTCAACTACCAAACATCAAGTGAACGGAATCTTGCACCCCGCAACTAAATATGAGCCCAGTCGCAGAGACTATGCGTCCCCCCGTGACGACAGCACCCTAAACCCCGCGCCAACGGCCACCGCCCCCACTGGCAGATCCTTCGTCACCACGGTCCCCGCGCCAATCGTCGCCCCATCGCCAATGGTCACCGCGCCAATCACCACCGCATTGGCACCAAACTCCACGTCGTTACCCAATACCGGGCTGGCGCTAACGCGCCCGTCGCGGTGCGTGACATTGCCGATGGTCACCCCCTGGCGCAGCGTGCAGTTCTCGCCAATCACCACGTCGCGGCCAATCACCACCGCGTGCGGGTGGAAAATCTTCAGCCCATAGCCAATACGCGCGTGGTGCGGAATTTCAACGCTAAACAGACATTCGGCAATCAGCTTATTGAGGATAACAAACGGCAGTCCCAGCAGTTTGGCCAGCGGGTTGCGGCTACGCCAGAGCGTGGACATGCGGTAAAGCAGGATCACCAGCTTTGACTTTAAAGCACCGGCCCCGGCAATTTCCCGCCAGGCGCGTTGCATATTGGTTGCCATTATTGGGCCTCCTTATTGAATAGTGACAAACGACAGGCGATACCAGCCGTCGGTGCGCAGCCCTTCATTGGCGAGCTTGATGCGCGGTCGCTGGTACTCATCGATAAACGCGACGTCGAGATGATAACGACCCGGCTTGAGCGTTTTCGGTACCGGCAGCGTGAACTGAGTGCTCTGCTGGCCGGGCAGCCACTGGCGGATATCATCGTCGGTCATCGATTGCTGGACGGTTTTTCCATTGTCATCCTGCAGTCGCCAGGCCACGCGATAGCGCAGGTAAATGGGGGCGACGCCCTCGTTGGACCACCGGGTGGTCAATGTGAGCGGTTGTCCGGCATGACGCACGGTATCGTGGGTCAATGAGGTGACGCGGAAGCGATAGCCGATTTTCTCCAGCGCCTTATCGACAATGTCGCGATATTTGGGCGGAACTTCGCGGGATTTCAGGTTCAGCGTGCTGGCGTGATGCTTGAGCGCCCAGTTGAACGTCGCCTTGACCTGTTTGCGGGTGTAGTGCTGTATCGACTGCCACTCCGCCATGTAGCCGCAAATCTCAAGACTGACCGGCGCTTTTTTCCAGGCGTCGTTGAAACCCTGGTCGATGGCCTGCGCGGCGGCGAGGCGCGGCGGGTAATCATCGCGCATGTGGCTCCAGTCTGGAGTGAAGTTGTGCCAGTCGCCCCAGCAGTCGGCGCGCCAGCCTGCGCCTTTTGTCGCGGCGTAGGCGAGCGTTTCACCGCCGCTTATCAACATAATTTTCGGCGTATGCGGGAAGGCGGTAAAGTGCATATCCACATAGCGATTCAACTGCGCTGTGGTGTAGCGTTCCAGCAGCGGTTTGATATTCGGGAAGTTGCTGTTATGCCACTCACCCCACGAACCGACCATGCCAATATCGAGATAGGCCAGTTCAGGGTTGCCGTCATAGCGTTTACCCAATGCGTTCAATAATTTTTGGGCATACTCAATAAAGACCGGGTCGTCGAGGTCGGGGGCGAACGTTTTACCGTCCGCAGTCCAGGTGCCCTTGATGCCTTTTTTGATAAGCCAGGCGGGAATGCGCGAGCCGGACTGCGGCTCTTCCAGCGTCATAACGCGCAGACCCACGTTCATCGCCGGGCTGTGGCGCGACGCTACGGCGAAAGCGTTATCGACCAGCGCGAAGTTGTATTGGCCTTCTACCGGCTCGAGATCGCTCCAGTAAAACCGCTGATACTCAATACCGGTATCCGGATAACGTGAATGCGGCAGGCGCTCACCGTAACCATCGTGAAAGCTCGCCACCCCGATGCCGGGATTGGTCAGCGGGCCGCTGATGGCGTGAGGCTGTACGGTGGTTTGGTTCTCTTCGCTTTGAGCGTTGACTGATGATGAGGCAAAGGTCAGCGCGCCCAGCACGAAGATAAGAGGGATGATTCTGCCTGAACCGAGAGTCTTCTGGCAGCGCATGGTGCACTCCTTATCAAGTTAAAGAGACTGACGATGATTTAACAGCCAGTCCCAAAGTCCCAGATGGTAGTTCTGGAAAATATCGATACCGAGCCAGGATTTAATCAGATACAGCGTGATAAATAGCGAGCCCAGCCCGAGAATAAGAGCCAATACAATCAGCAAGGAGACGAGCAGGCGACGCAGGGTAGACTCTTCGCGCGGACGGCGACGAAAGTCGCGGCCAAATAAGAGCACCAGATAGTAGCGTCGGGTGAACAGCGGAAAGCTGCGGCGGAAATCGACCTTGTGTCGTGTGACCAGGGTGATATCCAGCACGGCATTTTCAACCGCGCGCTTCTGTTCGTCGGTCAAAGAGTCGAGCGTCTTCTGGTCCAGAGAACGATAAAAACTGTCCAGAACGCGTTGCTGTTTGTCTGAGTTATCCAAAGTTAACCTGTTGATTTATTGAGTATCTGTTGATAAACCTGCATGGTGTGCTTAGCAATAGTATCCCAGTTGTAACGGGTCAGGTAGTTTTGGTAATCCTGGCGAGGCAGGTCGATACGGGCGGTAATTTTCTGCGCCAGCGCGGCGACATCGCCCACCGGGAAATAGGCGTCGGCTTCCAGACCGACCTCAAGATTGGCGGGAATATCGCTGACCACCGCCGGCAGCGAGTAGGACATCGCCTCCAGCAGCGCGATGGGCAGACCTTCGTGATAAGAGGTCATCGCAAACAGCCGCGCCTGTGAGAACACCGCCTGTAGCGTGGTGCCGCTGACAAATCCGGTCAGAATCACCCCCGGCGTTTCTTGCGCCAGATGCTTGAGCTTTTCGCTGTACAGCGTCGGGTGATCGGCATCGCCAACCAGCACCAGCGGCCAGCTCACATCGGCCTGTTTCCAGCCGGCAATCAGATCGTGCAGCCCTTTTTCTTCGACAAAGCGGCTGACCGCCACCACGTATTCGCCGCGGCGCAAACCGTATTTCGCTAAAATCTCATCGACCGTATCCGGGTCTACCGGTGCCGGCGGATTCGCGCCGTTGGGAATGATATGTGCGTCGGTGCGGCCATGCTTTTCTTTGATCAGGTTATTGATAACCTCTGAGATGACGATTACCTCGTTGGCGTATTTCACCGCCCAGCGCTCGCCCAGCATCAGCGTTTTACGGGCAAAATCGCCCCATTTTTGTCGGTCGTAGTCCGGGCCGTGATGGGTAAAGACCACTTTTTTGCCCATCAGGCGCAGCAGCGGCACCACCAGCCCCGGCCCGACGGCGTGGACATGTACGATGTCAGAACCGTCAAAGCGCGAGGCAATGGCGGCAAGCGTTGAATGGACGATGGCTTCCAGCGATTTTTTCTTCGGTGCCCAGATGGCCCGCGTTTTCACACCCTTATAGCTGCTGCTGCGGCGATAGGGCACGTAAGGGGAGCGGGCAATGACGCAAATATCGACATCGTTCTGCGCTTTGATGGCGGGATAAAGATTCTGGCAGTGCGTCTCCACGCCGCCTAAGACGTCGGGGATCCCGCGTGTTCCGAGCACCGTGATTCGCTTAGTCATGTGAGGGTCCATTTAACAGTTTTTGATACAGCGCCATCAGCGCATCCATGTGCACTCGCAGGGAGTATTTGCTTTCAAGTCGCAGGCGGGCGCGCTGGCCCATCTCGCGGGCAAGCTCGGGGTTTTGCGCCAGCTCATCGAGGATCGCCGTTAGTTCGCTGACGTTGCCCGGTTCAAACAGGCGTCCTTCCTCGCCATCGCGCACCTGTTCGGGAATGCCGCCAATGTTACCGCCGACCACCGGCTTGCTGAAGGACATGGCCTCCAGTACCGACATTGAGCAGTTCTCGTAGTATTCCGACGGGACAATCACCGCGCGGGCATGGCGAATCAGGTCGTTCAGCCCTTCGCCCTGCTGCTGGTAGCCGAGAAACTCCGCCTGCGGGAAGCGGGTGCGCAGATCCTCATACAGCGGGCCGTCACCGGCTATTTTCAACGGCAGCGGATGCTGCATTTGCTGGTGCGCCTGAGCCAGCGTGGCGACCCCTTTTTCGCGGCTGAGTCGGCCGATAAACAGGAAATAGCCGTCGTCGCGGGTATCGCCGATAGGCTTCGTATCATCGATACCGTTGACGATAACCTCGGTGGGCACATCGATAATTTTGCGAATCACTTTTTCGCGCAAAAATGCGCTGGGTGAGATTATCGCATCCAGTTTGTGATAATTCCGCGCGATATCCTGCCATGTTGCTTCCAGCGACAGCAGCAGGCTTTTTCCGGCAGAACCCTCCTGGCAGCGATAGCGGAAGGCATTCCACACCGAACCTTCAAGGCAGGCTTCGCAGACGTGCCCATCGCGGAGCATGGTGTAGGACGGGCAGACGATTTTATAGTCATGCGCGGTCAGTACGGTCTTGCAGCCGAAACGGTTAGCGATAGCAATGATCGACGGCGTCAGCTGGTGATAGATATTGTGGAAATGCACGATATCCGGTTTTTCGCTCAACAGCAGGTCGTTAAATTTGCGGCAGGCTTCGGCATTATGAATGAAATCGATAGCGGTCTTAATCTTGCCAACAATCCCGCTGCGTCCGTGGTAATCAACGTTACTGACGAACCATTTCGCATAGGCAGAAGGGATGTTTTTCTCATGCTGCATGGAGAAATCCATCACCTGAACGCCAGCCGCTTTTAAATGGTCTCGCTCCTGAAAGTAGACGGTCTCCGCGCCACCTTTGATGAAAAAGAACTTATTGACGAGGAGCACTTTCATTTTTCGATATCCTGATGACTAACAACGGTATTTTCTGGCGGTTCTAATGGGTCTGGCAGCGGCGTGAGCAGGCCACGGATCAGCCCGGCGGAAAAGGCGCTCAGATTCAGCACGCTGTGTAGCCCGGCAAGTAGCGAGCGGTTTTTAACGGTTTTTAACAATACAAACAGCACCAGCGGCAACAGGAACAGCCCGAAAACAGCAAGGTGCCCGCCCAACAGCGCGGCCAGAACGGCGAGCCAGTAAAGGGTGAAAATGGCTTCGTTACGGGTGATTTTCAGCGCATCGCGAAACCACGGTTTGCCCCACGAACTGCGCAGCAGTTCGCCCGGGCCGCTGAGAAAACGGCTTCGCCAGCGGTAGCGCAGCATGGTCAGCGTCGACATCACGTGCGAGGTATGGCTGAAATAGGGGACGTCGAGCCGGTGCAGTTTAAAACCGGCGTGGTGCAGGCGCAGGCCCAGTTCGGCCTCTTCATAGCCGTGCAGACCGCGATGGGTCAGATAGCCAACCTTTTCGATAGCGCTACGACGATACAGCCCGCCGCCACCCAAATGGTCGCAATCGCCCAGCGGATAGATTTTGTGGAGGCGCTGATTACGCGACTTGAACTCGTAGTTGCTGCCTTCATCCATCGTAACCCGCCCGGCCACGCCCGCGTACTCGGGATGCGCCTGTAAAAAGGCCACGGCGGCGTCAATGAAGCCGTCTTCCAGTTCCATGTCGCCGTCCATTAGCAGCAGAAACTCACCCTGACTGTGTAAATAGCCGAGCTGGTGGCCAACCCCGCAGCAGCGTTCCTCCGGATGAACCAACGACACCACCGTCACGCCTTTGGCGCAGGCCAGTTCGCGGGTGTTATCCGTCGACAGGCTGTCCGCCACGATAATTTCGTGGGGGTAGGCCGCCAGTTGACGGTCGATGCTGTCGATAGTCTTCTCAATGCCCTTGGCCTCATTAAATGTCTTAATGCTGGCCGTTATAAAAGGCGAGTTATTCATACTCTCTCCGGATTGAACGATGGACGGCGCGCCGGATAACCAGCGCCGAGCCGCTCGTCAGGTAAAACAGGAACTGTAATAAAGGGATAATCATTAATGTCTGGCTGTAGGGGAGGCTTAGCAGGCAGGCGATGATAAACACCGTAAATGCCGGGCCGTAGCACAGCAGCTGCACGTCCTCTTTATCCAACTGGCTAAGCTCCAGCAGAGGGCGTGGCCAGGTGATGCGCACAATCCATAGCAGCAGACCGATAAACAAGGTGGTGCCGACAATGCCCACTTCCCACAGCAGCATGCTCAGCGAGGTGGAGTCGAGAACCAGACGGAAGATAATGTTCAGGTAGCCTGCGGAGACGGCGCTGCCGCTGTTGGTGGCATTCAGGCCATAGCCAAACAGCATGCTGGAAATGCCCCACATGTCGCTGTGCCGCGCCCAGAAGAAAATCGTCGTCAGACGCCCCAGTTCACCGGTGGCGGCCATGATGTAGTTGGTGTCAAAAATGTAATCGAGCGAATCGAGGAAGATGCTCAGCGAGCTTTTCCCCGCGTCGCCGCCAAAGGCCGACGAGTAGCCCGCCGCCAGTACCATAATGGCCAGCGAGATAAGCCCGCCCATCACCGCGAAAATCACCAGCAGATTTTTCAGCGTGACTTTGCTGACGCCGTTGACCCACGACGGCATGCTCCAGATAAGCGCCAGCATAAACGGCGACAGCAGGATGATAAATTTCACTTCGCCCAGAATGCACAGCACAAAGCCGAGGCCAATATGCAGCGCGGCGGAACGCCATGTGGTGACGCCGTGCTTTAGTTCGGACAGTTTCATCAGCATGATCAGCAGACAAAACATGCCCATCACCGCCGTGTTGCCGCCGCCCATCGGGTCGCCGCCGAAAGTGCCGACCACCGAGTCCCATTTTTCATCTTCACCGCGCATCGCCACGCGCTTAGGCAGCACAATCAGCACCTGATAAATAACCAGCGGGAACTGGGCGTAGAAGATCCAGTACAGCACGCGGCTGATGCGGTAAATCTGCGATTCCCGGCAAAATCCCAGCAGCAGACAGAACAGCACCAGCGACATGCCGACTTCGTTTTTAATCCCGATAATGGTGACGGTGACGCCGCCCTGCAAAAAGGTGCTGATAAGCGCCAGCACCAGAAAACAGAGATAGATAACCAGCACCATCATTTCCGACAGATCGAGCGCCAGCGGCGTGCGCTGGGTTTGTATCAACAGCATTCCGGTGGTTGCAAAGGCCATAATCACCGGCAGCCACAGCACGGCAAGAATGCCGGTGAAGTACTGCACCACGCCGCAAAAGCACAGCGTGATGATGGCGTAGACCTGAATCCAGAACGCGTTGTTGATACTCATGGCTGCGTCATCTGTTGGCTAAGGGAAAATGCGCGGCGGTTCATCTGTCGCCAGATAAACAGGTAGCGCAGCAGCGTTAGCAGCGAGAAGGTCAGCACGGCAATCGGATAGCTTTGGCCAAAATAGGGCAGCACCAGGAACGCCAGCAGCGTAATTGCCAGTTGCTCTATCTGAATGCGCAGGAAGTAAAAATGAGAGCCAAAAATCAGTTCAATAACGGTGAGCGGGCTAATCGCCAGCGCCAGGAACAGATACGGCAGGATGTAGCGAGAGGACGGCACCGAGGCAATCCACTCTGCGCTAAAGCCCAGTTTCATCACCAGCGGGTAGAAGATCAGCACGCCCAGAGTACAGATAACCGCCAGCGCCAGCAGCAGGCTGCGCACCTTTTTGTATTCCGGATAGTTGAAGGTGTGATTGCGAAAATCCATCGACCATTTTGAGAAGATGGAGTTGCGTACCGCGTTGCCAACGATGGTGACCGGCGACAGGCAAAAACGCATCACCACCGAGAAGTAACCGGCGACCAGCGCCGAGAACCAGAAGTTAATCAGCATGATCGGCAGGTTATTATTGACCATCGCCAGCACTTCCGCCGTGCCCACTTTGCTCAGATGCTGGCGGTGCTCGCAAAAGAACGCCACGTTGCTGCGCACGCCCCAGTGCGACCAGCGCAGGGTGCTAAGACGGAATGTGCGTACGATGCAGCCGACGATCAGCACCAGCATTGCCGCCGTCCACAGCCAGTAGAAAGTCTGAGTTCGGGAAGTGAGCAGCAGGGCGGCAATCACCACCACCGACACCATCATGCGCTGGAACACCAGGAAGCGGTAGTTGCCGGTACGCAGCGACAGGTTTTCTGCCACCAGCACCAGCGCGTAGCTCAGGGTCAACAGATAAAGGAACAGTACGTCCAGATGGAACAGCCATGCGGTCAGGAAGGCGTACGGGGCGGCGATGATCACGCTTTGTATCACGCAGAACACCACGTTGCGCGCCAGCTGTTCGTCATCCGGCTGGCGGGGAATGAGCAGCTGTGACGCAAAGGTACAGACCTGCGCGCCGACCAAAACAATGCTGTAGATCAGTGAGTAAATCCCCACTTCGGCCATGCCGTATTTATGGGAGATAAACCAGATAGACAGCGCGCCGATCAGCTGTGAGATGACCGACGAACTGGCAATGGTCGTAATACTGCGCAGCAAATTCATCGTGATTTCACCGACGTCATCAGCTCACCCACCTGCTGGTGGATAAGACGCAGGCCCTCTTTGCTTTCGAGACAGTCGTCATTGACCCGGTTAAGTACGGCGCCGGAGAGAACGTTGTGCTCATTCTTCAAGGTCGCCAGTACCGTCTGCAGTTCGCTGGTTTGCAGGCGACCGGACTGAATCACCAGCACCACGCCGTCCGACTGGCGGCCAATCAACTGACTATCCTGTGCCTGCTTTACCGCCGAGGTATCAATGATGATGCGCTGGTATTGTTGACGCAGCGCGGCGAGCAGTGAGGCCAGCTGCGGGGAGGTGAGCATCAGCAGCGCAGAGCCGCTAAGCTGCCCGCGCGGCAGGAATGACAGTCGATCATGCTGTTTTACCAATACTTCATCCAGCGTCTTATTGCCGAGGATAACCTCGGCAAGGCCCGGCGCGTTAGCCGCCGACAGCCCGTTGTCGTTGACGAAGTCCATATCGATAAGCAGGGTTGTCTGATCGATGCCAAACGATGCCGCCAGCGCTTCGGCGACAAGCGTTCGGCCTTCACCGGCTTCGCTGGAAGTTACCGAGATAACCTGCGGCGACGGCGCGCTTAGCAGTAGCTGGGTGCGAACCGCATGGACCAAATCGGCACGCAGCGGATCGCTCAGCAGGCGCTGCACAATCTGCTGGCGTTCGCCGCTTACCATCAGTGCGGGCAGTTCGCCCAGCGCCGTCAGGTTGAGGTTTTTTGCCAGCTGGCTCATGCGGGTCACCGCATTATTCAGCGCCGCGCCAACGATAATCCACACCAGGTACACCAGCGTGACCAGTACGACGACGATAATCCACAGCATCGGTTTGTTGGGTTTTGCCGGGCGCTCCGGCGGCACGGCCGGGTCGGAGATCACCGCGTCGGGCTGATCGAGCGACACGGAAAGCGCCTGCTCGTGCGCGCGTTGATACAGCGTCTGATACAGCTCCTGAGTTTTATTCAGCGCCGTCATCATGGTGTTGTATTGATCGCGTTTACCCGCCAGCTGCTGGAAGTTGCCTTTTTGCCCGTCGAGCATCGACTGGTAGCGGTTTTCGTCATCCACCGCCGCCTGATACTGCTGACGCGCGCCGCGCGCCAGTTCGCTAATCACCAGGCCAAGCTGGGCGTTTACCGCACCGACCTGAGCCTGAGCTTCCAGAATTTTGTCGTGCTTCGGCCCGTAGCGTTTGCGCAGTTCGGCAAGGTTACGTCGCGTCTGGGTAAGCGCAATGCGCAGATCCTGGATTTGCGCATGACCGGAGAATTCCGGCAGCGAGATAATGTCTTCTGGCGAATGCTTGGCCAGCGCTTTTTGTACTTCGTCGTACTGCGACTGGGCGGCAATACGGCGCTGGGTGGCGTCGGCCAGGCGATTGGTGATGATCCCCAGCTCTTCGGTTTCGTAACCGTCTACGCCGCGGAAGGTCAGCATATTTTCCTTTTTCAGGAATGCATCAATCGCCGCTTTCTGAGCAACCATCTGCTGCTGGACGCGATCCATTTGCTGCTGGTTCCAGCGCTGTGCTTCTTCAGTCGCTTTACGTTTTTGTTCGACCGAATAGTCGATATACGCCTGCGCCACCCCGTTGGCGACCCGCGCGGCCATCTCGGCGGAAGGCGACTGGTAGCTGATATCAATCAACTGCGTATTACGTACGCCGCTGACTGACAGGTTGTTGACCATATTTTTAAGCGCGGCATCCCGACGCTGCGTGGCGTTTTCCGCCGTGAACTGCGCGGCATCAACGCCACCGTTAAACGTCGGTTCGCTATCCAGCTGCAGCGAGGCGATAGCCTTTTGCAGGACTACGCGGGATTGCACCAGCGCGTACTGAGTTTCATAGAAATCGCTGCGGGTCGCGTCATAGCGACTTAGCTGCGGCAGCGGCGTGGCGTCGTCCTGTAGCGCTTTAATCATTACCGCTGACGTCGCCACGTATTTTGACGGAATCAGTTTAACCAGCGGGAACGCGACGACGGCGGTGACAGCCATCACAATCAGCAGACGCCAGATCTTGCGGCGAATCTGCTGGGTGTATCTGGAGAACTCAACCACGTTTTCCAGCTTTTTTCCTTGCTCAACCATGGATAGTTTCATATCAGAAGAAGCTCATGCCAACGATGACGGTGTCCCCAGGGCGCAGCGAATGCCGAACGTCCACGTTCTCAAGCAGTTCATTACTGCCCGAACGTCGAATGCTGAGATCGTGCTTATCCGCGCGGTCGGTATAGCCGCCGCCTAGCGCCAGGGCTTTCTCGACGGTCATACCGGGCTGCCACGGGTAGCCATCCGGTTTTTCCACTTCGCCGAGGATAAAGATATTGCGGAACTGCGTAATGGTGACGGTCACCATTGGGTTTTGCAGATAGTCGCCGCGCAGGCGCTGGGTGAGCTCTGCGCTCACGTCTTCCGGCGTTTTACCGATCAGGCGCAGTTGACCAATGTACGGGAAGCTAATGGTTCCGCTGCTATCGAGCAAAAAACGCATGGTCATATCCGGCTCACCGGCGACGGCAATATTGATATGATCGCCTTCGCCCAGCCAGTAACGGTTGTCCTGAGATGGGGTATCCATTAACGGCACTGGCGTACTGCAGGCCGTGAGCAGGCAGCAAGAAAGAAGAAGAAACGTCGCTAGTAAATTTTTCACGTTAGATTTGTACCCTGGCCGTTAACATAATCAATTGGTTGTCATAACCCAGCGTTCTGTCCACTGGCCGATCGTAGTTTGGCCCAATTAAGAACGAGTCGGTTTTCTTGTTGGAACGCAGCGTATCCATCTGGTATTTCAGTTCGAAATTGATAGATGGGCGGAAATCATAGCTCGCGCTCAGGGTCACTAACCCGTCGCGGTCTTTGCGATTGTTCGCCTGCTTTTGGTAATCCTCCATCACGTAGGTGTAATCGACGGTGGTGGAGAACCGGTCGACCCACCAGTGATGTGTCCACGACAGCCCGTTTTCGGTCACCAGAATGTAACCACCGGCTTCGGAAGGATCTTTAATGCGTTGGGCGCTGTGCAGGGCGACCGCAGACTGTTGCAGCGGTTTCCACTCCATCTTGATGTCCCAGTTAAGCCCTTTGAAATCATGGGCATCTGGCTCATTGATAAACTGCTTATACAGCCATGATACGTTGGCATCGATGCTGGTTTTACCCGTTATTTGCCCTTTATAGCCGTAGAGCAGGTAGTACTCATTACTGTCTTTCAGCGAGCTGGTTTCATAGCGCCGCTGGTTGGTAATAAAACTATAGCGAAAGCGGCTTTTTTTGCTGTACATATCAAACAGTTCCACCACCAGGCTCGGCTCATGCCACTCCTGGTCGCGAATGTAGTGATAGAAGTCAGCGTCGGCGCTCCGCACATCATCGAGGCGCGTAAAACGCAGCTGCTTATACAGCAGGGCGGTTTCCACTTTTCCACGGCCTTCCGGCGCGCCGTAGCTATAGCGCAGTTCGTTGCTCAGAAAGCGGGTTTTCAACGGTTTGTTGATACCAAATTCTCTAAACTGCTCAGGCAGAAAACCTTCGGTAATGCCGCGACCGCGCTCTTCGTGGCCGAGGGTGTCCTGCAGATCCAGGCTCAGCCCGTGCATCTGGCCATAGCGCCACTGGCCGTTAAAGCGCAGAAAATGGTTGGCGTAGTTGTCCGCGCTGTCTTGCGTATAGGCGCGATAGTCGCCGGAATACATCAGCAGGTAGCGGTCTTCGTAGCGTTCGCCAATTGCCCGCAGCAGCGGGCTGACATGGTAAAACGAAGAGCTGATTTCGTTTTGCGCCCACGGTTGGTAGGTCACGTTGCTCACCTGGCCGTAGTCAACGGCGACCTGGCTTTGGAAATCAATCCCGGCCACACCAATGTGCGACTTCGGCACGGGGAGCGCCCATGCCGAGGGGAGAGCCGCCAGACCGGCTATCAGCAGCGCGCTAGTAGGCGTTTTCACCGGAAAAACCTTTGGTCATGGTTTTAAGGATAATTTTGATATCGAGCCACAGTGACCAGTTTTGGATGTATTCGATATCGTACTGGACGCGTTTTTCCATCTTATCTAACGTATCCACCTCTCCGCGATAGCCGCTGACCTGGGCAAGCCCGGTAATGCCGGGTTTGACCTTGTGGCGAATCATGTAGTTATCGACAATCTTACGGTACTCTTCGTTGTGGGCGATGGCGTGAGGACGCGGCCCGACAATCGACATTCTGCCTTGCAGCACGTTGATAAACTGCGGTAGCTCATCAAGCGATTTACGGCGCAGGAACGAGCCGAAGCGCGTGACGCGCGGATCCTGTTTGGTGGCCTGGATAACTACATCCGCATTTTCCATCACCCGCATTGAGCGGAATTTATAGACCGTTATTTTCTGGCCGCTTAAACCATAGCGGTCCTGCTTGAATATAACCGGGCCGCGTGAAGTGAGCTTAATCCCAATCGCGATAATCAACATTAACGGAGAAATGAGAAGCGTTATTATGGTGCCGAAAATTAAATCTTCTGCCCGTTTAATGATGGCGCCGCCGTCATCAAAAGGAGAGCTCAGAATACTGACGGCTTGCATATTACCAATCATGCGAACTTCAGTGGTGTGCGTGCTGTAGGAATAAAGATCCGGGACAATAAAGGTATCCACGGTAGTATCTGACAACATGGCAATAAAATGGCGAATTCGCTCAACGGCGGCCATCGGTAAAGCAATATAAATTTCGTCGAGATCACCGTTGCGCGCACGTTCCAGGAGGTCATCCACTTTTCCGCGATAGGGGGCGCGGGTCAGATAGCCGAAGCGACTCTCATCTCGGTCATCATAATAGGAGAGATCAACTTTCTCGCTGCTATATTCTTTTAACAATTCATTCTCAGCGGCTAATCCAGCCGGAGTCATGCCAACAATGGCAACGCGCATTTTCTTCTGGCGGAATTGCTTGAGTAATATTAGCCTGATAATTAATAGCGTTAAAAGTGGAACGGCGTACGGTAATAATGGTGGCGGGAAAAGCGGAAAATCCCACAGCCCGGTTAGATGCAAGTCATTGAAGTAGTTGAACGAAACGCGAAGCACTTCCATGAAGGTGAATGACAGAACGCAGGTGCCTGCCAGGCGTGCAAATTCCTGAGGGCGCAGGCTTTTAATTCGATAGCTATAAACGCTGGTGTATTCGCCGATCAACAGGAAAACAATTGAAAACAAAATGCTAAAGATTATGCCATTGTAAAAATCTTGTTGCTAAAATAAGTAAAAAAATAATATTGATGAAAAATTCATTGATAAGAAATCAATGATCTTGGCAACAATAGGATATCCTCTCCGCTTAATTCTAATACGATGGCTAAGCATTTTTTATCTTATTCATTAATAAGATTATTATATATTTTTCGTCATTTTGATTAATCGGTGAGCTATTTTTATATATATGCGAGGGCAAAGCCCATGCGGAATAAAAAGCTCTGGCCAAATAATTTTTAAAATGACGAAGATCAAGTTGTGGAAAGAAATAGATAAAGGTTTCTGGTTTTCTCCAGATAAAAGAAATTAAACAGTTGATGACAACTGTCAATCTATCCACAGCTAAAGAGAGTGAAAGTCCGGACATGGGAACTTCCTTAATCTCGGTTTACACATTGTAGCAAATGAAAATAGTGAATGTCTTTCAGAGTATTTAAAAAATTCCGGATAGGATGTCACGATATTCATACACATGCGCTCCAGAAAAGCTGACAGTCTTGATTTACGATCATAGTCGAAAAATTGACAACTGGCAGAAACGGGCGGTGGATAAAATCCGTCGGCGAGCGCTCTGACGGGGGGGCGCGGCTGTTCCTGCTCGCACGGTCTCTTAATACGCTCCGCGAGATCAGGTTTAGCTTTCCAGCCGGTTGCGCTCCTTATTCATCTCGCGCCCTATAAACCGAACGGCGCAAGGAGCGCGCAGGGGGCGGCCAATCGCCGCCGCCCCCTGCACCCCCAGGCTCTGGCGGCAGAATCGCCGCTTCGCGGTGCCCTCAGCTTATGCCTTCCGGCTTTCGGGTCGGGCGCGAGGTAACATCCCTGTAAAACGCGCCCTCAGCCCACATCCCTGTGGGCTGCCCCGGCCTTCAGGCAACGCCTCGGCGATTCAGACGCCACCCATGCCGCTGTAGTCTTTTCGCTAAAAGCAAAAATCGAAGTCGCTGGAACCGATGAGTCCACGCTTGAAATCGGTGAGCCGGAGAAGGGAAGACAAGGTCAGTCCGCCAGGGATGGCGGACTGAGGCGAACCGAGACAGGATGTCGAGTTGAGCCGTGCCGCAGGCTGGAGTTCGCAGGCGAACGCAGTGCGAAGCACCGATTTCGCCGCGGGGCCGCGGGGATTGCAAAGGGGGGCGCGGCGCCCCCCTTAGCCCGTTCACGGGTGCAGTTGTTTCATTTTCTGCCAAACATAAAGTGAACGGAATCTTGCACTCAACTACCAAACATAAAGTGAACGGAATCTTGCACTCAACTACCAAACATAAAGTGAACGGAATCTTGCACTCAGCTACCAAACATAAAGTGAACGGAATCTCATGCCTAACCATCAGGCCTGATTCAGCAAATCCAGCAGCCGACGCACGGCAGGATTTTCCGTCGCCTGAATGGCATAGCAAATACCCAGACGGCGCACCAGCGGATAGCCCGGCAGCGCGCGATAGGCTAAATCGCAGCGTGATTCCACCAGCGACTGCGGGGCAATCGCCAGACCAAAACCGCCTTCAACCAGATCTAACGTCAGCGTGAAGCTGCCCGCGTTGGCGCTTGGCGCACCGGCGGATGGCCCGTAGAACGGCAAAAATCGCTGATGGGAATCGTGAGCAGGGTACATCACCCACGGATAGCCGTAGAGCAACTCCAGGTTCAGCTCCGCCAGTTCGCTGACCGGATGCGCCGACGGATAGGCCAGCACATAAGGCTCGTCGTACAGCGGCATAAACAGCTCATCTTCGCAGCGCAGGCTTTCGCAGCCGAGGCGAATATCACCGGTACAGCCCGGGTCCAGCGTCACCAGCGTGTCCGGCATCTCGCCGCCAATCTGCTGTAACAACGAGGCCAGACACGGCGAAGCGATATCCTGCTCGATACCGATAGTCAGCGGCGCTTTGTCTTGCCGTTTACGAAAACGCGCGGTCAGCGTAGCCATATCCTGGATCATCCGGCAGGCATGTGGATAGAGCGCGCGGGCATCTTCCGTCACCTCGACGCCGCGTGGTTTACGCACGAAAAGCTGGGTGCCCAACTCCTCTTCCAGCGCCTTGACGGTGGCAGAAAGAGCAGGCTGTGTCAGACTTAACTGTTCCGCGGCACGGGTAATATTGCGCTCTTCAAACACGGAGATGAAGGCGCTGAGCTGTCGTTTATCCATAGAATTTTTTTATGGCTGTGAAAAAAACAAACCATTTTTCACCATTTCCATTCGGAATTAAAGTAGCGCCATCAATTTTATTTATGAGGAATTCCTATGAACGCTGCATCCAAACCTTTAGTCGTGATAACCGGTGCCAGCTCCGGTATTGGCCTTGCCACCGCTAAACTGCTGTCTGAACGCGGTCACGCGCTGCTGCTGCTGGCGCGTCGTGTAGACAGGATGACGGCGCTGAACCTGCCGCATACCCTGTGTCGCTCCGTCGACGTGACCGACAGACAAGCCGTTGCGGCGGCGATTGCCGAAGCCGAGCAGCAGTTTGGGCCGGTGGATGCGATGGTCAACAACGCGGGCGTGATGCTGCTGGGCAACATCGACGATCAGAACCCGGACGAATGGGAACAGATGCTCGACGTCAACGTCAAAGGCCTGCTGAACGGCGTTCACGCGGTCACTAAAGGGATGATCGCGCGTAAAGCAGGCACCATCATCAACATCAGCTCCATCGCCGGACGGAAAACCTTCCCGAATCATGTGGTGTATGTTGGCACCAAGTTCGCGGTCCATGGTTTGTCAGAAAACCTTCGTGAAGAGCTGTCGCCGCACAACGTGCGCGTAGTGGTGATTGCACCGGGTGCCGTGGAAACCGAACTGCTGAGCCACACCACCAGCGATGATATCAAAGCCGGTTATCAGGAATGGAAGCAGGATATGGGCGGTAAAGTGTTAAGCCCGGAAGACGTGGCGCACGCGATTGAGTACGCCTATTCCCAGCCGCAGTACGTCTGTATTCGTGAGATTGTGCTGGCCGCGACCCGCCAGGGGGCATAACGGCCATAGCGTTGGCGCAGCGTGGTGCGTCACTATCTCATCGGGTATGCGAGATATCCCGCATACCCGATGTTCGTTACTTCACGTTAAGCGCATAGACCGCCGGCAGCGCGCCCGCCGTTTTCACTATCTCAAGTCGGATGGTTGACACGCTACGCGGGGCCTCCAGCGTATGCTGGCACACGGAGTGACGGTTATCATCCACCTCGGCAAGTAGCTCATCATCGGCCCACAGTCGGTAATGGGTGGTGCAGTGCGGCGTCACCGCAGCGTGGTGGCCCATCTGCACGGTTTCCATGGCGTTATCAAAATCATTATCAAACACCAGCGTCAGCGACTGGACGGTCTGCGGCGCATCCCATTGCCACGTTAACTGTGGTTTGGCATCGTCGAGTGCCGGCACCCAGCCGTTAATCTGCTGTTCCGGGCGCAGGCGGCCGTTGAGCAGATTTTGCACGTCATAGCAGCGCAGCGGGGTGGTGAAGTGGACCGCCGGCATCACCTGATGCGGACGGCGGCGCGGCACCCAAAAATCAAACTCTTCCGCCCCAAAATCACCGTCAACAATCTGCCGGGGATGTTTCGCCACGCGGGCATTCTGGCTGTTAAATACCGTCATCACGCCCGGCAGTTCAAGGCTGGTTAAGGCGATCTCCACGTTGCTGTTACTTTCAAAAGCGATGAACAGATAGCGGTCGGCATCGCTTTGCCAGTCGAACGCCACGCGATATTCACCGGCTTCTTCGACCGTTAATGAACGCTCATCCAGCAGCGTATCGGCGCAATAGTTAGCGACCTTTTGGCTGCCTAACAGGCTGATTTTTAAAGGTTGAGATATGGCGGATCGCAGGGTAAAGCGCATTTCCGGTAGTGATTCACCGGCTTTCACCGGCAGCAGCAGAGCCATACGCTCGTTGAGCGCCATCCACTGACCGTTGGCCGCAAGCGTGGTGAGCTGCATTTCACTGCTGGCAATGACCTGCGCACCACGCGCCGGATCCAGCAGGAACTGGCGCGGAATGTAGCAGCCGGTATGCTGAAGATGCTGCTGCAGCTTGCCGATATGTTTGCCTTCCGCCAGCTGCGGCGCATCCAGTTTATGCTGCTGACACAGCGCGGCGGCGCGACCGACCACTTCGCCGAGCAGACCGCAGGTACACATCACGCGGGCGCTGCCGAAGGCGACGTGCGAGGCGGAGATCAGCCGCCCGGTCAGGAACAGGTTATCCAGCGAGCGGCTGTAAAGGCTGCGATACGGAATGGTGTAGGTGCCTTTGCTGTGGAACTGACGGCAGCCGTCGTGGTTGCTGTAGACGCCGTCGGCCGGATGCAGATCAATGGACCAGCCGCCGTAGCCGACCGCATCGTAGTGGTCGCGCTGCTCCATGATGTCCTGCTGACACAGCAGGTGATCGCCGATAAAGCGGCGGCTTTCACGCTTACCTGGGATGGCTCCGACCCACTCGATAGTGAGGTTATCCGCATCCGGGAATTCGCCGGAATTTTTGATGTAGTTCCACACGCCCCAGACGATTTTCCACAGCTCCCATTTGATTTGCTCGCTGTCGTGAATGGTATCGAGGCGGCCGCCCCATTCCAGCCACCACAGATCGCAGCCGTTGAGAGTGGAGGTCAGGCGCTTATAGCGCGGGATCTCTTCAATGTTCTGCAGCGCGAAAGAGGGCGGGACAAACTTCACCGGATCGCTGCCTTTGCGGGTATAGAAGTAGATCGAGTGGCCGAGTTTATGGCCAAAATTGTCGCCCGGTGCCATTTTCTCCCCTAACTCTTCAGCATCTTCGGCACCGATGCGGTACTCTGCTCCGGCCAGATGGCCGAGCACGCCGTCACCCGTGGCATCGCAGAACTGCGCGGCCTGAATGTGATAGAAGGTTTCGTTGACCGGGTTAAAACCGGTGGCCTCGGTGATGCGCTGGCCTTCGCGGTTCACCGCGTAGATTGCGGTGTTGAGCAGCAGGGTGAGGTTCTTTTCGCGCTGTGCCAGATCCAGCAGCAGCAGGTCGAACATCATCGGATTGCCTTCTTTATTGCGCCACAGGTTCTCTTCAAGAATTTCGCCCATGATGCCGCCTTCGCGCGACCAGCGGTTATTGTTGCCCATGTGCGAGGTGGCACCGTTGGCCCACAGGCGCACTTCGCTGGAGGCGTTGCCGCCGAGCACCGGGCGATCCTGCACGAGGACAACCTGCAAACCATCGCGCGCGGCGGCGAGTGCGGCGCATAACCCGGCCAGGCCACCGCCGGCAACCAGCAGATCGGTCGTCAGGTTCTGATGGGGAAAATCACGTTCGTGGGTTTGCTGAAAAATTTGCATAAATTGTAATTCCTGCCTTTCTGGCGATAAAATAATAGTCTTCAAAAAAACGGGGTCCCGCCATGTCGTCTCAACCTAATCAAAGCCTTATCGACGGTATTCGCTGCTTGCAGTATCTGGTATCCAGCGATCGGGCTATCGGTTGTCGCGAACTGGCCCGCCTGATGGGCACCAATGCCACCCGCGTCAATCGATTGCTGATGACCATGGCGGCAATCGGTCTCACCACCCAGGATGAGCAGCGTCGCTATCTGCCGGGACCGGGTATTCATGCGCTGGCAGCTCAGGCTATCCGCGGCTCAACGCTGTTTTCAAAAGCCCTGCCGCTGCTCGAAACCCACGCCCCGAAAGACATCGTGGTGGCGATGGGCGTGCTGTGGGAGGACCAGGTTATCTATATCTTCCACTCCCAGCCCGGTAGCCATATCAGCCAGGCGTTAGCGGGTTTCCATATGATGCCGGCCTGTCAGTCGGTCATCGGTATTGCGCTGTTGGCGGCTGAAGATGATGCCGTGCTTGCCGCGCGCTTTAGCGCTGAAGAGATGACGGCTATTGCCCCGTATCTTCAGCAGCAGCGTGAACGCGGACAAGTGGTCTGGCCGCACGACGACGGTGAACTGTCTATTGCCCAGCCGATCCAGTTCGGTTCGCACAAAGCGGCGCTGGCCTTCGCCGGGATGTACCAGTACACCCCGGAACAAACGGCGGCCCGCCAGGCAGAGCTTGTCACGCTTTGCGGCCTGCTGACGGCGTAGCTTTTTCGTCGTCGAGGTCAATCTTCCCGACCACAAACAGGTAAGAACAAATCCCCAAACAGGCCAGCACGGCAATAAAGGCAAGCGCTGGGGCGAAGTTGTGGCCGTCGATCAGCGCGCCAATGGCAATCGGCACCACGATGGATGACAGCGCGCCGGTAAAGTTGAATACCCCGCCGGCAAGACCTATCAGGTGGCGAGGCGCAAGGGCGGTCACGAACACCCAGGTAATGGTGGCCAGGCCGTTGCCAAAGAAGGCGATGGACATAAACAGGATGATAAGCGTCGGGTTATCGGTGTAGTTGGCGCCAAGGATAAACAGCGTCAGCGCCATGCCGAGAACGACAGGGGCTTTGCGCGCAAAGCTGGTCGAGACGCCGCGACGAATCAGACGGTCGGAAACAAACCCTGCCAGCAGTACACCAACGAATGCCGCAAGATAGGGGACGGAAGCCACGTAGCCGGATTTAATAAAATCCATGTGGCGATACTGCACCAGGTAAGTTGGGAACCAGGTCAGGAAGAACCAGAAAGTGGCGGAGATAGTGAACTGGCCGAAGTAGATGCCAATCAGCTTACGGCTTTTGAACATCAGCCCCAGATCCTGCCAGCTGAACGGGCGTTTTGCCGCGCTCTCGCGGCTTTCCATTACCGCCCCGCCTTTACGCAGGTGATCGAGTTCGGCTTTGGAAACAGTTTTGTGATCCAGCGGATCGCGATACATGCAGTACCACAGTATGCCCCACAGCATCCCGGCCACGCCGGTAATCAAAAACAGCCCACGCCAGCCGAATAGATCCTGTACGTGGAACAGCACCGGGGTCATCAACGCCATACCGACAAACTGCGCCGAGGAGTAGATACCGATTGCCGTGGCGCGCTCTTGTTCCGGGAACCAGCTGGAGATCACCCGGTTGTTTGACGGCATCACCGGTGCTTCAAAGGCACCGACGCCCAGACGCAGCCCCACCAGCGCGCCAAAACTGTTGGCCACCGCGTGCAGCGCGGTGATCAGTGACCAGATAAACAGGCCCACGCCGTACACCAGACGAGAGCCTAAGCGGTCGATCAAAAAGCCGCCGGGGATTTGCAGGGCCGCGTAGATCCAGCCGAAAGCCGAGAAGATAAGCCCCATTTGCAGCGGCGTGAACTGCAGTTCGCCGGACATTTGGGTTGCGGCGACCGAGAGGTTAGTTCGGTCCATGTAGTTGATAATAATGTTAATAAACACCAGGCCTAGCACAAAGAAGCGTACCCGTCCGGTCGAACGGGCGGCAGATCCTGTTATCGGTTGTTCTGACATAGAGGTGTTCTCATCGTTTTAAGTTTTAAAGGTACGAGGCGTAATATCATTGTTGTTAGTGTTTCTTTTATAGAAACACTTAGCGAAAGGCAAAGCGAGATGTAAAGAAGTGTGATCTCCCTTGGATTTGTGCTGGGATAAAACCGGTTTCAGCGGGTACAAAAGAAATGCGCGCCGGAGCGAAAAAGACCATCGGCGGTCGCGAGGGAGATCGTAGGAACGTTGAGATGATGACGGCACCACACTGATAAAAGTGATGCCGTTAATATATTGATATAATTACTTTTCTAGCTTAATAAATTCGTGCAGCAGCGCGGTCAATTGCTGCATTTTCTCCGGTGTGAATCGCTGCTCAATTTTTTGATAAGCCTCTTCGACTTTCGCCTGTGCGCGTTCGTACAGCGCGTATCCCTCTTTGGTTAACGACACGTACAGCTTGCGCTGATCGTTAACCGGCTTTAAGCGCAGCACCAGACCGTCGCGCTCCATGCGGGTCAAAATGCCGGTCAGGCTGGGGCGCAAAATACAGGTGGCGGCAGCCAGATCGTGAAAATCCATTGAAGGGTTCTCGACCAGCACGCGGACAATTCGCCACTGCTGCTCCGTCAGGTTGTGCTGCTTCACAATCGGGCGGAAGTAGGTCATCGCCACCTCGCGCGCCTGCATCAGCGCGATGGTTAAAGAATCATGCATTATGCCTCCCGAATCCCGTCATCATTAATATATGAACAATATAGCAATGTTGCTTTTACCAACAGTTTATTTTTGTTGCAACTAACAGTTAACTGAGGTGTTTTTATTTAATTGATTGATAAATATGAATTAAAAACAAAGAATGTAAAATTATTGTTATTTTGATCACAAATAATTGACTTGTGTTTGCTAAATGACCAGCTGAGGCATAAAACAGATCATTAATATGTTAATGAAAAAGTTTTCGCTAAGGAGCTGTTCATGAAAGGTACCGTTTTCGCCGTGGCGCTTAACCATCGTAGCCAGCTTGATGCCTGGCGCGAGGCGTTTGAGCAGGCCCCCTACAAGACGCCGCCCAAAACGGCGGTGTGGTTTATCAAACCGCATAACACGGTGATTGGCGGCGGTGAGCCAATTCCGCTGCCGCAGGGAGAAACGGTATACAGCGGCGCGACCATCGCGCTGGTGGTAGGCAAAACGGCTTGTAAGGTCGCGGTTGAAAACGCGGCGCACTATATCGCCGGCTATGCGCTGGCTAATGAAGTCAGTCTGGCGGAAGAGAGCTTTTACCGCCCGGCCATCAAGGCCAAATGCCGCGACGGCTTTTGTCCATTGGGCGGCACGGTGGCTATCGAGAACGTCGATAACCTGACTATTACTACCGAAATCAACGGCCGCGACGTTGACCGCTGGAGCACCGCCGATCTCCAGCGCAGCGCCGCAGAACTGCTGAGTGCGTTAAGCGAATTCGCCACCTTAAACCCTGGTGACGTTATTTTGCTGGGGACACCGCAGGCCCGTGTAGCCCTCAACCCTGGCGACCGCGTGCGGGTGCTGGCGGACGGTTTCCCGCCGCTGGAAAACCCGACGATCGTCGACAGTGAAACAGCAGCCGTTGCGCATCCGCAGCGTCACGGCACGCTGTTTGCCCTCGGCCTCAACTATGCCGATCATGCCAGCGAGCTGGAGTTTAAGCCGCCGGAAGAGCCGCTGGTGTTTATCAAAGCGCCGAACACGGTGACCGGTGATGGACAAACTTCGGTGCGCCCGAACAACGTCGAATACATGCACTACGAAGCGGAGCTGGTGGTGGTCATCGGCAAAACCGCGCGTAAGGTCAGTGAAGCACAAGCCATGGACTATGTGGCGGGCTACACGGTGTGTAACGACTACGCTATCCGCGATTATCTCGAAAACTACTATCGCCCGAATCTGCGGGTGAAAAGCCGCGACGGCCTGACTCCTATCTCCTCTAACGTGGTGCCAAAAGAGTCCATCCCTGACCCGCACAATCTGGCGCTGCGTACCTTCGTCAACGGCGAACTGCGCCAGCAGGGCACTACCGCCGATCTGATTTTTAGCATTCCATTTTTAATCGCCTACCTCAGCGAGTTTATGACGCTGCAACCGGGCGACATGATTGCCACCGGCACGCCGAAAGGGCTGTCTGACGTGGTACCGGGTGATGAAGTGGTGGTGGAAGTGGAGGGCGTAGGGCGCCTGGTGAACCGAATTGTCAGTGAGGGAAATGCGTAATGAAAAAGATTAACCATTGGATCAACGGTAAAAACGTCGCCGGTAATGACTACTTCCACACCACCAACCCGGCAACCGGTGAGGTGCTGGCGGAAGTGGCTTCCGGCGGTGAAGCCGAAGTGAATCAGGCGGTGGCGGCGGCGAAAGAGGCGTTCCCGAAATGGGCCAATCTGCCGATGAAAGAGCGCGCGCGGTTGATGCGCCGTCTGGGGGAGTTGATTGACCAGAACGTGCCGGAAATTGCGGCGATGGAAACCGCCGATACCGGCCTGCCGATTCACCAGACGAAAAACGTGCTGATCCCACGAGCATCCCACAACTTCGAATTTTTCGCTGAAGTGTGCCAGCAGATGAACGGCAAAACCTACCCGGTTGACGACAAGATGCTCAACTACACGCTGGTGCAGCCGGTTGGCGTGTGCGCGCTGGTGTCGCCGTGGAACGTACCGTTTATGACCGCCACCTGGAAGGTTGCGCCGTGTCTGGCGCTGGGTAACACGGCGGTGCTCAAAATGTCCGAACTGTCGCCGCTAACCGCCGATCGGTTGGGCGAACTGGCGCTGGAAGCCGGTATTCCGGCCGGGGTACTGAACGTGGTGCAGGGCTACGGTGCGAGCGCCGGTGACGCGCTGGTGCGTCATCACGATGTGCGCGCGGTGTCGTTTACCGGCGGCACCGCCACCGGGCGCAACATTATGAAAAACGCCGGGCTGAAAAAGTATTCCATGGAGCTGGGCGGCAAATCACCGGTGCTGATTTTTGAGGATGCTGATATCGAGCGCGCGCTGGACGCCGCGCTGTTTACCATTTTCTCGATCAATGGCGAACGTTGCACCGCCGGTTCGCGCATCTTTATTCAGCAGAGCATTTATCCGGAATTCGTTAAACGCTTTGCCGAACGCGCTAACCGCCTGCGCGTCGGTGACCCGACCGACCCGAATACTCAGGTCGGGGCGCTGATTAGCCAGCAGCACTGGGAAAAGGTCTCCGGCTATATCCGTCTGGGGATTGAAGAGGGCGCGACCCTGCTGGCGGGCGGCGCGGAGAAACCGACCGATTTACCGGCGCATCTGCGCAACGGCAACTTCCTGCGCCCCACGGTGCTGGCGGATGTCGATAACCGCATGCGCGTGGCACAAGAAGAGATCTTCGGCCCGGTGGCCTGCCTGCTGCCGTTTAAAGACGAAGCCGAAGGGCTGCGTCTGGCCAACGACATCGAATATGGCCTGGCATCCTATATCTGGACCCAGGACATCAGCAAAGTGCTGCGCCTGGCGCGCGGTATCGAGGCTGGAATGGTGTTCGTCAACACCCAGAACGTGCGCGATCTGCGTCAGCCGTTTGGCGGCGTGAAGGCCTCCGGTACCGGGCGTGAAGGCGGCGAATACAGCTTTGAAGTGTTCGCGGAAATGAAAAACGTCTGTATTTCTATGGGCGACCATCCAATCCCGAAATGGGGAGTGTGATATGGGCAAGTTAGCGTTAGCGGCAAAAATTACTCACGTACCGTCAATGTATCTCTCAGAAATCCCTGGGAAAAACTTCGGCTGCCGCCAGGCGGCGATTGACGGGCATATCGAAATCGGCAAGCGCTGCCGGGAAATGGGCGTCGATACCATTATCGTGTTCGACACCCATTGGTTGGTGAACAGCGCCTATCACATTAACTGTGCGGAGAGCTTTAAGGGGATTTATACCAGCAACGAGCTGCCGCACTTTATTCGTGACATGACCTACGACTACGACGGCAACCCTGAGCTTGGGCAGCTGATCGCCGATGAAGCGGTGAAGCTGGGCGTGCGTGCTAAAGCGCACAATATCCCGAGCCTGAAGCTGGAGTATGGCACGCTGGTGCCGATGCGTTACATGAACAGCGATAAGCATTTCAAAGTGGTGTCAATTTCCGCCTTCTGTACGGTGCACGATTTTGCCGACAGCCGTCGGCTGGGTGAAGCCATCGTCAAAGCCATTGAACAGTACGACGGTACGGTGGCGGTGTTTGCCAGCGGTTCGTTGTCGCACCGCTTTATCGACGACCAGCGTGCGGAAGAGGGGATGAACAGCTACACCCGCGAATTCGATCATCAGATGGATGAGCGCGTGGTCAAGCTGTGGCGCGAAGGCAAGTTCAAGGAGTTTTGCACCATGCTGCCGGAGTATGCCGACTACTGCTACGGCGAAGGCAATATGCACGACACCGTGATGCTGCTGGGGATGCTGGGCTGGGATAAATACGACGGCAAGGTGGAGTTTGTCACCGATCTGTTTGCCAGCTCCGGTACCGGGCAGGTGAACGCTATTTTCCCGCTGCCAGCCTGAGGATGAACCATGCCGCACTTTATTGCTGAATGCACCGACAACATTCGCGAGCAGGCCGATTTGCCGGGGCTGTTTGCCAAGGTGAACGCCACGCTGGCCGCTACGGGGATTTTCCCACTTGGCGGTATCCGCAGCCGCGCCCACTGGCTGGATACCTGGCAGATGGCCGATGGTCAGCACGATTACGCGTTTGTGCATATGACGCTAAAAATCGGCAGCGGGCGCAGCCTCGAAAGCCGTGAGCAGGTGGGGGAGATGCTGTTTGCGCTGATTAAAAACCACTTTGCCGCGCTGATGGACAGCCGCTACCTGGCACTGTCGTTTGAGCTGGATGAGCTGCATCCAACGCTGAACTACAAGCAAAACAACGTTCACGCGTTATTTAAATAATCCCGTCACGGGCGGCCCCCTCGATCCTTAGGGTGGGGGGAAAAATACATGCACGGTTAGTCCCCTCGCCCCTTTGGGGAGAGGGTTAGGGTGAGGGGGAATCTCAGCGGCTTGATGCCCTCACCCCGGCCCTCTCCCACGGGGAGAGGGGGAAAACATATGCTCGGTCAATCCCCTCGCCACGCTAGGGAGAGGGGGAAAACACATGCACGGTCAGTTCCCTCGCCCCTTTGGGGAGAGGGTTAGGGTGAGGGGGAATCTCAGCGGCCTGATGCCCTCACCCCGGCCCTCTCCCACGGGGAGAGGGGGAAAACACATACGCGGTCAATCCCCTCGCCCCTTTGGGGAGAGGGAGAAAACATATGCTCGGTCAATCCCCTCGCCCCTTTGGGGAGAGGGAGAAAACATATGCTCGGTCAATCCCCTCGCCCCTTTGGGGAGAGGGTTAGGGTGAGGGGGAATCTCAGCGGCCTGATGCCCTAACCCCGGCCCTCTCCCACGGGGAGAAGGGGAAAACACATACGCGGTCAATCCCCTCGCCACGCTAGGGAGCGGGGGAAAACACGGTAATAGGAATCACTATGCTCGACAAACCAACTCATACCCTGATTGCCCAGCGCTTGGATCAGGCTGAAAAACAGCGCGAGCAGATCCGCGCGGTATCGCTGGATTACCCGACCATCACCATCGAAGACGCCTATGCCATTCAGCGTGAATGGGTGGCGATGAAGATGGCCGAAGGCCGCACGCTCAAGGGCCACAAAATCGGCCTGACCTCGAAAGCGATGCAGGCCAGCTCGCAAATCAGCGAACCGGACTACGGCGCGCTGCTCGACGATATGTTTTTCCACGACGGCGGCGATATCCCCACCGACCGTTTTATCGTCCCGCGCATTGAGGTGGAGCTGGCGTTCGTGCTGGCTAAACCGCTGCGTGGCCCGAACTGCACGCTGTTTGATGTCTATAACGCCACCGACTATGTGATCCCGGCGCTGGAGTTGATTGACGCCCGTAGCCATAACATCGACCCGGAAACCCAGCGGCCGCGCAAGGTATTCGACACGATTTCCGACAACGCCGCCAACGCTGGGGTCATTCTTGGCGGTCGGCCGATTAAACCCGGTGAACTGGATTTACGCTGGATCTCCGCGCTGCTCTACCGTAACGGCGTGATTGAAGAAACCGGCGTGGCGGCAGGCGTACTCAACCATCCGGCCAACGGCGTGGCGTGGTTGGCGAATAAGCTGGCGCCGTACGACGTCCAGCTAGAGGCGGGGCAGATTATTCTCGGCGGATCGTTCACCCGCCCGGTTCCGGCGCGCAAGGGCGACACCTTCCACGTTGACTACGGCAAGATGGGCTCTATCAGCTGCCGGTTTGTATAAGAGATAACGCAATGATTAAGAACAGTTTTAAAGAGGCGCTCAACGCCGGGCGTCCGCAGATTGGCCTGTGGTTGGGGCTGTCCAGCAGCTATAGCGCCGAACTGTTAGCGGGAGCAGGCTTCGACTGGTTGTTGATTGATGGCGAACACGCGCCGAACAACGTCCAGACCGTGTTGACGCAGCTGCAGGCGATAGCGCCGTATCCCAGCCAGCCGGTGGTGCGCCCGTCGTGGAATGACGCGGTGCAGATTAAACAGCTGCTCGACGTGGGGACACAAAATCTGCTGGTGCCGATGGTGCAAAACGCCGATGAAGCGCGTGCCGCCGTAGCCGCCACCCGCTATCCGCCGCAGGGCATTCGCGGCGTAGGTAGCGCATTGGCGCGGGCCTCGCGCTGGAGTCGGATCCCCGATTATCTTCACGAAGCTAACGCCGCCATGTGCGTGCTGGTGCAGATTGAAACCCGGGAAGCGATGCGTAACCTGGCGCAAATCCTTGATGTGGAGGGCGTTGATGGCGTGTTTATCGGCCCTGCAGATTTGAGCGCCGACATGGGCTTTGCTGGCAATCCGCAGCACCCGGAAGTGCAGGCGGCGATTGAGAACGCCATCGTGCAGATTCGGGCGGCGGGGAAAGCGCCGGGGATCCTGATGGCCAACGAACAGCTGGCAAAACGCTATCTCGAGCTGGGCGCGCTGTTCGTCGCCGTCGGCGTTGATACCACCTTGCTGGCGCGCGGTGCGGAAGCGCTGGCGGCCCGCTTTGGCGCCGGTGCATCCGCCGCCGAACCGGGCGTTTATTAAGGCCGGTTTCATCCGTTTTTCTCCAGAGCAAACCTCAGGCCGGATAAGGCATCGCCGCCGTCCGGCAAAAAAGTTGTCGTACCCTACAAAAATCCCATTAGAGGAAGAATTATGAGCGACACATCATCTGCCATCCCGGAACAGCGTAACCCTGCTGACCAGCATAAGCAGCTGACCGCAGGCCAGCAGTCGGTTATCAATAAGCTGTTTCGCCGCCTGGTGCTGTTTTTATTTGTGCTGTTTATCTTCTCGTTTTTAGACCGTATTAATATCGGCTTTGCCGGGCTGACGATGGGGGCCGATCTGGGCCTCAACGCCACCATGTTCGGCCTCGCCACCACGCTGTTTTACGCCACCTACGTGCTCTTCGGCATTCCCAGCAACATGATGCTCAGCATTGTCGGCGCGCGCCGCTGGATAGCGACCATCATGGTGCTGTGGGGCATTGCGTCTACCGCCACCATGTTTGCCGTCGGGCCAAAAAGCCTGTACGTGCTGCGCATGCTGGTGGGCATCACCGAAGCCGGGTTCCTGCCCGGTATCCTGCTTTATTTAACCTACTGGTTCCCGGCCTTTTTCCGCGCCCGCGCCAATGCGCTGTTTATGATTGCCATGCCGGTGACGACCGCGCTGGGCTCGATTGTCTCGGGCTACATTTTGTCAATGGACGGCATGCTGAGCCTGCGCGGCTGGCAGTGGCTGTTCCTGCTGGAAGGATTCCCGGCGGTGCTGCTCGGGGTGATGGTTTGGTACTGGCTGGATGACTCCCCGGCGAAAGCCAAATGGCTGACCGCCGAGGATAAAAAATGCCTGCAGGAGATGATGGATAACGACCATCTGACGCTGGTACAACCGGAAGGGGCCATCAGCCACCACGCGATGCAGCAGCGTAGCCTGTGGCGAGAGGTTTTCACGCCGATAGTGATGATGTACACCCTGGCCTATTTTTGCCTGACCAACACGCTGAGCGCCATCAGCATCTGGACGCCGCAGATCCTCAAAAGCTTCAACGAAGGCAGCAGCAATATCACCATTGGCCTGCTGGCGGCGATACCGCAGATTTGCACCATTCTCGGGATGATCTACTGGAGCCGCCACTCTGATAAACATCAGGAGCGTAAACACCACACGGCGCTGCCGTTCCTGTTTGCGGCTGCGGGCTGGCTATTGGCCTCGGCGACCAGCCATAGCCTGATCCAACTGCTGGGGATCGTGATGGCTTCCACCGGTTCTTTCAGTGCGATGGCTATTTTCTGGACCACTCCGGATCAGTCGATCAGCCTGCGTGCCCGGGCGATCGGCATTGCGGTGATCAACGCCACCGGCAATATCGGATCGGCACTCAGTCCGTTTATGATCGGCTGGCTGAAAGATGTCACCGGCAGCTTTAACAGCGGTCTGTGGTTTGTTGCCGCGTTACTGGTGGTGGGGGCGGTGATTGTCTGGCTTATCCCGATGAAGTCGTCCCGCCCGCGGGCGACACCGTAGGGGGCTACGATGTGCCAGCAGACGATTACCAATATCGACATCAGCACCGAGTATGAAGAGAGCTTGGGCAGCAAAGACGTGCATTATCAGTCTTTTGCCCGCATGGCTGAGTTCTTTGGCCGCGATATGCAGGCGCATCGTCACGACCAGTTTTTCCAGATGCATTTTCTTGATACCGGGCAGATTGAACTCCAGCTCGACGATCATCGCTATTCGGTACAGGCACCGCTGTTCGTGTTAACGCCGCCCTCGGTGCCGCACGCCTTTATCACCGAGTCGGACAGCGACGGCCATGTGTTGACGGTGCGCGAGGATCTGATCTGGCCGCTGCTGGAGGTGCTGTACCCCGGCACCCGGGAGGCGTTTGGCCTGCCGGGTATGTGCCTGTCGCTGGCGGATAAACCGGATGAGCTGGCGGCGCTGGCGCACTACTGGCGGCTGATTCAGCGCGAGTCAACGTCGCAGCTGGCGGGTCGCGAGCATACGCTGGTGCTGCTGGCGCAAGCGGTGTTTACGCTACTGCTGCGTAATGCTCCGCTGGATGACCACGCGGGGAGCGGCGTGCGCGGCGAGCTGAAGCTGTTCCAGCGGTTTAACCAGATGATCGACAATAACTATCATCGCCACTGGACGGTGCCGGACTACGCGGGCGAGCTGCATCTGACCGAGTCGCGGCTGACGGATATTTGCCGCCGTTTTGCCAACCGGCCACCAAAGCGACTGATCTTTGACCGACAGCTGCGGGAGGCCAAAAGGCTGCTGCTGTTTTCCGATAGCGCAGTGAGTGAGATTGCCTGGCAGCTGGGGTTTAAGGACCCGGCCTATTTCGCCCGCTTTTTTAACCGCCTCGTAGGATGCTCACCGAGCGCGTTTCGCGCCAGTCAGATTCCGGTGTCGTAGTTTTCCCCTTACCCTAACCCTCTCCCCATCGGGGAGAGGGGACCGAACTGTGCGCGCTTTTAGTCTTTTCCTCTGTGGGGAGATAGGGCAATGTGTGCACGTTTTTCCCCCTCGCCCCTTTGGGGAGAGGGCCGGGGTGAGGGGGCATCCTCCATCAAACCTCGCCCAGATCACAGAACCTAACCTCGCCTGAAAAGTACCCGCCGTTGTCGCAAACGTCCCTTCACGAACACCCGCTCAAACGCTTCAATTACAGAACAAAAACAAAACATAAATTTAACAAATCCGAAAGATACTGGAGTGTACCCTATGAAACCTGAAGATTTCCGCGCAGACACCAAGCGCCCGTTAACCGGCGAAGAGTACCTGAAAAGCCTGCAGGATGGCCGTGAGATCTACATCTACGGTGAGCGCGTTAAAGACGTCACCACCCATCCGGCATTCCGCAATGCGGCGGCATCCGTGGCTCAGCTGTACGATGCGCTGCACAAACCGGATATGCAGGATAAGCTGTGCTGGAATACCGATACCGGCAGCGGCGGCTACACCCACAAATTCTTCCGCGTGGCGAAAAGTGCCGATGATCTGCGCCAGCAGCGCGACGCCATCGCCGAATGGTCACGCCTCTCCTACGGCTGGATGGGCCGTACTCCGGACTATAAAGCGGCTTTCGGTAGCGCACTGGGCGCCAACCCAGCGTTCTACGGCCAGTTTGAGCAAAACGCCCGCCACTGGTATTCACGCATTCAGGAAACCGGCCTGTACTTTAACCACGCCATCGTCAACCCGCCTATCGACCGTCATAAACCGGCCGACGAAGTGAAAGACGTCTACATCAAGCTGGAAAAAGAGACCGACGCCGGGATTATCGTCAGCGGTGCCAAAGTCGTTGCCACCAACTCGGCGCTGACTCACTACAACATGATTGGCTTCGGCTCGGCCCAGGTGATGGGGGAAAACCCGGACTTCGCGCTGATGTTCGTTGCACCAATGGACGCGGAAGGTGTGAAGCTGATTTCCCGCGCCTCCTATGAGCTGGTCGCCGGGGCTACCGGATCGCCATATGACTATCCGCTCTCCAGCCGCTTTGACGAGAACGATGCGATCCTGGTGATGGATAAAGTACTGATCCCGTGGGAAAACGTACTGATCTACCGCGATTTCGATCGCTGCCGTCGCTGGACAATGGAAGGCGGTTTCGCCCGTATGTACCCACTGCAGGCGTGCGTGCGTTTGGCGGTGAAGCTCGACTTTATTACCGCCCTGCTGAAGAGATCGCTGGAGTGTACCGGCACCCTGGAATTCCGCGGCGTGCAGGCGGATCTCGGTGAAGTGGTGGCGTGGCGCAACATGTTCTGGGCGCTCAGCGATTCGATGTGTTCGGAAGCGACGCCGTGGGTTAACGGGGCTTATTTGCCGGATCACGCCGCGCTGCAAACCTATCGCGTGATGGCGCCAATGGCCTACGCCAAGATCAAAAATATTATCGAACGTAACGTCACCAGCGGCCTGATCTACCTGCCTTCAAGCGCGCGCGATCTCAACAATCCGCAGATCGACCAGTATCTGGCGAAGTACGTTCGCGGCTCCAACGGCATGGATCATGTTGAGCGCATCAAGATCTTAAAACTGATGTGGGATGCGATTGGCAGCGAGTTTGGCGGCCGTCACGAGCTGTATGAGATTAACTATTCCGGTAGCCAGGATGAGATTCGCCTGCAGTGCCTGCGCCAGGCGCAGACCTCCGGCAACATGGACAAAATGATGGCGATGGTCGACCGCTGCCTGTCGGAATACGACCAGCACGGTTGGACGGTGCCGCACCTGCACAACAATGCTGATATTAACCTGTTGGATAAGCTGCTGAAGTGATTCGCAGCGGGAGGTCACAATGCAATTAGATGAACAACGCCTGCGTTTTCGCGATGCGATGGCCAGCCTGTCGGCTGCGGTTAACGTCGTCACCACCGAGGGCGAAGCCGGCCGCTGCGGCATTACCGCCACCGCCGTGTGCTCGGTTACCGATTCACCGCCGTCGGTGATGGTGTGTATCAATGCCAATAGCGCCATGAACCCGGTCTTCCAGGGCAACGGCAAGCTGTGCATTAACGTGCTCAACCACGATCAGGAAATTATGGCACGTCACTTCGCCGGGATGACCGGTATGGCCATGGACGAGCGCTTTAGCCTTAGCGGCTGGCAGCGCGGGGCGCTAGCTCAGCCGGTGCTGAACGGCGCGCTGGCAAGCCTCGAAGGCGAAATTCGCCAGGTACAGACCATCGGCAGCCATCTGGTCTATCTGGTGGAGATCCAGAATATTGCGCTGGGTGAAGAAGAAGGACACGGGCTTATCTATTTCAAGCGCCGCTTTCACCCGGTTATGATCGAGGCCGAAGCGCTGGCCTAAGCGTTCGTGACGTGGATAAACTTCGATGGGTGGCTAAACAGCCACCCATTTTTTTGCTCTTTATTCCACGAATTCAATATGTTTAATCTCAGGCAGAAAAAAGATTAGAACTAATTAAAAAGCATGACTCAATTAATCTTGAGCACCAAAACGTAATATTGTTAACAATTTATTCAATACCTTAATAAAACCATAACTGAATTTATTTATGCGATTTTTTTGGTAATGTTGAAAGCGCTTCGATAATCATTGCTTCGGCCTTTAGTTTGGCAAATTTGATCAGCTCAGCTTTACTGAAAGCCTTGCCACAGGCTTGACACGCCATTGGATAAGCATCCTGTGAATTTTTGATTTCTTCAATATTAGATATTTCGGTAATTCCGTTGCATGCAGGGCATAAATACTTAATTGAAATCACAGGCAGGTCTCCTTTATTTTGTTATAAAATAGCTTGACCGCATTAATTGTTAAAGTAGTTGTGATCGGAAAATAACAGGTCATTATAACTTGGTTGACCTGGTGGTTGTTTTTTGACCACGAACGGGTAAATGGAGAGGACGAACGGCGATGGATAAGCATCTCGCACAGAGCAACAGAGGCGATTCAGAGAGGTTGGCGGAACTGTTACATCACAATACCGATTGGGTGTGGGAAGTTGATGCCGCTGGCCGTTATGTCTGGGTGTCAGATGTGATTAAGAACCAGCTCGGATATAGGCCCGAAGAGGTGTTGGGCCGTACACCGTTTGATTTTATGGTACCGGGCGAAGCGAAACGGCTGAAGAAAGCCTTCTTCGATGTGGTGGTCGCGCAAAAGCCTTTATCAGGCATGATTAACCGTAACCGGCGTGCCGATGGCAGCGTGGTGGTCATTGAAACCAGCGCGATTCCCCTGTTTGATGAAAATGGCGTGCTCTATGGCTATCGCGGCATCGACCGGGATATCACCCAGCTCAGTGAGCGGGTTCTGCAGTTGGAATCGATCTACCAGGATACGCCGCTGGCGCTGTGCGTTATCAACCGTAGCGGCCAGCTGACCAAAGCCAATAAGGCGATGGGTGAAATGCTGGGAGAATCCAAAGAGACGCTGGTGGGGAAATACCTCAAAGAGATAATACCGGATTGGCATTTGCTGTTTGAGCAAGATTTTATGCGCATTGATAGCGGTGAAGAACTTGCCAGCAAAGAGGTGTTTCTTTACGGGCGCTACTTTTATATTCAGTCACAGCCGGTATATGACGCCGGTGGAAGGGCCGTGGGGATCTCCGCCGCGTGGATGGACATCACCGATCGTAAGCTAGCCGAACAGCAGCTTGCCAGCGCCAACCAAACCTTACTGCAGTACGCCGAGCGGGACCATTTGACGGACCTGTTTAACCGGCGCTACATGGACGAGCGGCTGAACTATGAAATTGCCAGAGCCCAGCGCGAAGGAACCTCATTTGCGATATGTATGGCGGATATCGATTTCTTTAAGCGCTACAACGATACCTACGGCCATCTGGCGGGCGACCGCGTACTGCGTGCGGTGGCGGATGCTCTGAAGGGCTCGTTGCGTCCGGGGGATTGCGTGAGCCGCTACGGCGGCGAAGAGTTTTTGATTATGCTGCCAAATACCGGAGCAAGAGGTGCGCGGATGGTGGCTGAGCGCCTGCGCGAGCGGGTGATGGAGCTGGATATTGAGAATAAAACCAGCCCCATCGGCGGCGCGCTGACCATCAGTCTCGGCGTCATGACCTGGGACTCACCGCTATTTGTCTGCAGCATTCAGAGCATCGCCGACATTGGCGCCGAACTTATCAGTAATAGTGATGCGGCGCTGTATCAGGCCAAACAGCAGGGAAGAAACCGCGTAGTGGTGGTGTGATTACGCCGCCGCCCTGGCGCGCGCCGTCAGGGCGATAGCGGTGCTGGCACAGGTAAACAGCGCTATCACCCATGCCATCGTCCACGGCGTGCCGTCACTGAGTATCGCCAGCATCAGCGAGGAGATAATTCCGCTGCCGTACTGCAACGCCCCAATCAACGCCGAGGCTGAACCCGCAACGTTCGGCGCCGCATCCAGCGCGGCGGCCGTTGAGGTAGCGGCGATGATGCCGTTCATTGAAAACAGAATAAATATCGCCACAACAATTAAGGCGAGCCCGCCGACGTGGAACCATGCGCCGACCGCCAGCACCAGTGCGGCCGCTCCCGCCACGCTGGTCGCCACTTTCAATAACGTCTCCAGCGCGTAGCGCTGCACGATGCGGCGATTCACCACGCTCATCACCATCACGCCGACGATGTTGAGCGCAAATAGCCAGCCGTAGTGCTGCGCCTCGACGCCAAAGTAGCTGATATAGACAAACGGCGAACCGGTAATAAAGGCGTAGATCGCCACGTAATAGAAGGTCAGGCACAGGGTATAGCGCATAAACGCGACGTTGGTTAGCAGCAAACCATAGTTCCTGAAAACGCCACCCAAAGAGGCTTTCTCGCGCTTTTCTACGGGCAGAGTTTCCGGCAACCAGAACAGCATGATAAACATCGCGAGGCCAATAACCGCCAGCAGCCAGAAAATCAGGTGCCAGCTGGCGAAAATAATCATCTGCCCGCCGATCAGCGGCCCGGCAATTGGGGCGATAGCCATCATCAGAATTAAGGTTGAGAGCATCTGCGCGGCACGGGTACGGCTGAACAGATCGCGGATCATTGCTCGCGCCAGCATGGGGCCAGTACAGGCACCCAGCGCCTGAAATACACGCCAGAACACAATCTGGCTGATGCTGGTGGAGAGCGCGCAGCCGACCGAGCCGATAATAAACAGCCCCATGCCAATAAATAGCGGCAGTCGACGGCCCAAACGATCGCTGAGTGGCCCCCAGATCAGCTGTGCGACGCAAAAACCGATTAAGAAACCGGTGATCGTTAGCTCGACGTTACCGTTTAAATCACGCGCCATAGCGGGCATGGCGGGAAGGTAAATATCGGTTGAGAGTGAGGTAAAGGCCATTAAGGCGCTGAGTATGACGACAAAAAGCAAACCGTGGGGGTTGCCGTGGGCGGGCGTCGCGCGCGCCGGTGAGTGAATCATAGTTTTCCGTCTGAGCTGTGTTGATGATCTATAGGATAGCCTGATTGATAGTCATGAATAATCCAGCAAAACGATAAGCCGCTATGAATGGGATTCATAAGTCCGCATCGGCAATTGATTCATCACAAGGCGCGGTGCAGGGTGGCCTCTTTATAATCAAGCCTACTTCTCCACTCACGGTATGAATCATGGCTTATCAACTGAACCTTAACTGGCCGGAATTTTTAGAAAAATACTGGCAAAAACAGCCGGTGGTATTAAAGAACGCGTTCCCGAACTTTATCGACCCGATTACGCCGGATGAGCTGGCCGGTCTGGCGATGGAGATGGAAGTCGACAGCCGCCTGGTGAGCCATGTCGATGGCGTCTGGTCCGCCAGCAACGGGCCGTTTGAAAGCTTTGACCATCTGGGAGAAAGCAACTGGTCGCTGCTGGCTCAGGCGGTGAACCATTGGCATGAACCTTCCGCTGAACTGGTGCGTCCGTTTCGCGTCTTGCCGGACTGGCGTCTGGACGATCTGATGATCTCCTTCTCCGTACCGGGCGGCGGCGTTGGGCCGCATATCGACCCGTACGATGTCTTTATAATTCAGGGGATGGGGCGTCGTCGCTGGCGCGTAGGCGATGCGCTGCCGTTAAAACAGCACTGCCCGCATCCGGCGCTGCTGCACGTTGAGCCGTTTACGCCGATTATCGAAGTTGAAATGGAGCCGGGCGATATTCTGTATATTCCGCCAGGATTCCCGCACGACGGTTTTACCTATGAAGCGACGCTCAACTATTCCGTTGGCTTCCGTGGGCCGAACGGTCGTGAGCTTATCAGCAGCTTTGCTGACTATGTGCTGGAAAACGATCTTGGCGAGAAGTACTACACCGATCCGGATTTGACCTGCCGTGAACATGCGGGAAAAGTTGAGGATCACGAGCTGGAACGTCTGCGCACCTTGATGATCGATATGATCCGTCAGCCTAACGATTTCAAGCAGTGGTTCGGCAGTTTTGCCTCAACGCCGCGCCATGAGCTGGACGTTGCGCCTGCAGAGCCACCGTTTACGCCAGAAGAAGTGGCTGAAGCGCTGGAAGACGGCGAAATCCTGCGCCGCCTGAACGGCCTGCGGGTATTGAACGTTGGCGGTAGTTTCTTCATTAACAGCGAACGTCTGGAAAGCTGCGCTCCACAGGCGGCCGATGCGCTGTGCCGCTATACCGAGCTGGATAAAACTCACTTTGGCGAGGCGCTGAAAAACCCAGCGTTTGTGGCTGAACTGACCGAGCTGATTAACCAGGGTTATTGGTTCTTCGACGAGTAGTCTGCTCTTCGCTGAGAAATCATCGCTCGCAACGGCCCTCCGCCTACTAAGGTTGAGGGCCGTTCTTCTTTGTTATTCCCCATTTTTAGTACCACCTCCGTTTTGCATATTGTTAACGATCGTTGTATAACTGCTTTCTGATTTGGATGTTTAGATGTCCATACGTTTAGAAGGTAATAATGCAAAGCACAGACACAACACAACAACAAGGTGGGCAATTAAAGCGCACCATGAAGACCCGCCACCTGATCATGCTGTCGCTGGGTGGCGTTATTGGCACAGGGTTATTTTTTAATACCGGTTATATCATCTCGACGACGGGCGCGGCGGGTACGCTGCTGGCCTATCTTATCGGCGCGCTGGTGGTCTGGCTGGTAATGCAGTGCCTTGGCGAGCTGTCGGTAGCGATGCCGGAAACCGGCGCATTCCACGTCTACGCTGCCCGCTATCTCGGCCCGGCGACCGGCTACACCGTAGCCTGGCTCTACTGGCTGACCTGGACCGTGGCGCTTGGCTCCAGCTTTACCGCCGCCGGATTTTGTATGCAGTACTGGTTCCCACAGGTGCCGGTGTGGATCTGGTGCCTGCTATTTTGCGTGCTGATTTTCGGCCTCAACGTCATCTCCACCCGCTTCTTTGCCGAAGGGGAATTCTGGTTCTCGCTGGTGAAGGTGATAACCATCATCGCTTTTATCATCCTTGGCGGTGCGGCTATCTTTGGCTTTATTCCAATGCAGGATGGTTCACCGGCGCCGGGGCTAGGCAACATTACCGCCGAAGGCTGGTTCCCGCACGGCGGCCTGCCGATTCTGATGACCATGGTGGCGGTGAACTTCGCCTTCTCCGGCACCGAGCTTATCGGTATTGCTGCCGGTGAAACGGAAAACCCGCACAAGGTTATTCCGGTGGCGATTCGTACCACCATCGCGCGGCTGATTATTTTCTTTATCGGCACCGTGTTTGTGCTGGCGGCGCTGATCCCGATGCAGCAGGCGGGGGTGGAGAAAAGCCCGTTCGTGCTGGTGTTTGAGAAAGTGGGGATTCCGTATGCGGCCGATATCTTTAACTTCGTTATCCTGACGGCGATTCTGTCTGCGGCCAACTCCGGGCTGTATGCCTCTGGGCGCATGCTGTGGTCGCTCTCCAACGAACGCACGCTGCCGCGCTGCTTCTCGCAGCTCAACAAAAACGGTGTGCCGCTGGTGGCGCTGTCGGTCAGTATGCTGGGCGGATTGCTGGCGCTGTTTTCCAGCATCGTTGCGCCGGACACGGTGTTCGTGGCGCTGTCGGCGATTTCCGGCTTTGCGGTGGTGGCGGTGTGGATAAGCATTTGTGCTTCCCACTTTGTCTTCCGCCGCCGCCATCTTCAGCAGGGCAAAGCGCTGAGCGAACTGCACTACCGTGCGCCGTGGTATCCGCTGGTGCCGGTGTTGGGCTTTATCCTTTGTCTGGTCGCCTGCATCGGGTTGGCCTTTGACCCGTCGCAGCGCATTGCATTGTGGTGCGGGCTGCCGTTCGTGGCGCTGTGTTATGGTGCCTACTATTTAACGCGTTCACGCCAATCTCAACAGGAGCAGCAGCATGCCGCAGAATAATCCTTTAACCGCTATCCTGGCTGAGAGCCCGTTCGTTCTGCTGGATGGGGCGATGGCGACGGAACTGGAAGCGCGGGGCTGTGACCTGGCGGATAGCCTGTGGTCGGCGAAGGTGCTGATGGAAAACCCGCAGCTGATTTACGACGTGCATCTGGACTACTTCCGCGCCGGGGCGCTGGTGGCGATTACCGCCAGCTATCAGGCGACGCCGGAGGGTTTTGCCGCCCGTGGGCTTGATGAAGCGCAGTCGCGGGCGTTAATTGCCCGAAGTGTAGAGTTGGCGCGTCAGGCTCGCGATGCTTATCGGGCGGAAAATCCGGCGGCAAAAGGGCTGCTGATTGCCGGGTCGGTGGGGCCGTACGGCGCGTATCTGGCCGATGGTTCGGAGTATCGCGGTGATTATCAGCGCAGCGCGCAGGTGTTCCAGGATTTCCACCGTCCGCGCATTGAAGCGCTGCTGGAGGCGGGGGCCGATCTGCTGGCCTGTGAAACGCTGCCGTCGTTTGACGAAATTCGCGCGCTGGCGCAGCTGCTGGTCGAGTATCCGGTGGCGCAAGCGTGGTTCTCGTTTACCCTGCGCGACTCGCAGCACCTCAGCGACGGCACGCCGCTGCGCGATGTGCTGGCGTTTCTTGCCGACTATCCGCAGATTCTGGCGGTAGGCATTAACTGTATTGCGCTGGAAAACACCGTGGATGCGCTGAGCTATTTACATAGCCAGACCTCACTGCCGCTGGTGGTTTATCCTAACTCCGGTGAGCACTACGATGCGGTGACCAAGACCTGGCATCACCACGGTGAGGCCTGCGCGACGCTGGAAGGGTATTTGCCGCAGTGGCTGGCGGCGGGGGCAAAGCTGATTGGCGGTTGCTGTCGCACGTCGCCGAAAGATATTGCGGCGCTTAAGGCGCACTGTTGATGAGGAGTGAGGCCGGGTAAATTTGTCTTTGTGTGATGCTGGTGAGAGTGGTGAAAGATTCCGTTCAGCTCCCAGCCGGTTGCGCTCCTTATTCATCTCGCGCCTTATAATCCGAACGGCGCAAGGAGCACGCAGGGGGCGGCCAATCGCCGCCGCCCCCTGCACCCCCAGGCTCTGGCGGCAGAATCGCCGCTACGCGGTGCCCTCAGCTTATGCCTTCCGGCTTCCGGGTCGGGCGCGAGGTAACATCCCTGTAAAACCGCGCCCTCAGCCCACATCCCTGTGGGCTGCCCGGCCTCCAGGCAACGCCTCGGCGATTCAGACGCCACCTATGCCGCTTCCGTTTTTTAGCTAAAAACAAAAATCGAAGTCGCTGGAACCGATGAGTCCCCGCTTGAAATCGGTGAGCCGGAGAAAGGAAGACAAGGTCAGTCCGCCAGGGATGGCGGACTGAGGCGAACCGAGACACGACAAAATTGCCGGGAGCAATTTTGAACAACGCTTGCGTTGGCCCGAAGGGCGAGTCCCAGGGATGGGACGAGTAGCGTCGAGTTGAGCCGTGCCGCAGGCTGGAGTTCGGAGGCGAACGCAGTGCGAAGCACCGATTTCGCTGCGGGGCCGCGGGGATTGCAAAGGGGGGCGCGGCGCCCCCCTTAGCCCGTTCACGGATACAGTTGTTTCATTTTCTGCCAAACATAAAGTGAACGGAATTTTGCGCTTAACTGACATGAATTAAGCCTAATAGCCCCAGCTTTTACCGCAATTCCCCCACCCAAAATCAGCCCGCGAAATCCCACGCCACAACTATCCTTTGCCGCTTTTTTTCTAAAAACGAATTGGAATTAACAAGCATTTTTAATTCCTTTATCAACCCCATAACGCCAGGAAATACTGCCCACATAACAAGACATGGGAGCAGGACATTATGGCAATCGCATCGCGTTTCACCCTTATCGCCGCTACGCTGGCGCTGTTGACTTTCCAGGCGCAGGCCGTGGACGTCACTATCGCGTATCAAACCTCCGCAGAGCCGGCCAAAGTGGCGCAGGCGGATAAAACCTTCGAAAAATTAAGCGGTGCGAAGCCGGACTGGCGCAAGTTTGATAGCGGCGCCAGCATTGTGCGGGCATTGGCCTCCGGCGACGTACAGATTGGCAACCTCGGCTCAAGCCCGCTGGCGGTCGCCGCTAGCCAACAGGTGCCGATTGAAGTCTTCCTGCTGGCCTCGCAGTTGGGTAACTCCGAAGCGCTGGTGGTGAAAAAAGCCATCACCAAACCGGAAGACCTTATCGGCAAACGCATCGCCGTACCGTTTATCTCCACCACCCATTACAGCCTGCTGGCAGCGCTCAAACACTGGGGCATCAAGCCGGGCGAGGTGCAGATTCTGAATCTCCAGCCGCCGGCGATTATTGCCGCCTGGCAGCGCGGTGACATTGATGGCGCCTACGTGTGGGCACCGGCCGTCAACGAATTGGAAAAAGATGGCACCGTGCTGACCGACTCGGCGAAAGTGGGCGAGTGGGGCGCGCCGACGCTCGATGTGTGGGTGGTGCGTAAAGACTTTGCCGAGAAACATCCGGAGGTGGTGAAAGCCTTCGCCAAAAGCGCGATTGACGCCCAGCGCGGCTATATCGATAACCCGGATAAATGGTTGGCCCAGCCGGAGAACATCAGCAAGCTGTCGCGGCTGAGCGGCGTCCCGGAATCCGACGTGCCGGGGCTGGTGAAAGGCAATACCTATCTGACCGCTGAACAGCAGGCACAGGCGCTGAATGGTCCGGTTAACAAGGCGATTGTCGATACCGCGCAGTTCCTCAAAGAGCAGGGCAAAGTGCCTAACGTAGCGACGGACTATAGCCAGTACGTTACCGACCGTTTCCTGAAGTAAGGGGGCTGTGATGCTGCAAATCTCGCATCTTTCCGCCGATTACGGCGGTAAACCGGCGCTGGCGGATATCAATCTTACCGTCGACAGCGGCGAGCTGTTAGTGGTGCTGGGGCCATCTGGCTGCGGCAAAACCACGCTGCTGAATCTGATTGCCGGATTTGTGCCTTACCAGCACGGCAGCATCACTCTGGATGGCAAGCGCGTCGATGGGCCGGGCGCCGACCGCGGCGTGGTCTTTCAAAACGAAGGGCTGCTGCCGTGGCGCAATGTGCAGGACAACGTCGCGTTGGGATTACAGTTGGCCGGTGTCAGCAAGGCTGAGCGCCGGGAAACCGCCGCGCAGATGCTGAAAAAAGTCGGCCTTGAAGGGGCGGAAAAGCGCTTTATCTGGCAGCTTTCCGGCGGTCAGCGTCAGCGCGTTGGCATCGCCCGCGCGCTGGCGGCTAACCCGCAGCTGTTGCTGCTGGACGAACCGTTCGGTGCGCTCGACGCCTTTACCCGCGAGCAGATGCAGACCCTGCTGCTGAAGCTGTGGCATGAGACCGGTAAAAAAGTGCTGTTGATAACCCACGATATTGAAGAGGCGATTTTCATGGCCACCGAACTGGTACTGCTGTCACCGGGTCCGGGCCGGGTGCTGGAGCGTTTGCCGCTCGATTTTGGCCGGCGTTTTGTCGCCGGAGAGGCCTGCCGCAGTATTAAATCCGACCCGCGTTTTATTGAGCAGCGCGAGTACGTGTTAAGCCGGGTGTTTGAACAACGGGAGGCCTTCTCATGAGCGTGGTGATTAACGATAAACCGCGTCAGCGTACGCTGAAGCTGCGCTGGCCTTTCTCTCGTCATTTGACGCTGAGCTTAACCACCCTGACGGTATTGTTGGCTATCTGGTGGGCGGTGGCCGCCGCCCAGTGGATTAGTCCGCTGTTTCTGCCCGCCCCTGGGCAGGTTCTGCAAAAACTGATTGCCATCGCCAGCCCGCAGGGCTTTATGGACGCCACGCTGTGGCAGCATCTGGCGGCGAGCCTGGCGCGTATTGTGGTGGCGCTGCTGGCGGCAACGATTATCGGCATCCCGGTGGGAATTGCCATGGGTTTAAGCCCAACGGTGCGCGGCATTCTTGACCCGCTGATCGAGCTGTATCGTCCGGTACCACCGCTGGCCTATCTGCCGCTGATGGTTATCTGGTTTGGCATTGGCGAAACATCAAAAGTGTTGCTGATTTATCTGGCGATTTTCGCACCGGTTGCCATGTCGGCGCTGGCTGGCGTGAAGAGCGCTCAGCAGGTGCGCATTCGCGCGGCGCAGTCGCTGGGCGCTAGCCGGACGCAGGTACTGTGGCTGGTGATTTTACCGGGCGCACTGCCGGAAATTTTAACCGGGCTGCGCATTGGATTGGGCGTGGGCTGGTCAACCCTGGTGGCCGCCGAACTTATCGCCGCCACTCGGGGTTTAGGTTTTATGGTGCAATCTGCCGGGGAGTTTTTAGCCACTGACGTGGTGCTGGCAGGGATTGCGGTGATTGCGATTATCGCTTTCGGTCTGGAATTAGGGTTGCGTGCGCTACAGCGTCGTCTGACCCCCTGGCATGGAGAAGTACAATGAGTGAACGTCTGGCTATCACCCCGTTGGGGCCGTACATTGGCGCGCAAATTTCCGGGGCGGATTTAACCCGCCCGCTGAGCGATAACCAATTTGAGCAGCTGTATCACGCGGTGCTGCGTCACCAGGTGGTGTTCCTGCGTGAGCAGTCGATTACTCCCGAGCAGCAGCGCGAGCTGGCGCGACGCTTTGGCGACCTGCATATCCATCCGGTTTACCCGCATGCGCCGGGTGTGGAAGAGATTATCGTGCTGGATACCCACGACGATAACCCGCCGGATAACGACAACTGGCATACCGATGTCACCTTTATCGATACCCCGCCGGCGGGGGCGATTCTGGCGGCCAAAGAGCTGCCGTCAACCGGCGGCGATACCCTGTGGACCAGCGGAATTGCCGCCTATGAGGCGCTCTCCGCACCGTTTAAAACGCTGCTTGGCGGCCTGCACGCCGAGCACGATTTCCGTAAATCGTTCCAGGAATATAAGTACCGTAAAACCGAAGAGGAACATCAGCGTTGGCTGGAAGCGGTGGCGAAGAATCCACCGCTGCTGCATCCAGTGGTGCGTACGCATCCGGTAAGCGGCAAGCAGGCGCTGTTTGTGAACGAAGGTTTCACCACCCGAATTGTGGACGTGAGCGAGAAAGAGAGTGAGGCGCTGCTGAGTTTCCTGTTCGCCCATGTCACCAAACCGGAGTTCCAGGTACGCTGGCGCTGGCAGCCGAACGATGTGGCTATCTGGGATAACCGGGTGACGCAGCACTATGCCAACGCTGATTATTTGCCGCAGCGACGTATTATGCACCGGGCGACAATTCTCGGGGACAAGCCGTTTTATCGTGCGCCGTAAAAGATAATTGCATTATTCGGCTTGGAGGATGTAGGCGCTGATAAGCGCAGCGCCATTAGGCTTTTGGGGGCAGCGGTTAAAGACGGTTATCGGGTGGCGGCTTCGCCTTACCCGACCTACCACGCCGCGACTTTGTAGACCTGATAAGCGTAGCGCCATCAGGCTTTCGGGGGCACAGCGGTTAAAGACGGTTGTCGGGTGGCGGCTTCGCCTTACCCGACCTACCACGCCGCGACTTTGTAGGCCTGATAAGCGCAGCGCCATTAGGCTTTTGGGGGCAGCGGTTGAAGACGGTTGTCGGGTGGCGGCTTCGCCTTACCCGACCTACCACGCCGTGACTTTGTAGGCCTGATAAGCGCAGCGCCATCAGGCTTTCAGGGGCACAGCGGTTAAAGACGGTTGTCGGGTGGCGGCTTCGCTTTACCCGACCTACCACGCCGTGACTTTGTAGGCCTGATGAGCGCAGCGCCATCAGGCCTACAAACCCAAATGTGCGCCAATATAGCGCTGATAGCGGTTAGCTTTCAAAAACGTCAAATCCACCAGTACCAGCCCATCCACGCAGTTATTGAAATCCGGATCGCTGCCAAAGTCGATAAACTGCACGCCGCCCGGTTCGCACACTTCGGAATACTGCTTATACAACGGAGGAATGCCGCAGCCGAGATTGCCGAGCAGCGATTTCAGCCGCGTGAGATCTTCGCTGTAATCCTCGCCGCCGAACTGTGCTAATACGTCGGGCAACGATGCCGGATAAGGACGACGCGACTCGGCCAGCGGATGCGTGGCCGGGAACCACAGACGATAAAAGGCGACCAGTAAATCCCGCGCCGCAGGCGGCAGACCGCCGGAAATTGACACCGGACCGAAAAGGTAGCGATAGTGCGGGTAGCGCGCCAGGTAGGCGCCAATCCCGGACCACAGATAATCCAGCCCGCGACGTCCCCAGTAGCGCGGCTGAATAAAGCTGCGCCCCAGCTCAATGCCGTGCTGGAGAATATCGTCCATACGTTCATCGTAGTGGAACAGGCTGTAGCTATAGATGCCGTCCAGCCCGCGCTTTTCTAGCTGCATGGCGGTAGGCATAAAGCGGTAGGCGCCGACAATTTCCAGCTCCTCTTCATCCCATAAAATCAGATGCAGGTAGTCATCATCATAGCCGTCAACGTCGCGGCGTTTGCCGCTGCCTTCACCTACCGCGCGAAAAGCAATCTCACGCAGCCGCCCTAGCTCCCTGAGCAGCGGTGCATCGTCCTGACCGTTACGCTGCCACAGATAGATGGATTTACCATCCGCCGTGCGTCCCAGACATTCGGCCTGACTCAGCTCGCGCTTGACCAGCGCGCGCGGTTCAGGCCGGGCGATAGCGCTTTCGGTTCTGAAGACGCCGGGCAAATTTTTACCGAGTCGCTGCACGTGGCGATAGCATTTATCGGTCATTTCGCGGGGCGTGGCCTGCGGATTAAACCATGCCGACCAGGCAATCTGCTGGCCGATATTCACCGGCAGGCTGCCGTTGCGGCGGCGGAACATTTGCTGCATCAATAACAACAGGGGCAAGTTGGGCGACACTAGCGTACTGGCGTAAAACAGGGCGCTATTGCGCGCGTCAATCCATGCGGGCAGCAGCGGTGCGCGATATTTGGCGGCCAGTTTAATAAAGCCGGAGTGCCATTTTTTATCGCGAATGCCGCGCCGGGTGATCCGTGAGACTTCACCCGCAGGGAAGAAGATCAGCACGCCGCCGTTCTGTAGCTGGCAGTCCATCTGCTGGAGCGCCGATTTGGCGGTGCGGCCGTTGATATTATCGACGGGGATAAACAGCGAACTCAGCGGCTCAAGGTGGGTTAGCATGCGGTTGGTGACGACTTTCACGTCGCGGCGCACGCGGGAGACGGCGTAGAGTAACGCTAATCCGTCCAGTGTGCCGGTGGGGTGGTTGGCAATAATAACGAGTGGCCCCTGTTCAGGGATTTGTTCCAGGCTTTGCACTGCCACATCGCAGTGAATGTTCAGATGCTCCAGTACCTGTTCAACCGCATCAAGCCCCTTAAGATGACGGTGATGTGCCGCAAATTGTTGGAATTCTTCCTCGTGCAGCAACTTCTTGAGTATTTTCTTTTGCCAGGGGGTTGGCCTCGCCTGAGGCCACAGGTCGTCGATGACGTTGTCGAGACTAAACATAGCGGCTCCTCCTCTGTCCTGCTTTGACAGTAGAAGGGGGAGATGTCGGTTATATGGCGGTTTGGTGACGTTTTGAGGGTAAAACTGTAGCCCGGCTAAGCGTAGCGCCGCCGGGAGTACCCGGAGTCAACATTGAACGTTTCCTCCGGGCTACGTCGATTAACGCAGGATTTTTTTCTCAGCCAAATCGAGGGCGAAGTAGCTGAAAATGAGGTCGGCGCCCGCGCGTTTGATGGCGCCAAGGCTTTCCAGCACCATTTTCTCTTCGTCAATTGCGCCTGCCTGTGCGGCGAATTTGATCATCGCGTATTCACCGCTGACCTGATAAGCGCCAATCGGCAGCTCGGTGCGTTCGCGGATATCACGCAGGATATCCAGATACGCGCCGGCAGGTTTCACCATCAGGCAATCTGCGCCTTGAGCTTCATCCAGCAGCGACTCGCGAATCGCTTCGCGGCGGTTCATCGGGTTCATCTGATAGGTTTTACGGTCGCCTTTCAGCGCAGTCCCTGCCGCTTCACGGAATGGGCCGTAGAAGGAAGAGGCGAATTTGGTGGAGTAGGACATGATGGCGGTGTCGGTGAACCCGGCGGCGTCCAGCGCCTGGCGAATGGCCTGTACCTGGCCGTCCATCGCCGCAGAAGGAGCGATGAAGTCAGCACCGGCGGCAGCGGCAACCACCGCCTGTTTGCCAAGGTTAGCCAGCGTCAGATCGTTATCGACGCCGTGATCGCACAGCACGCCGCAGTGGCCGTGAGAAGTGTATTCGCAGAAACAGGTATCGGACATGACGATCATTTCCGGTACGGTTTGTTTGCAGATACGGGACATACGCGCCACCAGACCGTCTTCTTTCCAGGCATCGCTGCCGGTGTCATCGGTATGGTGGGAGATGCCAAAGGTCATCACCGAGCGGATTCCGGCGTTGGCAATGCGTTCAATTTCGCGCGCCAGATGTTTTTCCGGAATGCGCATCACGCCAGGCATGGCTTCGATGGCTTTGTAATCGTTGATTTCTTCTTCAACAAAGATCGGCAACACCAGGTCGTTTAAGCTCAGTGTTGTCTCTTCAAACATGGCGCGCAGCGCAGGGGATTTGCGCAGGCGACGGGGGCGATGGAGTAAGTCTGTCATGGTATGCCTGATGTTTGTGAAACAAGGGGCACTATTGTAACTGAATCATGGGGCGAATGTTTTACTAAAGTGGGGCTTAAAGAGGCACTGCCGTGGTCAGACGATCGGGTATCAGGAAATTCTTGAATAATATTATCTGTAATTAATAATTGAGACTTATTATTTGATGTGAATATATATTTAATTTTTTAATTTATTTTTAGATGTTTTATTTATTAGTTTTTATTAACGCCTTTTGCGAGGTTTTTACTGTATTTGGAGAGGATTTTTTTTATGATGTCGCGCAGGTTCATTTGTGAACCTTAAACATACAGCGTGGTTTACTGCCTGTGTTTCTATTGACATGACGACCGTCATGGGGATTTTTTTTTGCACGGATTGCATAATATGCCTTATTTGAGTAAACCGCTCGACGAGTTTATTACTCTTGATAAACATCTGAATCTCCTTGGAATGAGATTCAAGATATCTTCAGGTCAGATAGTGCCTTCTGACCATCTTGTACAGCACGAGATGACCGTTGTGCTGCAAAAAGGAACGGTATCTATACGTCGCGAGAACCAAAAAATCCTGTTGGGTTTGGTTCAGGGACCGATGATTTTCGGCCTGGGGGCCGCGGCGAGCAAGGTTCACAATGAGTACACGTTGACGGCAGAAGCCGATTGCTGCGGGTACTACCTCCCGGCCAAAGACAGTCTGCAATGCCTTGAGCAAAACCAGCTTTGGCGTGAAGCGTTTTATTGGATGACCTGGCAAATCCGCATGTTGGAGCTGCGTGACCAACAGCTGGTTGGCACTAATCACTATCAGCAGATTCGTTCAACGTTATTCATGATGATGTCGTGGGATGAAAATATACGCGGACGTATTGGTGTCTTGAATTATATACAGCAACGGACGGGGATCTCACGCTCAGTTATTGCTGAGGTACTTTCTGCGCTGAGAAAAGGTGATTATATTCAAATGGAAAAAGGCAAACTCGTCGGGGTGACGCGTTTGCCTTCTGAATATTAAGAGGTGGGTATCACGGCGGCTTTGTTGCCACTGAGCTCAGTCACCAGATCATTGATTCCGTCACTCATATTGACGAAGCGAGTCAGTGGGGAGCGGGTAATGACCACAAATGCGCCAACATTAGACTGTGGGATCATCGCCATATAGGTAATAAAGCCGCCACCGCCGCCGGTTTTCTGAATAATTCCCGGACGGCCGTTTTTCGGGGCCATATAAACCCAACCCAGACCCAGCGCATCCGCGCGACCCGGCACGTCCATGCCGATTACGCGGGTGAGCTGGCTGCGTTTGTAGACCAGCGTTTGCATGCGATCGGCCTGATTACTGCGATGGTAGAAATCAGAAGAGAGATACTGCTGCATCCAGCGCATCATATCGCCCGGCGTCGAGTAAACCCCGCCGCTGCCCATCGCGGCGAGAGTGTTATTACACGGGCTCGCCCCTTTCTCGGCAATCATCAGACGCCCACATTGATCGGGTGATGGCGTAAAGGTGGTGTCCTTCATCCCCAGCGGACGGGTTATCTGTTCTTCAAAAAGCTGCGGATAGGGTTTGCCAGCGGCATTGCCCAGCGCATCGGCAAGCAGATCGAACGCGAGATTGGAGTAGCTGGCCTGTGACCCCGGAGCGGCATGCAGTTTTGCCGTCGACAGGTAGTTCCAGCGCTGGGACTGCGTTGGCCAGACGAAGACCGGACGATGCGCGGCACCGCCGGGCTGTTCGCGCGGCAGGGAGCTGGTGTGGGTCGCCAGGTTCACCAGAGTGATAGGTGTACCGTTGTACGTCGGTACGCTGGCCCCGGAAGGCGCATATTTACTCAGCGGATCGTTGAGTTTGACGACGCCCTGGTCGAGCAGTTTCACCAGCATTTCGCTGGTCATCAGCTTGCTCAAAGAGGCGATACGGATAACCGAATCGAGCTGCGGGTGGACATTGTTACCCGGACGGGTTTCGCCAAAGCTGCGGAATACCCGTTGATTACCATCAATGACCACTAGCGCCATCCCGGTGGCACCGCTTCCGTAAAAGATATGGTTGGCATAGCGGTCGGCGATATCGGACGCAAACGCCGGGCTGGTAATAGGCTGTGCAGCCTGCACCGAGGTCAATGACGCCACGCAGAGCGCGGCAGAAAAAAGCAGACTACGTTTCAATGGAGGCATCCATGAATTGAAATGGGGAAGTAATGCGTATTTATACTAAAAATACAACGAATCGGCACCTGGCGCAGCGCCATTAAACGCTATGATAGCGGGAAAAACGTAACCGGGCGTAAATGCGGGGATTATTCATCAAGCTAATGACACGCTTTTGTGATCCAGCGCGTATCATACCGGTGGCGACAACCCAGCGAACTCTGTCGGGATTTTCCGGTCTGACTCCCCAGAAACATTGCCTAATACCTCTTTACGGTAATAATTCACCTGAGCGGTATTCTGTAGTCACAGCATAAAACAAAACCATAAGAAGTTAGCAGGAGAGCACTATGTTTAAGTCTTTTTTCCCAAAGCCAGGGCCATTTTTCCTCTCGGCGTTTATTTGGGCACTTATCGCTGTCATTTTCTGGCAGGCTGGCGGCGGCGATTGGCTATTGCGCATTGTCGGCGCGTCCCAGGATGTCCCGATCAGCGCCGCCCGCTTTTGGTCGCTGAACTATCTGGTTTTTTATGCTTATTATCTGATTTTCGTCGCGCTGTTTTCCGGGTATTGGTTTATCCGTAGCCCGCACCGCTGGCAGTATTGGTCAATTCTGGGTACCGCACTGATTATCTTTGTCACCTGGTTTATGGTTGAAGTCGGGGTGGCGGTTAACGCCTGGTATGCGCCGTTCTATGACCTGATCCAGACCGCGCTGGCTTCGCCAAACAAGGTCTCGATAAACCAGTTCTATCAGGAAATCGGTATCTTCCTCGGTATCGCGCTGATTGCCGTAGTCATTGGTGTGCTGAATAATTTCTTCGTCAGCCACTACGTCTTCCGCTGGCGTACGGCGATGAACGAACACTATACGGAACACTGGCAGCATCTGCGTCATATTGAAGGGGCCGCACAGCGTGTGCAGGAAGACACGATGCGTTTTGCGTCTACCCTGGAAGATATGGGCACCAGCTTCATTAATGCCATTATGACTCTCATTGCGTTCCTGCCGGTGCTGGTAACGCTCTCCGCGCACGTGCCTAATTTGCCGATCATCGGTCACGTCCCTTATGGTCTGGTGATTGCGGCAATCGTCTGGTCGCTGATGGGTACCGGGATGCTGGCGGTGGTGGGGATTAAACTGCCGGGGCTGAACTTTAAAAATCAGCGCGTTGAAGCCGCCTATCGTAAAGAGTTGGTCTATGGTGAAGATGACGCCAGCCGCGCCACGCCGCCGACGTTACGTGAACTGTTCAGCGCGGTACGCCAGAACTACTTCCGCCTCTATTTCCATTACATGTATTTCAACATCGCCCGTATTTTGTATCTGCAGGTGGATAACGTTTTCGGCTTGTTCCTGCTGTTTCCATCGATTGTTGCCGGTACGATTACGCTTGGCCTGATGACGCAGATAACCAACGTCTTCGGTCAGGTACGCGGATCTTTCCAGTATTTGATTAGCTCCTGGACCACGCTGGTGGAACTGATGTCCATCTATAAACGTCTGCGTAGCTTCGAACGCGAACTGGATAATAAAGATCTGCAAGATGAAGTCGTTCAGCCGCAGAGCTAAGCGACAACCGTTTATTTTTATTAAGGATTGCTCATGGCGATGGCCATAACCCGGTATCGTGCTTTACCTCTTACCTTGTTAGCTGGCGCACTGCTGAGCGCTTGTACCAGCCAGCAAGCCCCACAGATGAAAGCGGGGGAGAAGCCGGTGGATGTGGCAAGCGTCGTACGGCAAAAAATGCCTGCCAGCGTCAAAGATAGGGATGCCTGGGCGCAGGCGCTGGCTAAAACCTTCGAAAGCCAGAAGTTGGCACCGACCGAGGAGAATATCTGTTCGGTGCTGGCGGTGGCGCAGCAGGAGTCCAACTATCAGGCTGATCCGGCGGTGCCGGGGTTGAGCAAAATCGCCTGGCAGGAGATTGACCGCCGCGCTGAAAAGATGCATATCCCGGTCTTTCTGGTCCACACCGCGCTGAAAATCAACTCACCAAACGGCAAAAGCTATAGCGAACGCCTGGATAATGTGAAAACGGAAAAACAGCTGAGCGCCATTTTTGACGACTTTATCGGCATGGTGCCGATGGGGCAGAAGCTGTTCGGTTCTCTGAACCCGGTGCATACCGGCGGGCCGATGCAGGTGAGTATTGCCTTCGCCGAAGGGCATCAGGACAACTATCCGTGGAAAATGGATGGCACCGTGCGCCAGGAAGTATTCACCCTGCGCGGCGGGCTGTGGTTTGGCACTTATCATCTGCTCAACTATCCGGCCAATTATACTGCGCCGATATACCGCTTCGCCGACTTTAACGCCGGCTGGTACGCCAGCCGCAACGCCGCGTTCCAGTATGCGGTGAGCAAAGCAACCGGCGTGAAGCTGGCGCTGGATGGCGACGTGGTGCTTTACGGCAGCGATGAGCCGGGCACTACCGAACAGGCAGTCAGAAAGCTGGCGGATAAACTTTCGCTCAGCAATAGCGAGATCCATAGCCAGCTGCGTAAAGGTGACAGTCAGGCGTTTGAAACCACGGCGTTATACAAAGGCGTTTATAAAATTGCTGAGCAGAAGGCGGGTAAGGCGCTTGCCAGAGAGATGCTGCCGGGGATTCAGTTAGAAAGCCCGAAAATCACCCGCAAATTAACCACCGCGTGGTTTGCGAAACGGGTTGATGAGCGTCGGGCCAAGTGTATGGCTATCAATTAATCGTGATGCCGCAGGCGGCGCACCAGCGATACAACGCCAAGGATTGCGCAGCCTGCCAGGAACGGCACGACGCCAAACAGCGTACCCACGCCTAAGCCAATCTCAACGTGCGGGCGGCCACTGTCCTGCATTTTCATCAGATGCTCATAAATCCCCGGCGCATGCGCGACCAGAGATAATAGCTGCGCGCCTACCGAAAAGCACAGTAGGACGAACAGCGCGTAGGCCAGGTTGCCAGAGGTGGAGGGAGCCCTCTTTTTGCCGCTGAATATGCGCTTTGATAAGGTGAAATCTGTCATTGAGACCTCCAGATAACGTGATTGCAGACGATTTCGTAGTACAGAAGGAGTGTGGCAGCAGAAGGGGATTGTCAATATCGGATTTATGCTAAATTTTGAGCAGGAATTGTCCTGGTTTGTCGCGTTTGGTCGGCCTGCATTGAGCCTGGAGGTGCGTTCATTCGCGAATCTTTTTAACCGCCGTGATTTGTTGCTTACCCCACAGACGCCGCCGATGGTTTATGGCATCATCATTTTTTTCTACTGGAGCCGCTATGAACCTGCCTGCAAAAATTCGCCGCGATTGGCACTATTATGCGTTTGCGATTGGTTTGATTTTTATTCTTAACGGGATTGTGGGTCTGCTAGGGTTCGAAGCAAAAGGCTGGCAAACCTATGCGGTGGGGATGGTGACCTGGGTGATTAGCTTCTGGCTGGCGGGGTTTATCATTCGTCGTCGGGAAGACGATTAATTCTCGGGGAAGCACCCGGCATCGCGAAGCGAGGCCGGGCTGCAGAGCCTGATAGCGTGATGCTGTTCAGGCCGACGATTCCCTGCCTCAATCTTAGCCGTTCATCGAAGTCTTCAGCGCTTTATCAGCCTGATGACGCTCCAGCGCCAGTTCAATCAGTCGGGTAATCAGAGACGTGTAATCCAGACCGCTGGCCTGCCACAGTTTTGGATACATGCTGATGTTGGTGAAGCCCGGCAGCGTGTTGATTTCATTAATTACGACGTCATTGTCGGCGGTCAGGAACACGTCAACGCGCGCCATGCCGCTACAGCCTAGCGTCTGATAGGCATCAACGGCAACCTGACGAATTTTATCGTTCACCTCGGCGGAGATGGCTGCAGGAACAACGACTTTCGCCCCATTATCATCGATGTATTTGGTGTCGTAAGCGTAGAACTCGCTGTTCAACACAATTTCGCCACAGGTGCTGGCCTGCGGGAAGTCGTTGCCCAGCACCGCGCACTCAATCTCACGGCCTTTAATTCCTTGTTCGACAACAACTTTATGGTCAAACTCAAACGCCAGCGCTACGGCTTGCTGATATTGCGCGGCATCGTTAACTTTGCTGACGCCAACGGAAGAACCCTGGTTGGCCGGTTTAACAAACAGCGGCAGACCGAGCTTAGCTTTGAGCTCATCAAAGGTGAAGCTGTCGCGGTTGCGGCGCGTTAGGGTGACGAAAGGCGCAATGGCAAGCCCGGCGTCGCGCAGCAGGCGCTTGGTCACGTCTTTATCCATGCAGGCGGCGGAACCTAATACGTCAGAGCCGACGAACGGCAGATTGGCCATGCGCAGCATGCCCTGCAGAGAGCCATCTTCACCCAGCGTGCCGTGGACAATAGGGAAAATCACGTCAATGGCGTCCAGCGGCTTACCGCTTGCGGCGTCGATCATCTGGTGATGTTCTTTCCCCGGAATGTGGGCCAACGTGGTGTCTGAAGGGCGCAGGGCGATACGGGCAGGATCCTGGGCGTTTAACAGATAGTTCTGCGCATCGCTGATATGCCATTGCCCCTGCTTATCAATGCCTAATAGCACTACGTCGAAGCGCGTCTTATCAATGGCTTCTACGATATTTTTTGCCGACTGTAAGGAGACTTCGTGCTCCGCTGATTTACCACCAAAAACAATGCCAACCCGCAACTTCGCCATTTCTAATTCCATCCGTTCCAAACGCAAAACACATAACATACCACGGGCATGGTAGGGCATCTGCCTTTTCAATCCCGCATGGCACGAATAACCCGTACAGTGTAAGCATAACTCACTGGCAGATGGCTATTTTATCGTGATATGTGTCACACAAATTGCTTATCTGGCTAATAAAATCCTGAAATAATCGATTAAGCATCTCTGACAATACTGAGAGAAAGCCAACTTGCTAACCTGTCTACTTGTCCCCGTAAACTGAATGAATACGCGTAGTGATGGAATCCTGGAAGGTTAACCTTATTTCCGTTTGGCTTGGCTGCTTTTTTACTGGCCTGGCGATCAGCCAAATTTTGCCGTTTTTACCGCTGTACGTTGCGCAGCTGGGGGTGACATCGCATGAGTCGCTCTCGATGTGGTCTGGATTAACCTTCAGCGTGACCTTCCTGGTATCGGCAATTGTTTCGCCAATGTGGGGCAGTCTTGCCGATCGCAAAGGGCGAAAGTTGATGCTACTGCGCGCATCCCTGGGGATGGCGATTGCTATTCTGCTGCAGGCCTTTGCTACCAACGTCTGGCAGCTATTTATTCTGCGCGCGGTGATGGGCTTAACTTCAGGCTATATTCCCAACGCGATGGCGCTGGTGGCCTCGCAGGTGCCGCGAGAACGTAGCGGTTGGGCGCTCAGTACGCTGTCAACGGCGCAGATTACCGGGGTGATTGGCGGGCCGCTGCTCGGCGGTTTTCTCGCTGACCACGTGGGGTTGCGGATGGTTTTTTATATCACCGCGTTCCTGCTGTTGGTGAGCTTCCTCGTGACGCTCTTTTTGATTAAGGAAGGGCCGCGTCCGCAGTTCAATAAAGGCGAGAAGCTCAGTGGTAAAGCGGTGTTTGCCTCGCTGCCGTATCCGGGGCTGGTGATAAGCCTGTTTGTCACCACCATGGTTATCCAGCTTTGTAATGGCTCGATAAGCCCAATCCTGGCGTTATTTATTAAATCGATGTCGCCGGATAGCGGCAATATCGCGTTCTTGAGCGGGATGATTGCCGCCGTCCCCGGCGTATCGGCGCTTATTTCCGCGCCGCGTTTGGGCAAACTGGGTGACCGCATCGGCACCGCGCGTATTTTATTAGGGACGTTAATTTTTGCGGTGGTGCTCTTTTTTGCCATGTCGTTTGTCACCACCCCGCTACAGCTTGGCATTCTGCGCTTTATTTTGGGTTTTGCCGACGGCGCAATGTTGCCCGCAGTGCAGACGCTGCTACTCAAATATATTAGTGAGCGCGTCACTGGCCGCATTTTTGGCTATAACCAGTCGTTTATGTATTTGGGTAATGTGGTCGGGCCGTTAATTGGTGCCTCGGTGTCGGCAATGGCCGGGTTCCGCTGGGTATTTATTGTTACCGCGGTGATTGTCCTGATTAACCTCTGGCAATTAGCGTTGATACTGCGGCGAACCCAACCGGTGCGCCAGTAATATCCTTGCCACCAGGGAATAAACGCGGCTTCGTTTTTATTCCCTCTGGTTAGCATTATTATCCATAAATAATAGCTATATTATGCGAGCAAAACGTTTCGCTGGCCTCCTCTGAAAGTAATTCCATGATATTCATGAGGATTATATTTTTATCTGTTTCTATTGCAGAATTGTCCGGATATTGTAATTCTATCCCTGGTTGCTAAAGGGGAATGGAACCGTATGTTTTATCGGTCTATTTAATTTTCAGGACCTGGGTCCTGCCCATCGCTGTCATACAAGGAAAACGCGCGATGAAAAATTTCATTGCAGAACTGCTGGTGAAACTGGCTGAAAAGGAAGATGAAGCAAACGCCTTACGCATTCAGGTCGATGCGCTAGAAATAGTGGTAACTACGCTTTTACAGCATATGAAGCAGGAAGCCGCACTGGCGCTGGATAGTGATATCACGGCCACGCTGAATAAGCTGGAACCCTCGCAACAGGCTGCCGATCATAATAGCGAATTATTATATAATCATGTAAAACGGTTATTTTTATCCCCCAAAGATTAGTAGGTATCTCGCATTCTGGCGTTGTCATTAAACTGTCACGCTCTTTTCTTACAGTCTCCGTGTTTGATTTTTTAAGTATTTGTACATGGAGAAATTAACGTGAAATACAGTGCCATCTTTGCCGCATTATTACCTCTGTTATGCTTACCCGCTGCTCAGGCAGATACTTCTACTACCGTTCTCGATAACCGCGCCGCGCAAGGGGATATTACCCAGCCGGGCGGTGCTCGTCGTTTATCAGCCGATCAGACGGATGCCATCCGTGCCTCGTTAAATAATAAACAGGCAAAGAACGTTATTTTGTTGATTGGTGATGGGATGGGCGATTCTGAAATTACCGCCGCGCGTAACTACGCTGAAGGGGCGGGCGGTTTCTTTAAAGGTATCGACGCATTACCGCTGACCGGCCAGTATACGCATTACGCGCTGGACAAAAAGACCGGCAAGCCGGACTACGTGACCGATTCTGCGGCGTCGGCAACGGCCTGGAGCACCGGGGTTAAAACCTATAACGGCGCGCTGGGTGTCGATATTCACGAAAAAGATCATCAAACCATTCTGGAACTGGCCAAGTCTGCCGGTCTGGCCACCGGTAACGTTTCGACTGCTGAACTGCAGGACGCGACTCCTGCCGCACTGATTTCACACGTCACCTCACGTAAATGCTACGGCCCGAGCGTGACCTCTGAAAAATGTCCGGTTAACGCGCTGGAAAAAGGCGGCAAAGGTTCCATTACCGAACAGCTACTGAATGCTCGTGCTGACGTGACGCTGGGCGGTGGGGCAAAAACCTTTGCCGAAACGACCACTGCAGGCGAGTGGCAGGGGAAAACTCTGCGTGAGCAGGCTCAGGCGCGCGGCTATCAACTGGTGAGCGATGCTACTACGCTGGCGGCTATCACTCAGGCAAATCAGGACAAACCGCTGCTGGGCCTGTTCTCTGAAGGCAACATGCCGGTACGCTGGGAAGGGCCGAAAGCCACTTACCACGGCAACATCGATAAAGCGGCCGTTACCTGTACCCCAAATCCGAAGCGTGACTCCAGCGTACCGACGCTGGCGCAAATGACCGATAAAGCCATTTCCCTGCTGAGCAGCAACGAGAAGGGGTTCTTCCTGCAGGTGGAAGGGGCATCCATCGACAAACAGGATCACGCGGCAAACCCATGCGGCCAGATTGGCGAAACGGTTGATCTGGACGAAGCGGTGCAAAAAGCGCTGGAGTTTGCGAAAAAAGACGGCAATACCCTGGTTATCGTCACCGCCGACCACGCGCACTCGAGCCAGATTATCCCGCCTGACTCCAAGGCGCCGGGTCTGACCCAGGCGCTGAACACCAAAGATGGTGCGGTGATGGTGATGAGCTACGGCAACTCGGAAGAGGAGTCGATGGAACACACCGGTACCCAGCTGCGTATCGCGGCCTACGGCCCGCATGCTGCGAACGTTGTGGGGCTGACCGATCAGACCGATCTCTACTACACCATGAAAGCGGCTCTCGGGCTGTAATCACTCACCAACCCGATGGCATTTTTTTGCCGTCGGGTTGGTAAAATTCCAGCCAGCGACCAGACTTACCGTGATCTCTCACAAAAGGATGGTGCAATGAAAACAACATTATTGGTCACTCTGCTGTGCGGTTTGTTTGCGGCGACTGCGGCCTCGGCGGCGACCACGACGGCAGCGGCTGCGGAGAAAACTCTCACGCCGCAGCAGCAGCGTATGAGCAGTTGTAATCAACAAGCTACGGCAAAAACGCTGAAAGGGGATGAGCGGAAAGCCTATATGAGTACCTGTCTGAAAGGCGCGGGTGCGGGGGCTGACGGCAAAACGTTGACGCCGCAGCAGCAGAAGATGAAGGACTGTAACGCGCAGGCGGCTCAAAAAGCCTTAAAAGGCGATGAACGTAAAACCTTTATGAGCACCTGTCTGAAGAAAAGTTAATCCCATTTTCGTGGCAAGCGAGTCTGGCCCGACAGTGATTGCCGGGCCATCACGTTTATGACTTGCTCATTTTCTCTGATTTTTCCATGCATTTTGCCATCGCTTCGATGACGGCTGAACGGAAGCCTTTCTCTTCCAGAACCCGCACGGCTTCAATTGTGGTACCGCCCGGTGAGCAGACCATATCTTTTAATTCACCCGGATGTTTCCCGGTTTCCAGGACCATTTTCGCCGAACCCATCACCGCCTGAGCGGCAAATTTATAGGCCTGAGCACGCGGCATTCCGCCCAGCACGGCGGCATCGGCCATGGCTTCGATGAACATAAACACGTATGCCGGTGCGGAACCGCTGACGCCAACAACCGGGTGAATCATCGGCTCTGCAATCTCCTCGGCGGCGCCGAAGCAGCGGAAAATATTCAGTACGTCGGCAATATCTTCCGGTGTCACCAGCGCGTTTGGCGTCACCGAAGTCATCCCTGCATTGACCAGCGAAGGGGTGTTTGGCATGGCACGAACGATTTTACGGTCGTGGCCCAGCGCACGCGCCAGCTGCTCCAGGGTGACACCGGCGGCGATAGAAACCACCAGCGAATCTTTGTTGAGGCTGGAGGCAATTTCACTGAGCACCTTCACCATAATGCCAGGCTTCACCGCGCCGAAGACGATATCGGCAACCTGCGCCACTTCCTGTGCGCTTGGTGAGGCATTGATGCCGAATTCTTCGCGCAGTGCGGCGACTTTGTCCGGGGATGGGGTGTAGACCCAAATCTGCCCAGGAAGTACCTGTCCGCTAGCAATCAGGCCGCCAAGAATGGCTTTTCCCATATTACCGCAACCAATGAAGCCAATTTTCTTCTCCATCATGTCTCTCCCTCTGTCTGTTTTTTTCGTAGTTTACTGTTATAGGCGATTCCCGGCGATGGGTAACGTACTTTTACGACTTTATTACCTTACCGTATAATCGCGCTTTAAGATTGAGCGCAAGCTGGAGTAATGATGACGATTTGGGTAGATGCGGACGCGTGTCCTAACGTAATTAAAGAGGTGCTTTATCGCGCCGCTGACCGTACGCAGATTGAGCTGGTGCTGGTGGCAAACCAGTATCTGCGGGTGCCGCCGTCGCGTTTTATCCGCGCCATGGTCGTACCGCAAGGCTTCGATGTCGCCGATAACGAAATTGTCCGTCTGTGTCAGCCCGGCGATCTGGTGGTGACTGCCGATATTCCGCTGGCGGCCGAAGTGCTGGAAAAGGGCGGCGCGGCGCTAAATCCACGCGGCGAACGTTACAGCCATGCGACCATTCGCGAACGCTTAACCCTGCGTGATTTTATGGACACCATGCGTTCCAGTGGGATTCAAACCGGTGGCCCGAGTGCACTTTCTCAGCGCGACCGACAGCAGTTTGCTGCGGAGCTCGATAAGTGGCTGCTGGCGGCAAAACGCGGCTGACAGGATTTCTGTCATCAGAATGTGCTACCTTTGCCGCGTCATCCGGCTTGTCAAAACAAGTCAGTTTCATGTACTGTTAGCGAAACGCCATGTGGCATCTTTTTTTTACGCTCTGAAATGCTGCTCTAGCCGCTTTAAATGGCAATTGACATCTCAAGGCGACTCTTGTTGTAATTTTAAGTTTACACTTACTTGTGTACTAGTTTGGTGGTATTATTCACGCTTCATATACACATCCCGCAATTTTGCGTCATCAAGGGGAATTCCAGGTAATGACACAGCCTATTTTTCTTATCGGAGCCAGAGGCTGCGGAAAAACAACAATAGGCCAAGCGCTTACCCATGCCTGCGATTTTCACTTTGTTGATACTGATCTGGTGTTACAACAGCGTTCGGGCATGAGCGTGGCGGATATTGTTGCCGCTGAAGGCTGGCCGGGATTCCGCGCGCGCGAAACGCAGACGCTTATCTCCGTGACTCAACCGGGGACGGTGGTGGCGACGGGTGGTGGAATCATTCTTGCCGCCGAAAACCGCGAGTTTATGCGCCAGAACGGGGTGGTGATTTATCTGAACGCGCCGGTATCGGTTCTGGCAAGTCGTCTGGAAGCGTTTCCGGAAGCCGAGCAGCGGCCAACGCTCACCGGTAAGCCTATTAGTGAAGAGGTAGCCGAGGTGTTGGCTCAGCGCGATGCGCTGTACCGGGAAACGGCCCACTACGTTGTCGATGCTTCCTCCACGCCGGACCGTGTGGTAACGCTCATCCTGAACGCCCTGCATCTGGTTGCCGCCAGTTAGTTGGGCGGCTCGCCCTCAAGATCTGTTCTCTCATCAAGGGCCTGCACCATGTGCTCCCATTTTTCGATGAAGGGGCATATTTTATAAAACGGCCCGTTATCTTTCTTATTACCCCCCGGTGAATTGGCTGGAATCCCTCTGAAGTTCACGCCGCATCGCTTTTTACTCATACCTTTGAACTGCTGCTTTTTAGGCTCGTTATAACCTTTTTTATTATGAGGTCATGGCGGGCGTAAATCACATTTATCGTTTATCATATATGTTATAGAAAAGTTAAAATTAAACCATATCAGGAGAGTGCTGGAAATTACTGGAATCTTTACATTCCAGAACTGGAATCAACTGCTACGCTTCTGAGCGGTGTTTTTCATCCATCCAGGTGGCTATTTGTAAAGTGCGTAATTGAGAAGCAGAAGGTAGATAACATGAGTGCAACGATGGCGATTCTTACGATTGGGGTGGTGCCCATCAGTGAAGTGTTGCCGCTTTTGACCGAGCACATCAGGGAAGATCAAATCACCCACATAACTCTATTGGGCAAAATGAGTCGTGCGGAAGTGGTAGCAGAGTATGGGGCTGAGCCCGGTGAAGAGCGCCTGTTAGTATTATTAAATGACAACCAGTTTGTCGAAGTGTCCCGCCAGAAAGTTGAACAAAGCCTGCAGGCGGTGATTGAGGTGCTGGATAATCAGTCTTATGACGTCATTCTGTTACTGAATACGTTCAAACTCAGCGGGATGACGGCGCGCAATGCGATTCTGCTGGAACCTCCGCGCATTATTCCACCGTTGGTTGCCTCTATCGTAGAGGGACATCAGGTGGGAGTATTGGTCCCTATTGAAGCGATTCTCGATGCCCAGCAGGAAAAGTGGCAGATGCTGCCGACGTCGCCTTACTATGCGCTGGCCAACCCCAGCAGTGACAGCGACCAGCACCTGATTTCCGCCGGCAGCTCATTGCTGGAGAAGGGGGCGGATGTGTTGGTGCTTGACTCGCTCAGCTATCATCAGCGCCATCGCGACCTGTTACAAAAGGCGCTGGATGTGCCGGTTCTATTATCGAATGTGCTGGTCGCCCGACTGGCGGCAGAATTATTATGTTAAGCGTATGAATTTGCGTGACAGGCTTCTGTTCGCAACCCTATATTGGTTTTTTTACGTTAAGACAATAAGGGCCTGTTTATGCTTCAAAGCAACGAGTACTTCGAAGGGAAAGTGAAATCCATTGGCTTTACCAGCAGCAGCACCGGTCGTGCCAGCGTGGGCGTGATGGTTGAAGGTGAATACACCTTTGGCACCGCACAGCCGGAAGAGATGACCGTGGTCAGCGGTGAGATGAATGTGCTGTTGCCGGGAGAAATCGAATGGAAAGTGTATACCGCAGGGGAAGTATTTAACGTGCCGGGTAACAGTGAATTTAACCTGCAGATCGTCGAGCCAACGTCTTATCTGTGCCGCTATCTGTAATATTTTCCCTTCCTGCTGCGGCAGGAAGGGAATTTACCGCTTAGCGCTGGGCTTCGCCGCCTAACCCTTCCACCAGACTCTTAATCAACGCCGCCAGTTCGCCGGTCATCAGAATAAAGTCCGCATCGAAACGCTGGGCGTAATCGTCCCTGTCGATATCTTCGTTTTGATCGCGCAGTTCGTCGCAGAACTTCAGACGCTTAATCGAGCCGTCATCGCACATCACGAACTGAATACGCTGCTGCCAGTCCAGCGCCAGTTTAGTCACCAGCTTGCCCGCTTCGATATGCACGGCAATCTCATCGCAGACCAGATCCTGTTTCTTCGCGCGGATCACGCCGCCATCTTCAAGAATGGCTTTAAGCTCGGCTTCATCCAGAATCTGGAAACTTTGCGCGGCACTTCCGGAACGCACCCATTCGGTGAGCGTCAGCTCAATCGGGTTTTCCAGCGTCAGCGGCACCACCGGCAGAGAGCCGAGGCTCTTACGCAGCAGCGCCAGCGTATCTTCCGCTTTCTTGGCGCTGGCACAGTCGACCATAATCAGTTCGTTGACGGTGTCTATCCACATCATCGTCTGGCTGAAGCGGCTGAATGCGCGCGGCAGCAGAGAGTGCAGAACTTCGTCCTTCAGGGAGTCTTTTTCTGTTTTCTTCAGCTTACGACCCTGATCGGCTTCCAGCTTCTGGATCTTCGCTTCCAGCGCCTGTTTAATCACCGGAGAAGGCAGGATCTTTTCTTCTTTACGCGCACAGATGATTATCTGTCCGTTGACCGAGTGCGTCAGCGCGTCGCTGTGTGAGCCCATCGGCGGTACCCAGCCGGTTTTTGCCATATCCTGGCTGCCGCAAGGGGTGAAGGTCATCTCAGCGAGCTGCTTTTCCATCTCTTCCGCGCGCAGCGAGATGTCGCGGCTAAGACGATAAACCATTAAATTTTTGAACCACAGCATGATAATTTCCACGGTGTTATCGTTATATAGGCGGGCAATGATAACGAATTGTCCACGGCCTTGCATTGTTTTAAACAGGAGCGATGAATGCGAATTGGGATTGATTTAGGCGGAACGAAAACGGAAGTTATCGCCCTCGGTGACCAGGGCGAGCAGCTGTTCCGCCACCGTCTTCCGACGCCGCGTGACTATCAGCAAACCATTGAGAATATTGCGCATCTTGTTGCTTTGGCCGAAGAAGCAACCGGGCAAACGGGTACCGTTGGAATGGGGATCCCTGGCTCGATTTCTCCCTATACCGGGGTGGTGAAAAACGCCAATTCCACGTGGCTTAATGGTCAGCCGTTTGATAAAGATTTGAGCCGTCGCCTGAGCCGGGAAGTCCGTCTGGCCAACGACGCCAACTGCCTGGCGGTCTCTGAGGCAATAGACGGCGCAGCGGCGGGCGCGCAGACGGTGTTTGCGGTGATTATTGGTACCGGCTGCGGTTCAGGCGTGGCGATCAACGGTCGTGTACACATCGGCGGCAATGGCACCGCGGGCGAGTGGGGGCATAATCCTCTGCCGTGGATGAACGACGATGAGCTGCGCTACCGTGCGGAAGTACCGTGCTACTGCGGAAAACAGGGGTGCATTGAAACCTTTATCTCCGGCACCGGTTTTGCCACTGACTATCACCGTCTCAGTGGACATCCCCTGAAAGGCAGTGAAATTATGCAGCTAGTCGCCGAGGGCGATACGCTGGCGGAGCAAGCGATGGTTCACTACGAACAGCGGCTGGCGAAATCGCTGGCGCACGTGGTCAACATTCTCGACCCGGACGTGATTGTTCTGGGCGGTGGGATGAGCAACGTTGAACGCCTGTATCAGACGGTGCCGTCGCTGGTGAAAGAGTGGGTGTTCGGCGGTGAGTGCGAGACCCCGATTCGCAAAGCGCTACACGGCGATTCCAGCGGCGTGCGCGGGGCTGCCTGGCTGTGGCCGCTATAAGATTTTAGCGCGCATCCCCCGCGGACAGGCGGGGGAACGCCTCCGGTTTTCACCGGAGATTTTCTTTACTCGACGGCAAACATTTTATCCAATCGGCTATATCCCAGCCCGTTGATCTTCTTGACCTTAATCTGCACCGGAATACGCTCTTTCATCGCCTCAACGTGGCTTATCACGCCGATGATCTTGCCACTGGCGTTAAGCGTATCCAGCGCATCAAGCGCGGTATCGAGCGTTTCGCTATCCAGGGTGCCAAAACCTTCATCGAGGAACAGCGAGTCGATGCGGGTTTTATGGCTGACCAGATCCGAGAGCGCTAGCGCCAGCGCGAGGCTGACGAGGAAGCTTTCACCGCCGGAGAGGGTGCGGGTATCGCGCACCGCATCGGCCTGCCAGGTATCAACCACTTCCAGTTCCAGCGCATCGCTGGCCTTACGCTGGAGTAAATAACGCCCGTGCAGGCGGCTAAGCTGCTCGTTCGCCAGCCACACCAGATTATCCAGCGTCAGGCCCTGGGCGAATTTACGGAATTTATCGCCTTCTTTAGAACCGATCAGCGCGTTGAGGTGCGCCCAATCCTCAAGGGTGGCGTTGGCTTTTTCTATCTCAAGGAACAGAGATTGCTGCTGTTGCCGGTTTTCTTGGTCCTGCTTCAGCTGCTGGCGCAGCTCGCCCTGGCGCTGACCGTTTTCACGCAGCTGCTGAGTAAGCTGCTGAAGCTGCGCCTGTGCTTCGATGAGGGTGAACTCCGTAGTGAGCGTTTCCGGGCGTAACGTCAGGTGCTTGTGCAGGGCTTCCTGCACCTGGGTAACCAGCGTCTGGCGCTGCTGGTGCTGAGTTTCCAGCGTCTGTTTGAGCTGCTCAAGGCGCTGACGTTCATCGGCGTCGAGCAGGGCGCTGAGAAAATCTTCGCGATGACTGAAGTGCGAGTCGGCGAGCGCCTGGTCGAAGAGTTGCTCAGCCTGCTGCAAGCGCTGTTGTTCCTGGGTTTCTTGCTGTTGCAGCGTTTGCAGCTGGCTTTCCAGTGATACACAATCGTGATGCACCTGCCGCCAGCCCTCAAGGCTAGCGCTGCCACCATCGTCGGGATGTTGTGCCGGCGGCAGCGTCTCCAGTAGCGGCTGGATGTGCGCCAATAGTTGCTGCGTGTGCTGACTCTCTTTTTGTTGCTGTTGCCAGGCCTCAGTTTGCGCTTCACGCGCGGTAAGCCACGTGGTTTCCTCTCCAGTGGCAGGTAACGTCAGCCCCCATGTCGTGAGTGCTTGCGTGAGCGTTTCATCGCGCAGCGCGAGTTCTTCACTCAGACGAGTGTTCTGCGCCTGAAGCTCACGGATTTGTCCCTCAAGCGCCAGACGTTGGCTGTGTTGATACCGCTGCTGCTCGGCGTCATCCTGCTCGGCAAGCCAGCGGCCAATATCGTCAGTGGGCTGGAGCGAAATCGCCAAACGCTGCGTCACGTCCTGCCATTGTAATGTAAGTGCTTGCTCCTGCTGAGAAAGCGATGTCAGCTCGTCATTTTCTTTCTGCTGCTGTTTTTGCAGCGCTTCCTGCTGGCCGCGCAGGGTCGCGCCGTCTTCCGCCAGACGGGTGACTTCTTTTTCCAGCGCATCGCGGCGGGCTTTATTAGCATCGGGGACCAACGCCTGATACTCCGCCAGCGCCGGATGGTCGGTGGAGCCGCACAGCGGGCAGGCAGCACCGGGCTGTAAACGCGCACGTTCGGCTTCCAGCCGCACGATGGTTGCCTCCAGCTCGCAGATGGCTTTTACATCCTGCAGCTGCTGTTTTTTCTCTTTATAGACCTGACGCAGCTGGGTCAGCTCGGTAGTCAGTTTCTCCAGCTGCTGCTGGCGCTGCTGTCCGGCGTCGATAAGCTGCTGGCGACGGGTTTGCAGCGGGATAAATCGGGTGTGCAGGCTATTGAGCTGCTGGCGTAGCGGGCGTGTTGCCGCGTGGTGGGCAATCTGTTCCGCCACTTCGTCTGCCGTCAGGGTCAGCGTGGAGAGCGGCAGCTGGGCAAGCTGTTGTTCCTGCTGGTGCAGGCGTTGTTGTTGCGTTTGTAGCTGGGCACGATCGCGAGTTTGCTGGGCAAAGGCACTGCGCCATCCGGTCAGTTCTCCCTGCCAGCGCTGAATGTGCTCGTGCTCCTGGAGCCATTGTTGTCGCTCTGTCTGGGTCTGCTGTAGCGCCGCGGCCTGGCGTTCAGCGGTGAAGCGAATGCGGTCGCGCAGGATGCAGGCATCATGTAAGCGAGTATTCACTTGCACAACAAGCTGATGAGTTTTTGCCACCGTGGCCGCCTGTTCTTGCATCTGCGTCCAGCGTGGGCGCAGCGCTTCGGCGGGCTGAGCTCGGCTGAGTGCCGCAAGCTGCGGCTGGGCGGTAGCCAGCGCCTGCGCGGCTTCGGTCAGCGCCTGGTGATTCTTTTGATCGTCTTGTTGCAGTTCGGCAAAGCGTGCCAGCCACTGCTGATGCTGTATCGCGATGGTCTGCTGCTGCTGCCACTGTTTTTCGTCAGAAGTAAGCGCCTGCAAACTTTGCTGCAGCGTCTGCTGCTGGTCTTCGCTTAACAGCGTCACGCCGCTGGCCTGTGCCTGAAGTTTGTCGAGCTCGCCGCGCGCGTGTTTATGTTTTTCAAATACCTGCGCGGAGATCTGGCCGTAAATTTCGGTACCGGTTAGCTCTTCGAGCAGCTCGGCGCGTTCTTTGGGTTTGGCGTTGAGGAACGCGGCAAATTGCCCCTGGGAGAGCAGCATCGAGCGGGTGAACCGGCCGTAGTCCAACCCGCTTAGGGCGGCGGTCATCTCCAGCTTATCTTTGACTTTGTCGGCCAGAATCTGCCCGTCGGCGCAGCGGGCCAGCTCAACGCGCGGTGCCTGTAAATTGCCGTCCGGTTGATTGCGCGCGCGGTTCTGGCTCCAGAAGGCGCGATAGGCCACGCCCTGAACTTCGAATTCAACTTCCGCCAGACACTCGGCGGTGTCACGGGTCATCAGATCGTTTTGCGACTGGGAGACCGTATTCAGGCGAGGCGTTTCGTGATAGAGCGCCAGGCAGATTGCGTCAAGCAGGGTGGTTTTCCCCGCGCCGGTCGGGCCGGTAATGGCAAACAGACCGTTGCTGGCAAACGGCTCCTGGGTAAAATCGATTTTCCACTCGCCTTTCAGCGAGTTGAGGTTTTTCAGGCGCAGGCTGAGAATTTTCATGGCTGTTGCTCCTCGCCAAGGCCGTGTAGCGTTTCATTAAATAGCACTTCTAAGCGCTGCTGTTGCGGCTCCTCCAGCGTTTCCAGCGCCAGACGGCGGTGGAAAACCTCTTCGACGCTGAGCTCGCTTAAAGTTTCACGCTCCTGACTTGCCAGAATACGCTGGCGCTGTTCGCGGCTGCGGCGTACCAGCAGCACCTCGACCGGTAGGTCATCGGTGATAACCTGAATTTTTCGCTGAATATCATGCAGGTATTCGTCGCTGGTTATCTCAATGTCAACCCACGTTGCCGATTCGCTATCCGCATCTCGCCACTCGGCCAATTGCGCGCTGATGCTGTCAAAATCGCCCTTAATCACCGCCAGCGGCTGTGTGACCGGGACCACGAGCGGCGTGACTTCATCCAGCTTGCCGTCAGCAAACGTCACCAGGTTAACGCTTTTGCTCTTGCCGGTTTCATCAAAGCTCAGAGCGATTGGCGAGCCGCTGTAGCGGATATGCTCGCTGCCGCCGATTTTCTGCGCCCGGTGAATATGCCCCAGCGCGATATAGTCGGCGGGCGGGAAGTTTTGTGCCGGAAACGCATCCAGTGTGCCAATATAAATGTCGCGTACCGCGTCACTTTTGCTGGCACCAACGGTGGTCAGATGGCCGCTGGCGATAATCGGCAGCCTTTGATCGGCGCGCAGTTCACAGGCCTGCTGGTACTGCTGTTGATAGTAATCCGTGATGCTTTCCAGCACCTGGCGCACCTTTTCGCTGCCGGAAAGCCCGGCCTGGCTGGTAATGATGTCGCGCGGACGTAAAAAAGGCACCGGGCAGAATACCGCCCCGGGCGCGCCATCGCGCTGGTTTAAGATAAACGGCTCGTGACCGGCGCTGGCAATGACCGTGGTGTTGAGAAACGAAAGGATATCGCGTGATTCGTTAAGCGTGGCAACCGAGTCATGGTTGCCCGCCAGCACCACCAGATGGCAGCCGGTTTGTTGCAGATTGACCACAAATCGGTTGTACAGCTCGCGCGCATAGCTCGGCGGCGAACCGGTATCGAAGATATCGCCTGCGACAATAATGGCATCGACTTTTTGTGCTTCAGCGGTGGTCAGAAGCCAGTGCAGGAAAGCGTCATGTTCGGCGGCTCGGCTCTTGCTGTAGAAGTTCTGGCCAAGGTGCCAGTCCGATGTGTGGATAATGCGCATAGCGGTTCCGTGAAAGATGACGTAAAGGTGATTATAAACATTCACCTGGGCCAGGGTCGATGCGTGAGATAACGTTGTGTCATAAATGATAAAACGCGATCATCTAACGGTCATGTTTTTCATAAATCTGTCATAAATCTGACGCATAATGACGCCGTATATAATACTGATGTCTAAAACAGGGCAAATAATGGCAAGACGTATTCTGGTCGTTGAAGATGAAGCGCCGATCCGTGAGATGGTGTGTTTCGTGCTGGAACAAAACGGTTTTCAGCCGGTGGAAGCGGAAGATTACGATAGCGCTATCAACAAGTTGAATGAACCCTGGCCCGACCTGATTTTGCTCGACTGGATGTTACCGGGTGGTTCAGGGCTGCAATTTATTAAACATCTCAAACGTGAAGCGCTCACCCGTGATATACCGGTAATGATGCTAACGGCGCGCGGTGAAGAAGAAGATCGTGTCCGTGGCCTCGAGACCGGGGCGGATGATTACATCACCAAGCCATTCTCGCCAAAAGAGCTGGTCGCGCGTATCAAAGCGGTGATGCGCCGTATTTCACCGATGGCGGTGGAAGAGGTGATTGAGATGCAGGGGCTGAGCCTTGACCCTACCTCGCACCGGGTGATGACCGGTGAAAACCCATTGGATATGGGACCTACCGAATTTAAGCTACTGCACTTCTTTATGACGCATCCGGAACGTGTCTACAGCCGCGAACAGCTGCTGAATCACGTCTGGGGAACCAACGTCTATGTTGAAGACCGTACCGTTGACGTGCATATTCGTCGTCTGCGCAAAGCGCTGGAACACAGTGGTCATGACCGCATGGTGCAAACCGTTCGCGGCACGGGTTATCGTTTTTCCGCCCGTTTCTAATTTTTGACAGGAGTGTGACCCGTGCTGGAACGGCTGTCATGGAAAAGGCTGGCCCTGGAGCTGCTGTTATGTTGCCTCCCGGCCCTGGTGCTGGGAATGGTATTCGGCTATCTACCGTGGTTTTTACTGGCGGCGGTGACCGGACTGCTGGTCTGGCATTTCTGGAATTTACTGCGGCTGTCCTGGTGGCTATGGGTTGACCGAAGTATGACCCCGCCGCCGGGACGCGGTAGCTGGGAGCCTCTGCTGTACGGGCTAAACCAGATGCAGTTACGTAATAAAAAGCGCCGTCGCGAACTGGGTGGGCTTATCAAACGTTTTCGCAGCGGTGCCGAATCGCTGCCGGATGCGGTGGTGCTGACCACGGAAGAGGGGGCCATTTTCTGGTGTAATGGCCTGGCCCAGCAGCTGCTGGGACTTCGCTGGCCCGACGATAGCGGGCAAAACATTCTTAACCTGCTGCGTTACCCCGAATTTACCCAACACCTCAAAAAACGCGATTTCCTCAAACCGCTGCACCTGGTGCTCAACAGCGGGCGCCATCTTGAGATTCGTGTGATGCCCTATACCGACCGTCAACTGCTGATGGTGGCGCGTGACGTCACGCAAATGCATCAACTGGAAGGCGCGCGCCGCAACTTCTTCGCCAACGTCAGCCACGAACTGCGTACCCCGCTGACCGTGCTGCAAGGCTATCTGGAGATGATGCAGGAGCAGGTGCTCGAAGGGATGCCGCGCGAAAAGGCGCTGCATACGATGCGCGAGCAAACTCAGCGTATGGAAGGGCTGGTTAAACAGCTGCTGACGTTATCTAAAATTGAAGCCTCGCCGGTGCTGACGCTCAATGAAAAAATCGATGTGCCGTTGATGCTGCGGGTGGTTGAGCGTGAAGCGCAAACGCTGAGCCACAATAAGCACCAGCTTCATTTCGATATTGACCAGAATCTCAAGGTACTGGGTAATGAAGATCAGCTCCGTAGCGCGATGTCGAACCTGGTCTATAACGCGGTGAATCATACGCCGGAAGGCACGCTTATCACCGTACGCTGGCAGCATGCGCCGCACGGTGCGTTGTTTAGCGTCGAGGATAATGGCCCGGGCATCGCCCCTGAACATCTGCCAAGGCTGACCGAGCGCTTTTATCGCGTTGATAAAGCGCGTTCCAGGCAGACGGGCGGCAGCGGTCTGGGGCTGGCGATTGTTAAACATGCGGTGAATCATCACGACAGTCGATTAGACATCACCAGTACGCTGGGGAAAGGATCGTGCTTTAGCTTCCTGCTGCCGGAACGTTTAATTGCCAAAAGCGACGGCTGATCGCCTGCTTGTCAGTTTATCTTTCCACAGACCAGCCTCGGCTGGTCTGTTTGCTTTGCAGTCAATGAAACGTCGCGTGATTAACGAACGTCTGGTTGTTTTTTGTTCGCATGATTAGCCGGGTGTTTTTCCTAAATCCAGTTAATAAATCTATGTATAAATTCACTATCAATATAATCATCTGGTTTTACGATCCCGTGTTGCTTTAAAACGTTATAAGCGTTTAAATTGGCCCCCATGCAGTCGTTAACAGACTGCTTATGCGCGGTAAATCAAAAAACTATTCTTCTCTATACCGCGAAGGGAGCATATCCCGCTGAGTTTGTTGCTGGTTTCCTCTGCTTCATTCCACAGGCGCTGGCGCGATAAATTTATGTTTTACAACACCACATCCACAGGCAGTAGTTACATATGACCCATCAATTGAAATCGCGTGACATCATCGCCCTGGGCTTTATGACCTTTGCGTTGTTTGTTGGCGCAGGCAACATCATTTTCCCTCCTATGGTTGGTTTGCAGGCAGGCCCTCACGTCTGGACCGCAGCCATTGGCTTCCTGATTACCGCCGTGGGTCTGCCGGTGCTGACCGTGGTCGCGCTGGCGAAAGTCGGTGGTGGCGTCGATAGCCTGAGTACGCCGATTGGTAAAGTGGCAGGCATCCTGCTGGCGACCGTGTGTTACCTCGCCGTGGGGCCGCTGTTCGCCACGCCGCGTACGGCAACCGTGTCGTTTGAAATTGGTATTGCGCCGCTGACCGGTAACGGTGAGCTGCCGCTGTTTATCTACAGCCTTATCTACTTTGCGCTGGTCATCCTGGTGTCGCTCTACCCGGGTAAACTGCTGGATACCGTGGGTAACTTCCTGGCACCGTTGAAAATTCTGGCGCTGATTGTGCTCTCCGTTGCCGCTGTTATCTGGCCTGCAGGCCCGATCAGCCACGCGATGGAAGCCTATGAGACCGCTGCGTTCTCCAACGGTTTCGTCAACGGCTATCTGACCATGGACACCATGGGAGCCATGGTATTCGGTATCGTTATCGTCAATGCCGCGCGTTCCCGTGGTGTGACCGAAGCGCGTCTGCTGACCCGCTACACCATTTGGGCTGGCCTGATGGCGGGCGTAGGTCTGACACTGCTTTATCTGGCTCTGTTCCGTCTGGGTTCCGACAGCGCGACTCTGGTTGACCAAAGTGCGAACGGTGCGGCTATTCTGCATGCTTATGTTCAGCACACCTTCGGTGGTGCGGGTAGCTTTATGCTGGCGGCTCTGATCTTTATCGCATGCCTGGTGACGGCGGTTGGCCTGACCTGTGCTTGTGCTGAATTCTTCGCTCAGTACCTGCCATTCTCCTACCGTACGCTGGTCTTTGTGCTGGGGCTGTTCTCCATGGCGGTGTCGAATCTGGGGCTGAGCCACCTGATTCAAATCTCCATTCCGGTGCTGACGGCAATCTATCCACCGTGTATCGCACTTGTGGTACTGAGCTTTACGCGTAATTGGTGGCATAATTCCAGCCGCGTTATTGCACCACCGATGTTTATCAGCCTCGTTTTTGGTATCCTTGACGGTATCAAAGCCTCTGCTTTCGCAGACGTGCTGCCGGGTTGGACTGCCCGCTTACCAATGGCGGAGCAGGGTCTGGCATGGCTGATGCCGACGATTGTGATGGCGGTTCTGGCTATTGTCTGGGATCGCATGGCAGGTCGTCAGGTGACATCAAGCGCGCATTAATCCGCACAGCGCTTTAAAGGTGTTTAACCACGGAACGTGATGTTCCGTGGTTTTTTATTTTGGGTACTTTAGCCTAAGTCTTTCAGGCCGCTTTCGCGGGCGGCGTGAGGATGATGGGTCTGACATGGCACTGGAAACGATGGAAAACAACAAGCTGAAGCGCGGGTTAAGCACCCGACACATTCGCTTTATGGCCCTCGGGTCGGCAATTGGTACTGGGCTGTTCTATGGCTCTGCTGACGCCATTAAGATGGCCGGGCCAAGCGTGCTGCTGGCCTATATTATCGGCGGCGTTGCCGCTTATATCATCATGCGTGCGCTGGGCGAAATGTCCGTGCATAACCCGTCTGCAAGCTCCTTCTCGCGCTACGCCCAGGAAAACCTCGGGCCGCTGGCGGGCTATATCACCGGCTGGACCTACTGCTTTGAGATCTTAATCGTCGCTATCGCCGACGTGACCGCCTTTGGCATTTATATGGGCGTCTGGTTCCCGGCGGTGCCGCACTGGATATGGGTCCTCAGCGTGGTGCTGATTATCTGCGCCATTAACCTGATGAGCGTCAAGGTGTTCGGCGAGCTGGAGTTTTGGTTCTCCTTCTTTAAGGTTGCCACCATTATCATCATGATTGTGGCCGGTTTTGGCATCATTATCTGGGGTATTGGCAACGGCGGGCAGCCGACGGGCATTCATAACCTGTGGAGCAACGGCGGCTTCTTTAGCAACGGCTGGCTCGGCATGGTGATGTCCTTGCAGATGGTCATGTTTGCCTATGGCGGCATTGAAATCATCGGCATTACCGCTGGTGAAGCGAAGAACCCAGAAGAGTCGATTCCGCGTGCGATTAACTCCGTACCGATGCGTATTCTGGTGTTCTATGTCGGCACCCTGTTCGTGATTATGTCGATTTATCCGTGGAACCAGGTGGGAACCGATGGCAGCCCGTTTGTGCTGACCTTCCAGCACCTCGGCATTACCTTTGCCGCCAGCATCCTTAATTTCGTGGTGCTGACCGCTTCGCTTTCCGCGATTAACTCTGATGTTTTCGGCGTAGGTCGTATGCTGCACGGCATGGCCGAGCAGGGCAGTGCGCCTAAGTTCTTCGCCAAAACCTCACGTCGCGGGATTCCGTGGGTGACGGTAATGGTGATGACCATCGCGCTGCTGTTTGCGGTGTACCTGAACTACATCATGCCGGAAAACGTCTTCCTGGTGATTGCGTCGCTGGCGACTTTCGCCACGGTGTGGGTGTGGATTATGATCCTGCTGTCTCAGGTGGCATTCCGTCGCCGTCTGTCGGCTGACGAAGTCAAAGCGCTGAAATTTAAAGTGCCGGGCGGCGTAGTTACTACCGTCGTTGGTCTGGTTTTCCTCGTGTTTATCATCGCCCTGATTGGCTATCACCCGGATACCCGTATTTCTCTGTACGTGGGCTTTGCGTGGATCCTGCTGTTGCTGGTGGGCTGGATGTTTAAAACGCGTCGTAGCCGTTAATTTTCACCCGGTTATCCTGAAAACCCGGCTTCGCAGCCGGGTTTTTTATGTCCGAAATCTGCGCCCCCGTCCTCCTCCCTACAAAAAAGCACAAAAGATGAGTGGGGTGAAATGGACGTATGGCAAGGTGGGCTCATTTTGAAAATAGGGGATAGACGATGTTGAACGCCTGGCACCTGCCTGTTGCTCCCTTTATAAAACAGCAGCAGGACAAACTGATAATCACCCTTTGGCTGCGCGGCGACGACCTGCCGAAGCGGGTGACAATGCGCGCGGAAGTGGATAACGAAGAGCTGGCGCTGCCGATGCGCCGTAGTAGTAAATCACCGGCGCCAGACGTCGTGCAGTGGCGTGGGGAGATAGCGCTACATGAAGGGCAGCCGCGCCGCCGTTACGGCTTTAAGCTGTTGTGGGCCGACCGGCAGCTGTGGTTTGCGCCAAAGGGCTTTAGTGAGATTCCACCGGCGAAACTTGAGCTATTTACCTACGATAGCCCGGACGCTGGCCCGCAGTGGGTAGCCGATCAGGTCTTCTATCAGATTTTCCCTGATCGCTTTGCCCGCAGCCCGTCGCGCAGCGAACAGCAGGACAAGGTTTATCATCACCACGCCGCCGGGCACGATATTGTCCTGCGCGATTGGGATGACCCCCTGACCGCCGAAGCCGGTGGCTCAACCTTTTACGGTGGCGATCTCGACGGAATTAGCGCGAAGCTGCCGTATCTGAAGAAGCTGGGCGTTACCGCGCTGTATCTGAACCCCGTGTTTACCGCCCCGAGCGTACATAAGTACGATACCGAAGATTATCGCCAGGTCGACCCGCAGTTTGGCGGCAACGATGCGCTGCTGCGTCTGCGACACAACACCCAGCGTGAAGGGATGCGGATGGTGCTCGACGGTGTGTTTAACCACAGCGGCGATACCCACGCCTGGTTTGATCGCCACAACCGCGGTAGCGAAGGTGCTTGCCATCATCCGGAGTCACCGTGGCGCGACAGCTACAGTTTCTCTGACGACGGAAAAGCGCTGGACTGGCTGGGGTATTCCAGCTTGCCGAAGCTCGACTATCGCTCGAACGAGCTGGTGAATGAAATCTATGCTGGAGAGGACAGTATCGTCCGCCACTGGCTGAAGGCGCCGTGGAATATGGATGGCTGGCGGCTCGATGTGGTGCATATGTTGGGTGAAGCGGGTGGCGCGAAGAATAACCTCAAGCACGTCAGCGGTATTACCCAGGCGGCAAAAGCTACGCGCCCGGATGCCTACGTGCTCGGCGAACACTTTGGCGATGCACGGCAGTGGCTTCAGCAGGATGCGGAAGATGCGGCGATGAACTATCGCGGTTTTACCTTCCCGCTGTGGGGCTTTCTTGCCAACACCGATATCTCTTACGACCCACAGAAAATCGATGCACAAACCTGTATTGCCTGGATGGAAGACTACCGCGCTGGGTTATCGCATCAACAGCAGCTGCGGATGTTTAATCAGCTCGACAGCCACGATACCGCACGCTTTAAATCTCTGCTGGGACGTGATGCGGCGCGCCTACCGCTGGCGGTGGTCTGGCTGTTTAGCTGGCCGGGCGTGCCGTGCATCTATTACGGTGATGAAGTCGGGCTGGACGGCGATAACGATCCTTTCTGTCGTAAGCCGTTCCCGTGGGATGAGAAACAGCAGGACCGCGAACTGCTGGCGCTTTATCAACGTCTGGCGGCTTTGCGCAAGGCTACGCCCGCGCTGCGCCATGGTGGTTGTGAAGTGCTGTATGCCGAAGGCGATGTTGTAGTGTTCCTGCGCGTGCTGGGCGCAGAGCGCGTGATGGTAGCCATTAACCGTCGCGAAGCCTGTGAAGTGGTGCTGCCAGACTCGCCGTTACTGAACGTCGAGTGGTTGCGCAAAGAAGGTACAGGCCAGCTGAAGGAGGATGTACTGACGTTGCCCGCTATCTCCGCCACCGTCTGGGTCGGTCACTGATAGAGGTGGGCTATTTCCGCGCTGGCGAGCAGCGTTTCGCGCCACCAGCGCTGTGCCAGCCCATCCCGACCGTTGCGCCAGGCCATGTAGGCGACATCTTTTTGCCGAAATGAGATAACGGTTTTCTCCACCAGTTCACCGGTCGCCAGCCACGGGCTGGCGATATGGCGGGGGAGAAAACCGCAACCGATCCCGGCACGAAGCAGCATGACCTTGCTGTGGAAATCATCGACGCGCATTTGTGGCTGCTCATCCATCAGATTGGTTTGCAACGGATGGCAAAATTTGGCGCTATCGCTTATCACAATTGCCCGGTGCAGGCACAGCTGTTCGTTGGTCAAGCCCTCCGGCGCGCTGGCTAGCGGATGGTTTGGCGCGACGACAAATACGTTATCCATGGTCCCCAGCATTTTGTAAGACCAGGCAGCAGAAGTTGGCGGCTCGTTGATAGCGCCGAGAATAATGTCAGCGCCGTTGTGGGTAAGTTCTTCCCATGAACCGGCCAGCGTGTGATGGGTGAAATTAAGGCGAGTTTGTTTATTCAGCGCGTAAAACGCCTCAATACTCGGCAGCAGCGCAGAAAAAGGGAAAGAATCATCGAGGGCAATCGCCAGCTCTTTTTCCCAACCTGAGCTAAGCTGCACCGCCTGTTTTTCCAGATCTTTTGCCGCATTGAGCAGTAAACGTCCCTTCTCCAGCATCATTCGCCCGGTATCGGTGAATTTTGCCCGATGTCCCGAACGGTCGAGTAGTTCGATACTGAGGTCGTTTTCCAGTTTCTGAATCATATAGCTTAGCGCCGCAGGCGTTTTAAATAGCGATTCGGCCGCAGCGGCGAAGGTGCCGTGTTTGTCGAGAGCGTCGAGGATGAGCAAAACGTCCAGGTTGATGCGCATAGGCTTAAAATATCCAGAGAAATTAACCCCTACGTTGTACCGAATGCTTAAAAACAAAGCCAGTGAATAAATTAGATATAACTGGCGCATTTTTTTGATGTTGTATGAGATATATCGCAGGAGGGAATTATTATTGTCACAGGATGGTAAGTTTTCTTTAATAACTCGTTAGAAATTTCCCGCTATACTCAACAAGCTTTCTGATTCAGGATCCTGCTACTGACGGCAGCTTAAACCGTTTTCTTTTAACTTATTGATTGAGAAGGTGTGTTATGTCTATTCGGGAACTGATTGATCCGCAAAACTCCGCGCTAATTTTTATTGACCATCAGCCACAAATGTCATTTGGTGTGGCGAATATTGACCGCCAGACTCTCAAAAATAATACCGTTGCGTTAGCTAAAGCCGGGAAAATATTTAATGTCCCGGTTATTTATACCTCCGTCGAAACCAAAAGTTTTAGTGGCTATATTTGGCCAGAATTATTAGCCGTTCATCCTGATGTGAAGCCTATTGAACGTACCTCGATGAACTCCTGGGAAGATGCGGCGTTTGTTAAAGCGGTGAAGGCGACCGGGCGTAAAAAACTGATTATTTCCGCCCTGTGGACGGAAGTGTGCCTGACTTTCCCGGCGCTGATGGCGCTGGAAGAGGGCTTCGAAGTGTATGTGGTGACTGATACCTCCGGTGGCACCTCAGTGGATGCCCACGAACGCTCCATTGACCGTATGGTGCAGGCCGGTGCGGTACCTGTGACCTGGCAGCAGGTGCTGCTGGAGTACCAGCGCGACTGGTCACGCAAAGAGACCTACGATGCGGTAATGGATCTGGTGCGTGAACACAGCGGTGCCTACGGTATGGGCGTGGATTACGCGTACACCATGGTGCACGGCGCACCAGAACGTAAAGCCTAAGGTCAGGATGCTGGCGGGGCTCCCCGCCAGCTTGCGACAGCAAGGAACCCTCTGCCATGACGCAAAAGCATGTCACGCTGGTCATTACTCACGCCATCCAACCCGAACACGTTGCGCTCTACGAAGCCTGGCTTGGCGAGATTATGCCTATTGCCGCCAGCTATCCCGGCCATCTTGGGGCGAACGTTATCCGCCCGGTCGATGGGCAGACGGCGTGGAATATTATTATCCGCTTCGACAGTCTCGAGCACCTCTACGGCTGGACTCAGTCCGATGTGCGGCAAAAGCTGGTGGATGAGATAACGCCGCTGCTGGGTGAAGGCGACCATACCGAAGTGCGCACCGAAGCCGCGTTTTGGTTCACCCCGCCCGCCGCTAATGTGCGGCAGCCAAAGCGCTGGAAACAGTTCCTGATAACCCTGCTGGTGATTTTCCCCAGTACCAATCTGGTGCCTGCCATTACCGGTGCGCTGTTGCCGTCGATGAAGGGAACCCTGTCGCTGCATTTTATTAATGATGCTTGTGTGGTCGCGCTGGTGGTCTGGTTCTGGATGCCCATCGTGACCCGCCTGTTTGCCGGTTGGCTGAAAAAAGTCTGAACCGGCATAAGGAGAACGTAATGCCACAAACAGCCACACTGATTTTAACCCAGGGGCAGATTCACACTCTGGACGCGAAGCAGCCGCGTGCCGACGCGGTCGCTATTGCTAACGGCAAGATTTTAGCCGTCGGCAGCGATGCGCAGATGATGTCCTACGCCGGTGAGGGCACACAAATTATCGATCTGCACGGCCATACGGTGATCCCAGGACTTAATGACTCGCACCTGCACCTGATCCGCGGCGGATTGAATTACAACCTCGAACTGCGCTGGGAAGGGGTGCCGTCGCTGGCGGATGCGCTGCGAATGCTCAAAGATCAAGCCGATCGCACGCCGTCGCCGCAGTGGGTGCGCGTAGTGGGCGGCTGGAGCGAGTTCCAGTTCGCTGAACGCCGTATGCCGACGCTGGAAGAGCTTAATGAAGCGGCGCCAGATACCCCGGTATTCGTGCTGCACCTCTACGATCGCGCGCTGCTGAACCGCGCGGCGCTGAAAGCGGTTGGCTATACCAAAGAGACACCAGCACCGGCGGGCGGCGAAATTGTTCGAGATAATAACGGCAACCCGACCGGGATGCTGATCGCCAAACCGAACGCGATGATCCTCTACTCCACGCTGGCCAAAGGTCCAAAACTGCCGCTGGAGATGCAGGTCAACTCGACCCGTCAGTTTATGCGTGAGCTAAACCGACTGGGGCTGACCAGCGCCATTGATGCTGGCGGCGGCTTCCAGAACTATCCGGAAGACTACGAAATTATTGAGCAGCTGCATGCCAATAAGCAGATGACCATTCGTATTGCCTACAACCTGTTTACCCAGCGTCCGAAACAGGAAATCGAGGATTTCGAACGCTGGACCGATATGCTTAAACCGGGGCAGGGGACCGATTTCTATCGTGCCAACGGCGCGGGCGAAATGCTGGTCTTCTCGGCGGCTGATTTTGAAGATTTCCTGCAGCCGCGTCCTGACCTGCCGCCGGGCATGGAAGATGAGCTGGAGCGCGTGGTGCGCCATCTGGTTGAGCATCGCTGGCCATTCCGCCTGCACGCCACCTACGATGAGTCCATCAGCCGCATGCTGGATGTGTTTGAGAAAGTGAATCGCGATATTCCGTTCAACGGTCTGCACTGGTTCTTTGACCATGCGGAAACCATTACCGAGCGTAATATCGAGCGCGTGAAGGCGCTGGGTGGCGGTATTGCGGTACAGCACCGCATGGCGTTCCAGGGCGAGTATTTTGTCGACCGCTACGGTAAAGATGCGGTGAAACATACGCCGCCGGTGGCGAAAATGCTGGAGCTGGACGTGCCGGTTGGCCTGGGCACTGATGCCACCCGCGTGGCGAGCTACAACCCGTGGACCGCGCTGTACTGGCTGGTTTCCGGGCGCACCGTCGGCGGAATGGCGATGTACGATGATGAAAATCGCCTGCCGCGTGATGTGGCCCTTGAGCTGTGGACCGCCGGTAGCGCGTGGTTCTCCAGCGAACAGGGTAAGAAAGGGCGCATCGAGAAAGATCAGTTGGCCGATCTCGTGGTGCTGTCGAAAGACTACTTCAACGTGCCGGAAGAAGAGATCAAAGGCATTGAGTCGGTGATGACTATTGTTGATGGCAAGGTGGTGTACGCGGCGGGTCACTTCACGCCGCTGGCACCGCCAGCGATTCCGGTCGTTCCTGACTGGTCGCCGGTAGTGAAAGTGCCGGGACATTACCGCTCAGCCCCTCCGGGAAGCGAGCGCATCGGTGCCGTGGTCCAGATGCATCAGTGCTGCGGCAGCTGCGGTGTACACGGTCATCAGCACGATCTGGCCCGTCAATCCGGTATACCGGTATCCGATGACCGCGCCTTCTGGGGCGCACTGGGCTGCTCTTGTTTCTCGTTCTAACGCCACGCGTAGGCTCGATTGCTCGGCCTACTGGCAATAAAAAAGGCTCGCATTATGCGAGCCTTTTTTTTACGAAACGTCAGCCAATTACAGGCTAGAGACGTTTTCGCTCAGGTATTTAGCAACGCCGTCTGGAGACGCGTTCATGCCTTCTTTACCTTTTTCCCACTGCGCCGGGCACACTTCGCCGTGCTGCTCGTGGAACTGCAGCGCATCAACCATACGCAGCATTTCGTCGATGTTACGGCCCAGCGGCAGGTCGTTAACCACCTGGTGACGAACAACGCCGTTAGCGTCGATCAGGAAGGAGCCGCGCAGCGCAACGCCTTCGTCCGGGTGTTCGATGCCGTAAGCCTGCTGAATTTCACGCTTAACGTCAGCAACCATTGCGTATTTCACTGCACCGATGCCGCCTTTGTCGACAGGGGTGTTACGCCATGCGTTGTGGACGAATTCGGAGTCAAAAGAAACGCCAACCACTTCAACACCGCGTTTCTGGAACTCTTCGTAACGTTTGTCGAAGGCAATCAGTTCGGATGGGCAGACGAAGGTGAAGTCCATCGGCCAGAAGAACAGAACCGTGGCTTTACCCTGGGTGTGCTGTTTGAAATTGAATTTCTCAACGATTTCACCGTTGCCCAGTACCGCTGCTGCGGTGAAGTCAGGCGCTTGACGAGTAACCAGAACCATGGGGTTCTCCTTTGAATTTATAGGGTTAATGTAACGCAACGCGGGCAAGTATAGGCACAGACCGCGGCTAACACAAAAAGACTGTGACGATTAATTAGATAGGTTTTGACTATTGATAATTTATTTTTACCAAAGGATCAAGCATAGCCATTCCATCGCGCGATGCAAGCCCTACAGCGCTTTGTTTTTCGCCTGCAGCATCATCTGCGGGTAAAACTGCCAGAAACGGGTCTCGAGTTCGGCGTAGTGCGTATCAAGGTCATGCCAGGAATCGCGTAGGGCATCCAGCTTCGGGCGGCGGCTGGCCATGCCGTTTAACACGCGCTGGATAAAATCCATCTCTCGATAGCGTTCGAGCCAGCGCTCTGACCACAGATGTTCATTCAGGACGATAAAGCGCTCGGGCGCCTGCGGCAGGATGGTTGTGACCTGCGTATGGGCATAGCGAACGAATTCCTCCAGCGCGATATCCGGAGAAATTTGCGCCCAATGGCGAGATAAAAAATGATCCCACATCACATCCAGCGTAATCGGTGCAACCCGGCGCGTTTCGGGACGAAACCACTCACGGGCTTCCTTAACCTGCGGCAGATTATCGGTCATGACGTCGATGCGGCGATGCATATGAATGCCGTCAACCACCGCTGGCGGATAATCCTGTTCAGGATTACCACGGACAAAATCTGCCAGCAAATTCCCTGACAGAGAGCTTTCAGCAAGGTGAGCGAGATGCAGATGAGCGAGAAAATTCATTGTTTGCTATTTATCCAGAGGGGTAAGGGTTGCAGGGACGACGCCCCGGCACTAGACTACCCGCCTCATTATTAAGCCCAGAGTCACAGTCATGCGCGTTGCCGATTTCTCCTTTGAACTACCTGAATCCCTGATTGCCCACTATCCGCAAGCCGAGCGCAGTAGCTGTCGCTTGCTGTCTTTGGACGGGCCTACGGGCGCGCTGACGCACGGTACTTTCACCGATTTGCTCGATAAGCTCAACCCTGGCGACCTTCTGGTCTTTAACAATACCCGGGTGATCCCGGCGCGTTTGTTTGGCCGTAAAGCCAGCGGCGGCAAGATTGAAGTGCTGGTCGAGCGTATGCTGGATGATAAACGTATTCTGGCACATATTCGCGCTTCTAAAGCGCCGAAGCCGGGCGCCGAGCTGCTGCTGGGCGACGATGAAAGTATCAAAGCAACGATGGTTGCGCGCCACGATGCGCTGTTTGAAGTTGAGTTCGACGACGAACGTAGCGTGCTGGATATCCTCAATGCCATCGGTCATATGCCGCTGCCGCCGTACATTGACCGTCCGGACGAAGACGCCGACCGCGAGCTGTACCAGACGGTGTATAGCGAGAAGCCGGGCGCCGTTGCCGCCCCGACTGCCGGTCTGCATTTCGACGAACCGCTGCTGGCGAAGCTGCGTGAAAAAGGTATCGAAATGGCATTTGTCACCCTGCACGTGGGCGCAGGTACCTTCCAGCCGGTGCGTGTAGACAGCATTGAAGACCACATCATGCACTCCGAATATGCGGAAGTGCCGCAGGATGTGGTGGATGCGGTTCTGGCGGCTAAAGCGCGCGGTAATCGCGTGATTGCGGTTGGCACGACCTCCGTGCGTTCGCTGGAAAGCGCAGCGCAGGCAGCAAAAAACGAACTGATTGCACCGTTCTTCGGTGACACGCAAATCTTTATTTTCCCAGGCTATCAATACCAGGTTATTGATGCGCTGGTGACTAACTTCCACCTGCCTGAATCGACGTTGATTATGCTGGTTTCGGCGTTTGCTGGTTATAAAAACACCATGAACGCCTATCATGAAGCCGTAAAAGCGGAATATCGCTTTTTTAGTTACGGTGATGCCATGTTTATCACGTACAATCCGCAGGCTATTTCTGAGCGTGTCGGGGAATAAGTTTCCGGCATGAGTGTTTAACGTCGGACTGTTTTTCTGACGCAGGAGTTATGATGAAATTTGAACTGGACACCACAGACGGTCGCGCTCGCCGCGGCCGCCTGGTTTTTGACCGTGGCGTAGTAGAAACCCCCGCTTTTATGCCGGTGGGTACCTATGGCACCGTGAAAGGCATGACGCCGGAAGAAGTTGAAGCCACCGGCGCACAAATTATTCTCGGCAACACCTTCCACCTGTGGCTGCGCCCGGGCCAGGAAATCATGAAGCTGCATGGCGACCTGCATGACTTCATGCAGTGGAAAGGGCCAATCCTCACCGATTCCGGCGGTTTCCAGGTCTTCAGCCTGGGTGATATCCGTAAAATCACCGAGCAGGGCGTGCACTTCCGTAACCCGATCAACGGCGATCCTATTTTCCTTGATCCTGAAAAATCGATGGAGATTCAGTACGATCTCGGTTCCGACATCGTGATGATCTTCGACGAATGTACGCCATATCCGGCAGATTGGGACTACGCCAAGCGCTCCATGGAGATGTCTCTGCGTTGGGCCAAGCGTAGCCGCGACCGTTTTGACGGTCTGGGCAACAAAAATGCGCTGTTTGGCATCATTCAGGGTAGCGTTTACGAAGATTTACGTGATATCTCCGTGAAAGGTCTGGTGGATATTGGCTTTGATGGCTACGCTGTCGGCGGTTTAGCTGTGGGTGAGCCGAAGGAAGATATGCACCGTATTCTGGAGCACGTCTGTCCGCAAATCCCGGCTGATAAGCCGCGTTACCTGATGGGCGTGGGTAAACCAGAGGATCTGGTTGAAGGCGTACGTCGCGGTATCGATATGTTTGACTGCGTCATGCCGACGCGCAACGCCCGTAACGGTCATCTGTTTGTGACCGACGGCGTGGTAAAAATCCGCAATGCGAAGCACAAAAGCGATACCAGCACGCTCGACGCTGAGTGTGATTGCTACACTTGTCGCAATTATTCACGTGCATACTTGCATCATCTTGACCGTTGCAACGAAATATTGGGCGCGCGCCTCAATACCATTCATAACCTTCGCTACTACCAGCGCTTAATGGCTGGTTTACGCAAGGCTATCGAAGAGGGTAAATTAGAGAGCTTCGTGACCGATTTTTACCAACGCCAGGGGCGTACGGTTCCACCTTTGAACGTTGATTAATTTTAATAATGAGGGAATTTGAATGAGCTTTTTTATTTCTGATGCGGTAGCGGCAACAGGTGCTCCGGCGCAGGGTAGCCCGATGTCTCTGATTCTGATGCTGGTTGTGTTCGGTCTGATTTTCTATTTCATGATCCTGCGCCCACAGCAGAAACGTACCAAAGAACATAAAAACCTGATGAGCTCCATTGCCAAAGGCGATGAAGTCCTGACGAACGGTGGCCTGGTTGGTCGTGTGACTAAAGTAGCAGAAACTGGCTACATCTCCATCGCACTGAACGACACCACTGAAGTGGTTATCAAACGTGACTTCGTAGCTGCCGTCCTGCCGAAAGGCACCATGAAGGCGCTGTAATATTCCGTTTTCCCAAAGGGAACTGCCGTGTTAAACCGTTATCCTTTGTGGAAGTACATCATGCTGGTCGTCGTCATTGTCGTCGGCCTGCTTTACGCACTTCCCAACCTGTATGGTGAGGATCCGGCTGTTCAAATCACTGGCGTGCGCGGCGTCGCCGCCAGTGAGCAAACGCTGATCCAGGTCCAGAAAACGTTACAAGAAGAAAAAATTACCGCTAAGTCTGTGGCACTGGAAGAGGGCGCTATTCTTGCGCGCTTCGACACCACCGACATCCAGCTGCGCGCGCGTGAAGCGTTGATGAGCGTACTGGGTGACAAATATGTCGTGGCGCTTAACCTTGCTCCGGCAACTCCGCGCTGGTTGGCTGCGATTCACGCAGAGCCAATGAAGCTCGGTCTTGACCTCCGCGGCGGCGTTCACTTCCTGATGGAAGTGGATATGGATACCGCACTGGGCAAGCTCCAGGAACAAAATATCGATAGCCTGCGCAGCGATCTGCGTGAAAAAGGCATTCCTTATACTACCGTTCGTAAAGAAGACAACTACGGTCTGAGCATCACTTTCCGTGATAGCAATGCCCGCGATCAGGCTATCTCTTACCTGAGCAAGCGTCACCAGGATCTGGTGATTTCAAGCCAGGGTAGCACCGCGATGCGTGCGGTGATGACCGATGCGCGTCTGAGTGAAGCTCGCGAATATGCGGTACAGCAGAACATCAACATTCTGCGTAACCGTGTAAACCAGCTGGGCGTGGCTGAGCCGGTGGTTCAACGCCAGGGTGCTGACCGCATCGTGGTCGAGCTACCGGGTATTCAGGACACCGCGCGTGCCAAGGAAATCCTGGGCGCAACCGCGACGCTGGAATTCCGTCTGGTCAACAGCAACGTCGATCAGGCCGCTGCCGCATCTGGCCGCGTTCCAGGCGATTCTGAAGTGAAAAATACCCGTGAAGGCCAGCCGGTTGTGCTGTTCAAGCGTGTGATTTTGACCGGTGATCATATCACCGACTCTACTTCCAGCCAGGACGAATACAATCAGCCGCAGGTTAACATCTCGCTGGATAGCGCGGGTGGTAACATCATGTCTAACTTCACCAAGGACAACATCGGTAAACCGATGGCGACCCTGTTTGTGGAGTATAAAGACAGCGGTAAGAAAGACGCTAACGGCCGCGCAGTGCTGGTGAAACAAGAAGAGGTGATTAACATCGCCAATATCCAGTCCCGACTGGGTAACAGCTTCCGTATCACCGGTATCGGCAACCCTAACGAAGCGCGTCAGCTGTCGCTGCTGCTGCGTGCGGGTGCGTTGATTGCGCCAATCCAGATTGTTGAAGAACGTACCATCGGCCCAACGCTGGGTATGCAGAACATCAAGCAGGGCCTGGAAGCATGTCTGGCCGGTCTGGTGGTCTCTATCCTGTTCATGATCTTCTTCTATAAGAAGTTTGGTCTGATTGCGACCAGCGCGCTGATTGCGAACCTGGTACTGATTGTCGGTATTATGTCGTTGCTGCCAGGCGCTACGCTGAGTATGCCGGGGATTGCGGGGATTGTGTTAACCCTTGCCGTTGCCGTCGACGCCAACGTACTAATCAACGAGCGTATCAAAGAAGAGCTGAGTAACGGTCGTTCGGTTCAGCAGGCTATCAATGAGGGCTATGCCGGTGCGTTCAGTTCCATCTTCGATGCGAACATTACGACGCTGATTAAAGTCCTGATCCTGTATGCAGTTGGCACCGGGGCAATTAAAGGGTTCGCGATTACTACCGGTATCGGTGTGGCGACGTCGATGTTTACCGCGATTGTCGGTACACGTGCCATCGTAAACCTGTTGTATGGCGGCAAGCGCGTCAAAAAGCTGTCAATCTGAGGAGTGCGAAGTGGCACAGGAATATACTGTTGAACAATTGAACCACGGCCGTAAAGTCTATGACTTTATGCGCTGGGACTACTGGGCTTTCGGCATCTCAGGTTTCCTGCTGATCGCGGCCATCGTGGTGATGGGCGTACGCGGGTTTAACTGGGGTCTCGATTTCACCGGTGGTACGGTGATTGAAATCACGCTGGAAAAACCGGCGGATATGGATGTGATGCGTGATGCGCTGGAGAAAGCGGGCTTCGTTGAGCCGCTGCTGCAGAACTTCGGCAGCAGCCATGACATCATGGTACGTATGCCGCCAACCGAAGGTGCAGACGGCGGGCAGGTGCTGGGTAGTAAGGTGCTGAGTGTGATTAACGAAGCCACCAACCAGAATGCCGCCGTGAAGCGTATCGAATTCGTTGGGCCAAGCGTGGGTGCCGATCTGGCGCAAACCGGTGCGATGGCGCTGATGGTGGCGTTGTTATCTATCCTTGTGTACGTTGGTTTCCGCTTTGAGTGGCGACTGGCTGCAGGGGTGGTAATTTCACTCGCGCACGACGTGATCATTACCGTAGGGATCCTGTCGTTGTTCCATATCGAGATTGACCTGACGATCGTGGCATCCTTGATGTCAGTTATCGGTTACTCGTTGAACGATAGCATCGTGGTATCTGACCGTATTCGTGAAAACTTCCGCAAAATCCGTCGCGGTACGCCATACGAGATCTTTAACGTGTCGCTGACCCAGACGCTGCACCGTACGTTGATTACGTCCGGTACTACGTTAGTGGTGATTCTGATGCTGTACCTCTTCGGTGGTCCAGTGCTGGAAGGTTTCTCGCTGACCATGCTTATCGGTGTTTCCATCGGTACAGCTTCGTCTATCTACGTAGCCTCGGCGCTGGCGCTGAAGCTGGGTATGAAACGCGAGCACATGCTGCAGCAGAAAGTTGAGAAGGAAGGGGCGGATCAGCCGTCTATTCTGCCGTAAGCGAGCGCTGTTAAGTGATTGAAAAAAGCCGTAACACCCAATCCGTGTTGCGGCTTTTTTATTGCATCTTATTATTCTAATTAAGCCCGAATATTGCTTTGTGAGGAGTCATCATGGCTATCATCCCGAAAAACTACGTCCGGCTGGAAAGCGGCTACCGCGAAAAAGCACTGAAGCTGTTCCCTTGGGTCTGCGGGCGCTGTTCGCGAGAGTTTGTTTACTCTAATCTGCGTGAACTGACGGTTCACCATATGGATCACGACCATACCAATAACCCGGAAGACGGCAGCAACTGGGAGTTGCTGTGCCTGTACTGCCACGATCATGAACACTCGAAGTACACCGAGGCCGATCAATACGGTTCAACGGTGGTTGCCGGGGAAGACGCGCAGAAAGATGTAGGGGAGGCGACCTATAACCCGTTTGCCAACCTGCAAGCGATGATGAATAAAAAGAAATAATCGCAGCGGTGTAACGCGTACATGATCATTGGAATCCCGATCGTAAGATTGGGATTTTTTTTGTCTGTCGGGCATGGATTGGGTGTGGATATTGGCAGGCGGAGTAGAATCAGCGGCAAGCCGGGAGCACTCGGTGAGGCGCAGTGTTGCGGGGGCTTGATCCCCGGTGGCCTTGTCGCTGGAAAGAGAAAACCCCCGCAAATTGTTCGGTATTCACCGGCAACCTAACGGGGGCAATCCTATCTCTAGACAAGTTGAGGATAGCCGCGAACCGTTGCCATTGCAACCAAGGCGGTTATATGTCGCTTACTGAAGTGTGCATTATTGTCTGGCACGATCTGGCAGCGCCTACGCTGGCCAGTATTGCGGCCGGTCTTTTTTTAGGCTGGTGGCATAGCAGGAGATAATGCGAGGTGGGCGTGTTGGCCGCCGCGTGGCAGCATGCGCTCGAAACGGGCCAGAGGATTTCCTCTGGCCTTTTTTGCGGTAACGAACTTAGAAGTTGTAACCGACAACCAGGTAACCACCCCAACCGGTAGACTTCGCGCTGAAGTCACCTTCGCCCCAGTTCAGGGTATTCCCGCCTTTCCACTGGCCGCCGTCATGGAAGTAACGAGCCACTACCGAGTAGTGCCAGTGATCGTAGTTCAACGCCAGGATGTGGCTGGAAGCGATGGAGTTGCTGGTACGGTTTGGTTCGTCGCCCAGATCGGAACCCCAGTCAAAGTTGGTGAAGCCGATGTAGCTCAGCTTGCCGCCCCACAGATCGGAGATCGGAACAAAGTATTTCACTTTGAAGCGGTAGCCGTCCCACTCGTTTTCGTTGGCTGCGCCGTAGTTCTGCCACTGGTATTTCGCATACACGTTCATGGACAGGCTCATTGGCAGGCCGGTATCGATATCGGTACCCAGACCCATGTACCAGGTGCTCTGGCGGCTGCCTTTGTTGTCACCCATATCGTAGATGTAGTTGTTGGCGATATACCACTCTTTGAATGGACCAAAGCTCAGGTCAGCGCCGGTCAGCTTATCGATAGAGAAGCGCGGTTCAATTTCCATAAACATTGGGGAACCGTCGGACCATACGCCTTTATCGTTACCGTTACCCCAATCGAAGGTTTTTGGAATATCGATGTAGCCGTAGAAATCTAACCAATCTTTCTTAGCAAATGCTTCGTACTCCAGGTAAACGTCGTTGTTCAGTTTTGGAGAGAAACGGGTGTGGTAGCTACCTACCACGTTGACGCTCTGATGCCACCAGTCGGAAACGTACTCCGGCTGAGAGCCACCGGCTGCGTTAGCAGTGAAAGAGGCGGAAAGCGCCAGCGCCGCACCGGCTGCAAGTAATGTTTTTTTCATATTTATGCCACTAATAAAAAAATTCGAAAGAGAGTGATATTTATCACCGAAGTTTTTCTAAATGTTTCGTGTTTCTGCGTGCCTATTATATGAATCATTGCTCACGAAAATCAGTCACGCTTCACACATTTTTCAAGTGCGTAATCGATTGCGTTCACGTTTGCGTAGATTAGACGCGGCGATTGTACTGATGGAGTGAATTATTGCAAATTTTTACACACAGAAAATGTAGGGCGGAGAGTTGGGCAGGATGGGATAGGCGTCGGAGCGTTGTTATCGCTCGCGACGCCGATAATACGATTATTGCGCGTTGGCGGGTTGAACGTCATGGATGCGGACAAAGCCGAGCTGGTCCGGCGTCACGCCGTTAAGCTGCAACGGAATGTCGACATCGCTTGGTGCCAGCACGCTCGCCGGTGCGGAGAAGAGCTTATTGCTCACGTTCACTTCCTGATACTGCTCAGTCGTGCCCTGGATTTGTCCCCATTCTACCGTGCCGGTGAATGCCGGAAGCGGATCGTTGGACTCACCCTGGATGCGCAGAGTCAGCGCTGTACCTTGTGCGTTGGCGGCAATGTTGCGCAATGACATGCGCAGCGTGCCGACCTGGCTATTCAGGCGGGCAGGGGTGTTTGCCCCCGGCAGCAAATAGACGCCACGTGTCGATTTCGCATTGAGCGCGTTTTGCTGGGTGATCTTCACGGTTTCTTTATTTAGCTGCGTCATTTCTGCGCTCAGCGTGCTGATGCTCTGGTGCATCTGCTTCACCTCTGACTGCTGGGCGCAGGCGGTCAGGCTGACGAGGCTTCCCAGCAGGGCAATTCTTAGGTAACGTCTTGTCATTCTGTCTGTTTCCTTCTTCACGGGATAACGCAATGTTAGCGCGCAACAGGGCATTTGGCATCGATCCATTGTCTCAAAAAGCGCTGTTCCTTTGTTGTCTCGTCAGTTCAGGGTAAAATAGATTCCATTAGCCCTCACCGTCAGGACGTCGTATGCACTGCCCATTCTGTTTCGCCGTAGACACTAAAGTAATTGACTCCCGCCTTGTGGGAGAAGGTTCCTCCGTTCGCCGCCGTCGACAATGCCTGGTGTGCAACGAACGTTTCACTACCTTTGAGGTCGCTGAGCTGGTGATGCCGCGCGTTGTCAAAAGTAATGACGTGCGTGAGCCGTTTAACGAAGACAAGCTGCGCAGCGGCATGCTGAGGGCGCTGGAAAAACGTCCGGTGAGCTCTGATGACGTCGAAATGGCGATTAATCATATTAAATCGCACCTGCGCGCCACCGGCGAACGTGAAGTGCCGAGCAAACTGTTGGGTAATCTGGTGATGGAACAGCTGAAAAAGCTCGATAAAGTCGCCTACATCCGCTTTGCTTCGGTTTACCGCAGCTTTGAAGATATCAAAGAATTTGGCGAAGAAATCGCCCGCTTACAGGATTAAGCCATGAGCGATGAGATATATATGGCGCGTGCCCTGAAGCTGGCGCAGCGCGGACGATTCACCACCCATCCGAACCCTCGCGTTGGCTGCGTGATTGTCAATCAGGGCGAAATTGTTGGTGAAGGTTTTCACTACCGTGCCGGTGAGCCGCATGCGGAAGTGCATGCCTTGCGTATGGCGGGCGAAAAAGCCAAAGGTGCTACCGCCTACGTAACTCTTGAGCCATGCAGCCATCATGGCCGCACGCCGCCGTGCTGCGACGCGTTAATTGCCGCAGGCGTCGCGCGCGTGGTTGCCGCGATGCAGGACCCGAATCCGCAGGTCGCCGGGCGCGGTTTGTACCGTCTACAGCAGGCGGGAATTGAAGTCAGTCATGGGCTGATGATGAGCGAAGCCGAAGCGCTGAATAAAGGTTTCCTCAAGCGGATGCGCACCGGTTTTCCGTACATTCAGCTTAAGCTTGGCGCGTCGCTCGACGGACGCACGGCGATGGCCAGCGGTGAAAGCCAGTGGATCACTTCGCCGCAGGCCCGTCGCGATGTGCAGCGTTTACGTGCAGAAAGCCATGCCATTTTAACCAGCAGCGCAACCGTATTAGCCGACGATCCAGCATTAACCGTACGTTGGGATGAACTGAGCGCCGATACGCAAAGCCTCTATCCGCAGGAAAATCTGCGCCAGCCTCTGCGTATTGTCATCGATAGCGACAACCGCGTGACGCCGCAACACCGCATTGTGCAGCAGCCGGGTGAAACGCTGTTTGCTCGTACTAAAGAAGATACCCGTAGCTGGCCGCAGGGCGTGCAAACGCTGATGGTGCCGGAGCATAACGGTCATCTCGATCTGGTGTTACTGATGATGCAGCTTGGAAAACAGCAGGTTAACAGCATCTGGGTTGAGGCGGGGCCGACGCTTGCCGGAGCGCTGATTGAAGCAGGACTGGTGGATGAGCTTATCGTCTATATCGCGCCTAAACTGTTAGGCAGCGATGCGCGCGGATTATGTGTGCTGCCGGGCCTTGAGAAACTGAGTCAGGCCCCCCATTTCAAATTCAATGAGATACGCCAGGTTGGCCCGGATGTCTGCCTGCATTTAACCGCTGCGTGATGCATTCCTAATTAGAGGAAGCAGCGCCCAGAATATTATGATAAAATCCGCCCCCCTGCGGGGCAAATGAACCCAAAGGAAGAGTATGAACATTATTGAAGCTAACGTTGCTACCCCGGACGCTCGCGTCGCCATCACCATCGCGCGTTTCAACAACTTTATCAATGACAGCCTGCTGGAAGGTGCTATCGACGCCCTGAAACGCATTGGTCAGGTTAAAGATGAAAACATCACCGTTGTTTGGGTTCCTGGCGCTTATGAACTGCCGCTGGCAGCTGGCGCACTGGCAAAAACCGGTAAATACGATGCGGTGATTGCACTGGGTACAGTTATCCGTGGCGGTACTGCCCACTTCGAATATGTTGCTGGCGGGGCAAGCAATGGCCTGGCGCACGTCGCTCAGGACAGCGAAATCCCGGTAGCCTTCGGTGTTCTGACCACCGAAAGTATTGAACAAGCCATCGAACGCGCTGGCACAAAAGCCGGTAACAAAGGTGCAGAAGCTGCACTGACCGCGCTTGAAATGATTAATGTATTGAAAGCCATCAAGGCCTGATTTTTGTAAGGGGAAATCCGTGAAACCTGCTGCTCGTCGCCGCGCCCGTGAGTGTGCCGTCCAGGCGCTCTACTCCTGGCAGTTGTCCCAGAACGACATCTCTGATGTTGAATACCAGTTCCTGGCGGAACAAGACGTTAAAGATGTTGACGTCGCGTACTTCCGTGAACTGCTGTCCGGGGTGGCGACTAACAGCGCGTACCTCGATGGATTGATGAAGCCGTACCTGTCCCGTCTGCTCGAAGAGCTGGGTCAGGTAGAGAAAGCCGTGCTGCGCATCGCGCTGTTCGAGCTGTCTAAGCGTGATGATGTGCCATACAAAGTGGCTATCAACGAAGCAATCGAGCTGGCAAAAACCTTTGGCGCTGAAGACAGCCACAAGTTCGTCAACGGCGTGCTGGATAAAGCCGCTCCTGCAATTCGTCCCCGCAAAAAGTAACCCGTAGGCCGGTGAGAGAGCGATAATTATCGCTTTCCCCGGCCTTGTTTTATCCTTCTGCTGAGGCATAACGTATGGCATGCGGCGAATTTTCCCTGATTGCCCGTTATTTTGACCGAGTACGAAACGCCCGTCTTGATGTCGAAACTGGTATCGGTGACGACTGTGCGTTACTCAACATCCCCGAAAAACAAACCCTGGCAATCAGCACCGACACGCTGGTGGCGGGTAATCATTTTCTCCCCGATATCGACCCGGCTGACCTGGCCTACAAAGCACTGGCGGTTAACGTCAGCGATCTGGCTGCGATGGGTGCCGATCCTGCATGGTTAACGCTGGCTTTGACCCTGCCTTCGGTCGATGAAGAGTGGCTGGCGGCGTTCAGCGACAGCCTGTTTGAGCAGCTAAACTACTACGATATGCAGCTGATAGGCGGCGATACCACTAAGGGCCCGCTGGCGATGACGCTCAGCATCCACGGCTACGTGCCGGTGGGACGCGCGTTGAAACGTTCAGGGGCGAAACCGGGCGATTGGATTTACGTCACCGGGACGCCGGGCGATAGCGCTGCCGGGCTGGCTCTGCTGCTGAATCAATTGAAAATTGATGTGCCGGAAGATGCGGCCTATCTGCGTCAACGCCATTTACGCCCGACGCCGCGTGTACTGCAAGGGCAGGCGCTGCGCGATCTTGCCAGCTCGGCCATTGATTTGTCCGACGGGCTGATTTCCGATCTGGGCCATATTCTGAAGGCCAGCGGCGTAGGTGCGCGGGTTGAACTGGATATGCTGCCGTACTCGGGGGCTATGCTGCGCCACGTTACCCCAGAGCAGGCCTGCCGCTATGCGCTCTCTGGCGGCGAAGATTATGAACTGTGCTTTACCGTTCCGGAACTGAATCGCGGTGCGCTGGAAGTGGCTCTGGGTCAGTTGGGGACGCCGTTTACCTGCATTGGCCAAATTAGCGCCGACGTAGAAGGGCTGAATTTTACACAAGATGGAAAGGCGGTCACGCTGGACTGGAAGGGGTACGATCACTTTGGCTAAGCACGATATCGCAAAAAGCCGTCTGAACTTACGCAATCCCTGGCACCTGCTGGCCACGGGGTTTGGTAGCGGCTTAAGCCCAATAGTTCCTGGTACCATGGGGTCGCTGGCCTCTATTCCGTTCTGGTATTTGCTGACCTTTTTACCGCTGCAGATCTATTCGCTGGTGGTGATGTTCGGCATTTGCATCGGCGTTTATATCTGTCGCCGCACGGCGCGCGATATGCAGACTCATGACCACGGCAGCATCGTGTGGGATGAGTTTATCGGCATGTGGATAACCTTAATGGCGATCCCGGTCATCAGCTGGCAGTGGGTGCTGGCCGGGTTTGTGGTATTCCGCATTCTGGATATGTGGAAACCGTGGCCGATCCGCTGGTTTGACCGCAATATTCACGGCGGCATGGGCATTATGGTCGATGACATCGTCGCCGGGGTTATTTCGGCGGGGATTTTGTACGTCGCGGGGCACCACGTTCTGTGATGCGTTGACCGTCACCGGTCCTCTCCCTTGAATTTTGAGAAGGGGAAAATCGATGGTGTGCGGTGTCGAATGTAATCATAAACGCCGGCTTGAATGATGCACATCACTAACAGATGATGCCGAACGGTTCCCTCTCCCCATCGGGGAGAGGGCTAGGGTGAGGGGGGTATTCTGTTACTTAAACCCCACCACCGGATGAACCTGATATGGCGCTTCCATCGCCGAGATCTGCTCTGGCGTCAGCGTCAGATCAACCGCGTTTAACAGCTCCTCTAACTGTTCCTCACGCGATGCGCCGATAATCGGTGCCGCTACCCCTGGTTTACTCAACAACCATGCCAGCGCCGTTTGCGCGCGGCTGGCTTCAACCTCTTCGGCAACCCGCTCCAGCTCCCCGGCAATTTTCTCGTCGTTCTCTTCCGTGGTGCTGTAGAGCGTCTGGCCGAATTCATCGGATACCAGTCGTGCGGTGGTTTCCCCCCAAGGGCGGGTCAGACGACCACGAGCCAGCGGGCTCCACGGGATCACCGCCACGCCTTCCTGGACGCACAGCGGCAGCATATCGCGCTCTTCTTCGCGATAAATCAAATTGTAGTGATCCTGCATGGTGACAAACTGCGCCAGTCCGTTGGTTTTTTGCAGCGCCAGCGCGTGGGCGAACTGGCGGGCATGCATTGAAGAGGCGCCGATAAAGCGGGCTTTACCCGACTTTACTACCTCATCCAGCGCTTCCAGCGTCTCTTCAATCGGCGTGCGGTAGTCCCAGCGATGAATTTGCAGCAGGTCGACATAGTCCATGCCGAGTCGGCGCAGGCTGTCGTCAATGGAGCGGAGGATCTGCGCGCGTGAGAGTCCTTCTTCTAAATCGCCCACCTGGTGATACACCTTGGTAGCGACCACCACTTCATCGCGACGAGCGAAGTCGCGTAGCGCCCGGCCAACGATCTCCTCGCTGCTGCCGTCGGAATAGCTGTTGGCGGTGTCGAAAAAATTGATGCCGCCTTCGAGGGCGCGCTGAATGATGGGACGGCTGCTGTCTTCCGGCAGCGTCCAGGCGTGCTTACCCCGGTCCGGTTCGCCGAAGGTCATACAGCCCAGGCAAAGGCGGGAAACCCGAAGGTCAGTTTGTCCTAAGAGATGGTATTGCATGATTCAGCTCCTGCTAGCGGGTAAGGGGTTTACCTTTAAGCATAGCAGGAGCGATAGGAGGGATTATGCCAACCAGGCCGCGATCTTCGCCTCAATGCCTGCCGCGTCGAGACCGAGGTCGGCGCGAGCCTCTTCCTGCGTTCCCTGTGGGACGAAGAAATCAGGCAGGCCAAGATTCAGCACCGGCACCGGTTTACGATGCGCCATCAGCACGTCGTTCACGCCGCTGCCCGCGCCGCCTATAATGGCGTTTTCTTCCAGCGTCACCAGCGACTCATGGCGCGCAGCCATCTCAAGGATCAACGTCTCATCGAGCGGCTTCACAAAGCGCATATCAACCAGCGTAGCGTTAAGTTTTTCAGCGACTGTTTCGGCTTCCGCCAGCAGGGTACCGAAGTTGAGAATCGCCAGTTTCTCGCCTTCACGTTTCACCACGCCTTTGCCCAGCGGAAGTTTAGCTAATGGTTCAAGCGTTGCACCCGTACCGCTACCGCGTGGATAGCGTACTGCGCTTGGGCCGTCGCCGTAATGGTAGCCGGTGTACAGCATCTGGCGACATTCGTTCTCATCGCTTGGGGTCATGATGACCATTTCCGGGATGCAGCGCAGGTAGGAGATATCGAATGCCCCCTGGTGCGTCTGCCCGTCGGCGCCGACGATACCCGCGCGGTCGATGGCAAACAGCACCGGCAGCTTCTGGATGGCGACGTCGTGGATCACCTGATCGTAGGCGCGCTGCAGGAAGGTCGAGTAAATCGCCACAATCGGTTTATAGCCGCCAATCGCCAGACCGGCGGCAAAGGTTACCGCGTGCTGTTCGGCAATGGCGACATCGAAATACTGGTCGGGATATTTTTTGGAGAACTCCACCATGCCGGAGCCTTCACGCATGGCCGGCGTCACCGCCATCAGCTTGGCATCTTTGGCCGCGGTTTCGCACAGCCAGTCGCCGAAGATTTTCGAATATGACGGCAGGCCACCGCTGCTTTTTGGCAGTTTACCGCTGGTGTGGTCGAATTTAGGCACCGCATGGAAGGTGATAGGGTCTTTCTCGGCGGGCTCATAGCCACGGCCTTTTTTGGTCATAATGTGCAGGAACTGCGGGCCTTTCAGGTCGCGCATGTTCTTGAGCGTATTGACCAGCCCAACCACGTCATGACCGTCAACCGGCCCGATGTAATTGAAGCCTAATTCTTCAAACAGCGTACCCGGCACCACCATGCCTTTGATGTGTTCTTCCGTGCGTTTGAGCAGCTCTTTAATTGGCGGAACGCCGGAGAAGACTTTCTTGCCGCCTTCACGCAGAGAGGAGTAGAGCTTGCCGGAAAGCAACTGCGCCAGATGGTTATTGAGCGCGCCGACGTTTTCCGAGATAGACATTTCGTTGTCGTTCAGCACCACCAGCATATCGGGCTTGATATCGCCCGCGTGGTTCATGGCTTCGAACGCCATACCGGCGGTAATCGCGCCGTCACCAATTACGCAGACGGTACGACGCTGTTTGTTCTCTTTTTCAGCCGCTACGGCAATACCAATACCGGCAGAAATTGAAGTGGAAGAGTGGCCGACGCTCAGCACGTCGTACTCGCTTTCACCGCGCCACGGGAACGGGTGCAGGCCGCCTTTCTGACGGATAGTGCCAATTTTGTCGCGACGACCGGTCAGAATTTTATGCGGATAGGCCTGGTGACCAACGTCCCAGATAAGCTGGTCGAACGGCGTGTTATAGACATAATGCAGCGCCACGGTGAGTTCCACCGTGCCAAGCCCGGAGGCAAAGTGTCCGCTGGAACGGCTCACGCTGTCGAGCAGGTAACGGCGTAGCTCGTCACACAGCTTCGGCAGGCTCTCTTTTGGCAACAGGCGTAATTCCTGGGTGGAATCGACCAGTGCCAGGGTCGGGTATTTGGCAATATCAAAACTCATCGGAGACTCATTTATTGTTTATTTATCGCGCAGGATGATGTAGTTCGCTAGCGCTTCCAGTGCTGTGGTATCCAGTGACTGCGCGGCCAGTTCGGTTAACGACTGGCGGGCATCTGCAATCAGGTCACTGGCTTTTGTCCGGGCTTGCTCAAGGCCCAGTAATGCAGGGTAGGTGCTTTTGCCGAGTTGCTGGTCGGCACCCTGGCGCTTTCCGAGGGTCGCAGTATCGCCTACCACATCCAGAATGTCATCCTGAACCTGGAAGGCCAGGCCGATGCTTTCGGCATACTTATCCAGCAATGGCAGCGCATTACGGCCCTGTTCACCGGCGCTCAGCGCGCCCAGACGAACGGCGGCACGGATCAGCGCGCCGGTTTTATGGCGGTGAATGCGCTCCAGCATTTCCAGATTAACCTGTTGCCCTTCGGCTTCCAGATCCAGCGCTTGACCGCCGCACATTCCCGCAACGCCACTGGCGGTGGCCAGCTCTGACAGCATCGCCAGGCGATCGCGGTCGGAGACTTCGGTCATCGGTGCATCACTGAGTATAGAAAACGCCAGCGTTTGCAGCGCGTCACCGGCCAAAATTGCGCTCGCCTCGCCAAATTTGATGTGGCAGGTCGGCTGACCGCGGCGCAGATCGTCATCGTCCATTGCCGGCAGATCGTCATGCATCAGCGAATAGGCGTGAATACACTCAACGGCGGCGGCTGGGGCATCCAGCGTCGCGGTACTGACGCCGAACATTTTCCCGGTGGCGTACACCAGGAATGGACGCAGGCGTTTACCGCCTAATAGTGCGCCATACTGCATGGCGTTAACCAGTGGAGTGTTCTGAAACGGCAGCGGAGCGATAAAACGGCGCAGCGCGTCGTTTGCCTGTTCTACGCAGGCATTGAGCTGTTGCGAGAAATCCATTTTATTCGGCGTCCGGGGTGAAAGGCGTTAAAGGTGCATCTTCGTTATCGGCCAGCAGGATCTGCACGCGCTGTTCTGCTTGCTGCAGCTTTGTCTGCCCCTGACGCGCCAGCTGCACGCCACGTTCAAATTCGTTGAGCGCTTCTTCCAGCGGCAGGGAGCCGCTCTCAAGGCGGTTAACAATCTGCTCCAGCTCGGTTAATGCGGTTTCAAAACTGGCCGGGGCTTCATTTTTCTTTGGCATAGTGAATATTTGGCTCTTGTTATGTCGCGACTGCGTCTATGGTAACGGAGTCTGGGCGTGAAGCAAATAACACGCAATGGTAAGCGGGATGATGGTATACTTCGCGACCTGGACGCAGGCTCCCTCGGTAAGAATGGTGCACTGCGATACATCTTTTTGCCTAAAGCCCCGTCGGGCTTGCCAACGAACCATTGCCGCCATGAAGTTTATCATTAAATTGTTCCCGGAAATCACCATCAAAAGCCAAACTGTGCGTTTGCGCTTTATTAAAATTTTAACCGGGAATATTCGTAACGTTCTTAAAAATCACGATGAAACGCTCGCCGTCGTTCGCCACTGGGACCACATCGAAGTGCGTTCCAAAGATGAAGACAAACGAGAGATCCTCCGCGATGCTCTGACGCGTATCCCCGGCATTCACCATATTCTGGAAGTGGAAGACGTTCCGTTTACCTCTCTGCACAATATCTTTGAGCAGACGCTGCCGCTGTGGCGCGAAGCGCTGGAAGGCAAATCCTTCTGCGTGCGCGTTAAACGTCGCGGTAAGCATGAGTTCACTTCTATCGAAGTAGAACGTTACGTTGGCGGCGGTCTGAACCAGCACATCGAAACGGCGCGCGTGAAGCTGACCAACCCGGATGTAACGGTTAACCTCGAAATCGAAAACGATCGTCTGCTGCTGGTGAAAGGGCGTTATGAAGGCATCGGCGGTTTCCCTATCGGGACTCAGGAAGATGTACTGTCGCTGATCTCCGGCGGGTTCGACTCCGGCGTCTCCAGCTATATGCTGATGCGTCGTGGCTGCCGCGTGCACTACTGTTTCTTCAACCTTGGCGGCGCAGCGCATGAAATCGGCGTGCGTCAGGTCGCTCACTATCTGTGGAACCGCTTTGGCAGTTCTCACCGCGTACGCTTCGTGGCGATCAACTTCGAACCTGTGGTTGGCGAAATCCTCGAGAAAGTGGAAGACGGTCAGATGGGCGTGGTGCTTAAGCGCATGATGGTCCGCGCGGCATCCCAGGTGGCTGAGCGCTACGGCGTACAGGCACTGGTGACTGGCGAAGCGCTGGGCCAGGTGTCCAGCCAGACGCTGACCAACCTGCGTCTTATCGACAACGTCTCAGACACCCTGATTCTGCGTCCGCTGATTTCGCACGACAAAGAGCACATCATCGATCTGGCGCGTGAAATCGGCACCGAAGATTTTGCCCGTACCATGCCGGAATACTGCGGTGTTATCTCGAAAAGCCCAACCATCAAAGCGGTGAAGGCGAAGATCGAAGCCGAAGAAGCTAACTTTGATTTCAGCATTCTGGATAAAGTGGTTGCCGAAGCGAACAACGTCGACATTCGCGATATCGCCCAGCAGACCCAGCAGGAAGTGGTAGAAGTGGAAACCGTGAGCGGTTTCGCTGAAAACGACGTGATTCTGGACATCCGCTCGATAGACGAGCAGGACGACAAGCCGCTGAAAGTGGAAGGCGTGGAAGTGGCGTCACTGCCGTTCTACAAGCTGAGCACCAAGTTTGGCGATCTCGACCAGAGCAAAACCTATCTGCTGTGGTGTGAGCGCGGCGTGATGAGCCGTCTGCAGGCGCTGTATCTGCGTGAGCAGGGCTTTGCCAACGTCAAGGTTTACCGCCCGTAGGCGTGAATCTGCATAATAAAAAACCCGGCATTGCCGGGTTTTTTATTGCCTGCGAGCGCAAAACTACGCTTCGTAGTGGTTATAAATGCCCGCCGCCATCACCAGCTGCGTCGAAATTTCATAGGCTTTTTCACGCCCGACCAGCAGGTCGACAATCTTCAGCCCGAAATCGATAGCCGTTCCCGGCCCCTGGCTGGTGAGCAGGTTAACGCGCGGATCCCAGACCACGCGCTTATCCTGCCACTGGCCTTCTGGAATCTGATCTTTCAGCGCCGGGAAGCCGGTCATATTCCCGATAGGGAAGAGGTCGTGCGGGACCAGTACGGTAGCCGCGGCTGCGCAAATAGTGGCGACAATGCGTCCGGAGAGGTGAAACTGCCTCACCGTCTCGACCAGCAGCGGGCTGTCGCGGAAGCATTCCGCGCCCTTAATACCGCCCGGCAGGATGATGATATCAAAATCACCGTCCGCAACTTCAACCAGCGGGGCATCGGCCAGCAGCTTAACGCCGCGCGAACAGGTAATCGTCAAATTACCATCGCTTGCGACGCTGGCGGTAGTGACCTGAATTCCGCCACGCACTAACAAATCGATAGTGGTGACCGCTTCCATCTCTTCACTACCAGGAGCGAGGCAAATCAGTGCCGACGCGCTCATATTCACTCTCCTTACGTTTAACCAGTTCATACAGGTGGGTATTTTCCGGCACCGGAATGCCGTGCGCCCGCGCGCGTTTGAGCAGGAAACCGGTGATATAGTCGATTTCCGTATGCCGAAGTGCGCGGATGTCCTGCAGCATGGAAGAGATATTTTCCGCTGTCAGGTCAATCACCTGGTTAACATAAAATAACAGACTTTCCGGCGAGGTATGAAATCCTTCCCGCGTCATGGTCATGGCGACCTCTTCGCAGATGCGCGAAATTTGTTCCTGATGATCGCGTAAATCGCCGTTCTTACAGTCCATCAGCGCGGTGAGCGGGTTGATAACGCAATTAACGGCAAGCTTGCGCCACATGGCGGAATGAATGCTGTCGTGCCAGGCGACGTCCGGCAGCACCTCTTGCAGGGTTTCCGCAAGCTGGCTGTAGTCGCGGTCATAGCGTTTTCCAGGGCCGATGTGGGTTGTGCCGTTGGCAACATGAACAATCACGTTACCGTCGCGACGTGCGGCCTGAGTGGTTGCCCCGAGCAGAATCGGTTGCTGAAGGTCATTTAGTTCATTCAGCGTACCCATGCCGTTATGAATCAGCAGGATCGGCGTAGTCGCCGGGAGACGGGCCGCCAGGCTTCTGACCGCGTCGGAAACCTGCCAGGCTTTCAGCGTCACTAGCAGGAGATCGCTTTGCGCCAGAAAATCGGGATCGTTGGCGATAAGAGACTGATTAAAAATGGTGCCGTCCAGCTCTAACAAGTTCACGCTACAGTAGGGCTGAGGTACGCGTAACCAGCCTTGTACTTCAAATCCTTTTTTGTGGAGCGCCGTCATCCATAGCTGGCCTAGCGCGCCACATCCCAATACCGTAATTTTCAAACATCCTCCTGACCGTCTTCTTACCACACCAGATGTAGCGGGTATGTCATACTTCACGCTGGCTATCATTCCATAGTGTGAGTATAGCGCTATCAACTCTGCTGTCGGGGATAACAAGTTGAGTTATGCCGCGTTGCAGGTATTATGCAACGCAAACGAAACTATGGGAGGGGAAAAGATGCCATCTTTCGATATTGTCTCTGAAGTCGATCTTCAGGAAGCACGCAACGCGGTTGATAACGCGAGCCGTGAAGTAGAATCACGCTTTGACTTTCGTGGTGTTGAAGCCACTTTTGAATTAAACGAAGCGAATAAGACGATTAAGGTGCTGAGCGAATCTGACTTCCAGGTCAATCAGCTGCTGGATATCCTGCGCGCCAAGCTGCTCAAACGCGGCATTGAAGGGACGTCTCTGGACGTGCCGGAAGATTTCGTCCACAGCGGTAAAACCTGGTTTGTTGAAGCCAAGTTGAAGCAGGGGATTGAGAGCGCGGTTCAGAAGAAAATCGTTAAGCTGATTAAAGACAGCAAGCTGAAAGTCCAGACGCAGATTCAGGGTGAAGAACTTCGCGTAACCGGTAAGGCGCGCGACGATCTGCAGGCCGCGATGGCGCTGGTACGCGGTGGCGATCTCGGTCAGCCGTTCCAGTTTAAAAACTTCCGCGACTAATCGCCTAAGCACTGCCCGCAACTCAATGCGGGCAGTTCGCTTTATTGAGCGGCAATCGCCTGCTCAACCTCAAATCTATTGGTCACTTTACTGTCGATTTTGACGTAAGCCGAGTGCTCTTCTGCCACCACCAACACCTCTTTGACACCCTCGGTTGCCAGCAGGCGTTCACGCAGTGCATCGTCGGCGTGGATATCTTTTGGGATCTCAACGCGCAGGCTACTGACGTACTGCGGTTCCTGCATGGTCATCGACACCAGCAGCCACACGGTAGCTAACAATGCTCCGGCGAGAAACACCGTTTGCGAATCAAACAGACCATCAACCCAACCGCCCAGTGAGCCACCGATGGCTACGCCGAGGAACTGGCTGGTGGAGTAGATCCCCATCGCCGTCCCTTTATAACCTGCCGGGGACTCTTTGCTGATAAGCGAAGGCAGCAGCGCCTCCATCAGGTTGAAGGCGAGGAAGAAAATCTGCACGCCGATGACCAGTTCCCAGAAGGAATTACCGGAGCCCCACAGCACAATTTCAGCAATCAGCAGCAGGGAAATGCACAGCACGAAGACGCGCTTCATGCGGCGTTTCACTTCGGCGTAAATGATAAACGGCACCACCGAGATGAACGATATCAGCATCGTCACCAGGTAGATTTTCCAGTGCTCGGCGGCCGGGAAACCGGCGGCTTCGAGCTGGCCCGGCAGCGCGACGAAGGTCGACATCAGCAGAATATGCAGACACATAATGCCGAAGTTGAGTTTCAGCAGCCGTGGCTCCATCAGCACTTTGCTAAAGCAGCCCTTCACCATCCCGGATTCGCGGTTGAGGACGTGGTTTTTGCTGTCCGGCACCACCAGAATGGTTAGCAAAATGCCCAGCGTCGCCAGCCCAGCAATCATCCAGAACAGCGCATGCAGCCCCAGCTTATGGGTGATAATTGGGCCCAGCACCATGGCAATAGCAAAGGTGACGCCGAAGCTCACCCCGATAAACGCCATCGCCTTGGTACGGTTTTGCTCACGGGTTAAATCGGACAGCAGTGCCATGACCGCGGCGGCAATCGCCCCAGAACCCTGTAACGCGCGGCCAAGAATAATGCCCCAGATAGATTCGGACATCGCGGCAATCACGCTACCTAAAACGAATATCGCCAGCCCGCCGATAATTAAGGGTTTGCGGCCAATGCGGTCAGAGACCAGCCCGAAAGGAATCTGGAATACCGCCTGCGCCAGGCCGTAAATACCGATGGCCAGGCCAATCAGCGCTTCGCTGGCACCCTGTAATGCCATACCGTATGTGGTCAGAACCGGCAGAACCATAAACATGCCGAGCATACGCAAAGAAAATACGGTTCCTAAACCCCAGGTGGCGCGCAACTCACCGGGCGTCATTTTGTAATCGTTCATTCCCACCTCAAGATAAAAGCTGGGGGTAGTGTAGTGCGGGGAGAGGGCAGGGTAAACAGACGGTTAATTAACAAATATTACATTACTGAATCATTTGTGCGGAATAGAGACATAATCCAATAACCCGGTGGCGATGGTGCTACCGGGTTATTGGAACACTTATGCCGCAGTTGGCGCAATCTGGCGGATAGCGTCAATGATTTCCAGCGAGCGTAATGCATCTGCCGCGTCAATAATTGGCGCGGCGTCGCCGTTAATCACCTGCACAAAATGGTGCAATTGTAGAATAAACGGATCGATAGGCTCAACTTCGAGCGTTTCCTGCAACAGCGGTGCGTGCCAGCCGCTTCGTTCGCCGTAACGCCACCAGCGCATCTGCGGGATCGCCAGCGCCCCTTTGCTGCCGGAAATCAGGTAGCAATTCTCCGGCGTATGGGCGTAAATGGCGTTCTCCGCCGAGTTCATCTCCCAACTCCATGGGCTGACGCCGCAATCGCTCAGGACCGCGCTGCCTAATGCGCCGCAGGCAAAGCGCAGATTTACTACCGCGCTGTCTTCGTTGGCAAAACCGCGCGTGGCGCTGGAAGTCATCGCCTGCACTTCTTCAATCTCGCCGATCAGGTAGCGCAACAGGTCGATGTCGTGGACCAGATTGACCAGCAGCGGCCCAGCACCCGGCTCGCGTCGCCAGGCAATATCAAAGTAGTCATCGGGTTTTTGCAAAATCCAGTGCGCCGATACCGCCACAATCTTGCCCAGCTCACCGCTATCAATCAGCGCCTTGGCCGCCGCGGTTAGCGCGTTATGCCGTCGGTGATGGCCGACCAGTACCGGCACGCCGTGTTTTTTCGCCGCCAAAACCAGTTCCTGCGCGCGTTCCGGTGATTCGGCGACCGGTTTTTCTACCAGCACTGGAATCCCGCGTTCGATACAGGCGATGGCGCAGGGAACGTGTAGGGTGTTAGGCGTGGCGTTAATCACCCCCTGCGGTTGTTCGCGCTCCAGCATGGTGTCCACATCGGCATACCACGCGACGCCAAGCGATTTTGCCAGCGCTTCGGCCTGCGGCGATGGATCGGCAATAGCCGCAAGCTCCACCTGCGGGACTTGGGTAATAACGTCGATATGTTTCCGCCCAATGGCGCCTGCGCCGATAACTGCAAGACGAATCCGGCTCATGATGGGCTCCGAAGCGATGGGGATATCGCAGGTGTATTCTCGACCCGACCGGCGGCCCAGTAGCTTTTGGCGGCCAGACCGAGGACGGTTAACGCCGCCGGGATCCCCAGAATCAGGAATACCGATCTAAAGTCGAGCCCCATCGCCAGCATTTCGGCACCAGCAAAGGCGCTAAGAATCGCCCCGATACGGCCAACGCCGTGCATCCAGCTTGAGCCGGTTGCGCGCGCTTGGGTTGGATAGAAACGCGCGGAAAGGGCGTTCATTCCGGTATTGGCCCCGTTCAGACAGGCCCCGCTGATAAAGGCCAGCGAGCACAGTAGCGGGAAATTAACCCCCGCGTAGCCAATTGCCATGGTGAATAGTCCTCCGACGGTATAAATAATCCCCAGCGCCCGGTGGGGGTTGATTTTATCCATCAGCCAGCCGGCAAACAGCGAGCCGACGGTGCCGCCTGCTTGATATAGCGCGGTCATGACGGCGGCCTGGCTTACCGTTAGGCCAATCTCTTTCACCAGCGTCGGCAACCAGCTGCCGAGGATATAAACCAGAAACAGCCCCATAAAATAGATCAGCCACAGCATCAGCGAGCCGAACAGATAATCACGCGACAACACGATGCGCATCGCGCTGCTGTTAATTGGCTGCTGCGGCAGGATAAAGCTGACGTTTTCGCTCACCTGATCGGGGTAAAAACGCTGCAAAATGGCATGAATACGCGCAGCTGGAGCCTGTTTGATCACCAGAAAACGCGCCGACTCCGGCAGTTTCCAGATAAGGAGAGGTGCAAACAGCAGCGGCAGGATCCCGCCCAGCGCCATCAGCGAATGCCAGCCGAACTGAGGAATCAGCCATGAGGCAGCGAACCCGCCAATGGCGGCACCGAAGGTAAAGCCGCAGAAGATCACGGTGATAATAAACGAGCGCTGGCGTTCCGGCGCGTACTCCGACACTAGCGTGCTCATGTTCGGCATCGCGGCGCCCAGCCCCAGCCCGGTCATAAAGCGGAAGAAAATCATCTGCTCAATGTTTTGCGAAAAGGCGGTCGCAATGGTCCAGAAGCCAAAGAAAAAGACGCTGTTAATGATGATTTTTTTGCGCCCCAGCCAGTCGGCGAGCGGCCCGGAAAAGAGCGCGCCGAGGGCGAGGCCAATCAGCGCCGTGCTGATCACAAAGCCAAGTTCATGGTTGCTGACGCCCCATTCCTGCTTCAGCGTGGGGGCGATAAAACCCATGATGGCGATATCGAAGCCGTCCAGTGCAATCACGCAGAAACCCAGGAAAATCACCAGTTTCTGGTAACGGCTGAGTGGGTTGGTGTTAATGAGTTCTCTGACATCCAGGCGTTGAGTCTGTGACATAGCGAGCTCCTGTTTACAGGAAAGATTGTGCAGCGTTGAACAGCAGCTGGGCGCGTTGTTGAGCAGGCAGCGCTCCTTGAGCACCGGCCAGCGGCACTTCCAGAGAGACCGGCAGCGTTGGCGGCAGCGCCGCCATCAGACCGTGCAGATCCAGCCCACCTTCCCCCGGCACTTTACGTGCGCTGCGGGCTTGATAGATAAGCTCCTGCGTATCTGTAGGGATGAGCGCCGGAGCGTCGCACAGCTGCATATAGTTGAGCTGCTGCGGCGCAAGTGTGGCCAGAGTGTCGAGCGATTCGCCCGCGCGCCAGAAGTGGATAGCATCCACCAGAATGCCGACGTTGTTCTGCCCGCTGGCGGCAATCAGTGCCTGGGCATCCGCAAGAGTGCGCATTTGGGTCCAGGGCATCGGCTCAAGATTCATGGTCAGGCCGTAGGCTTCTCCCGCCTGCGCCAGACGGGCAAGGTTGTCCGCGCTACGTCGTATCTCGCCATCATTTCCGGCCACCAGCACCTGCTGGGCTTCCAGCCGGGCGGCGGTTTCAAGGAATGGCTGTAGCGCATCAAGGCTGAAATCCGGCGTCAGGCGCACGATCTCAACGTCGGAGACGCGAATGCCGGTATCGCGCAGGGCGGCGAGCGTTTCGCGCACCGTCGGCGTATCGCCGAGCATGTCATAATTCGGATCGTCCGGGGTGGCGGGTAGCAGTCGAAGGCCGACGTGGCTGTAGCCGGTGAGGGCAGCGATGCGCACCTGCTCGGGCGGTGGCACGTCGAGCATCGTGAGTGCGGCAAGGGACAGAGAACGCATATTCATAAAGACTCCAGTACAGTTGCAGGTAAGGTTTTTTGTTATGTGTGGTGCCTTCCGTTGGCAAAAATGCGTAGGTGTTTGTTTAGTTTTTTAGCGTTGCGGACAGGTTTTTCCCCACCAGATAACCAAAGGTCATGGCAGGGCCCAACGTGATGCCGCCGCTGGGGTAGTACCCCTGCATCACGCTCGACATATCGTTACCCACGGCAAAGAGGCCGGGAATGGGCCGTTGTTCGGCATTCAGCACCCGCGCCTGTTCATCGGTTTTCAGGCCGCTAAAGGAGCCGAGCGAACCGGGAAGAATGCGCACGGCGTAGTACGGCGCATGTTCCAGCACGCCCAGCGTTGGGTTGGGCTGGTGGCGGGCGTCGCCCTGTGCGCAGTTGTAGGCTGAGGCCCCGCGCTGGAAATCATCATCGCGTCCCTGATGGGCGAAGCCGTTAAAGCGCGCCACGGTTGCGCCAAGTGCAGTGCGGTCAATGCCACACTTTTCCGCCAGCGCATCGAGCGTCGGCGCACTTTGCAGATAGCCGGTACGCAGCCAGGCTTCCACCGGGAACGGCGTCGGGCGCGCGTGCCCCAGGCCGTAGCGATGCAGCGCGCGGCTGTCGGCGATAAGCCAGGCCTGCGGCTGTTCACCATCAGGCGTGGCGTCAATCAGCGCCGCGATAAAGTCGTGGTAGGAGTCGGCTTCGTTGACGAAGCGCCTGCCGTTTGGGCGTACGGCGAGAAAGCCCGGCTTGGCGCGCTCCACCAGATGAGGAAACGCCAGCTGTAGCCCGCTGGCGGACAGCACGCGCGACACGGGCGCCCAGGCCATGGCGTTTTTCAACGATGTATCGAACTGCCCGCCGACGGTTTCACCCAGCCGAATGCCATCACCCTGATTACCCGGCGGAGCAGCAGAAAAGTGGCCATAGCCCTGACGCGCGTGAGCCACGTTCTCCGCCAGACGCTGTTTGTCGTGCGGGAAACCGCCGCAGGCCAGCACAACCGCGCGGGCGTTGACCTGAATATCGCCCTCATCGCCAGCGAGGATCGCGCCGGTCACGCCATTTTCGTCTTCAAGTAGCCGAGAGACCGGGGCGTTGAGCTGAAAACGGACATCGGCGTCTAGCGCAGAACGCAGCAGGCGTGCCATCAGCGCATTGCCGTTAACCAGATGACGGCCGCGCCCATAGCGCAGGCGCTGCCAGCCGTGGCGCATCAGGCGGCGGGCAGCATACAGCGCTGAACGCGGTGAGCGGGTGGCGTTAAAGAAGTGGGCCATATCTGCGCCCCCCGCAATTCCCATTCCCGCCAGACTAATGGTTTCCAGCGGCGGCCGCAGGCGGTGCAGCCAATCGCCCAACCCACTGGCGTCATAGGGTTGAGCCGTGACGGAGCGCCCGCCGGTGGCAAAACCGTGGCTGTTGTGGAAATCCGGCATTTTACTGCCGGAGAGGAACTGTACCGCCGTGTTCTGGCGGAAGAACTCCACCATCTCCGGGCCGTAACGTAAAAAGGTGCGCAGGCGTGCGTCGGCGGCCAGACCGCCCATTTCCGCCTGCAAATAGGCCAGCGGTGCGGCGTCGTCTTCAATAATCCCTTCCTCGCGGGCAAGGGGGGTTTGCGGGATCCACAGCCAGCCGCCGGACCAGGCGCTGGTACCGCCGATAACCGACTCTTTCTCCGCCACCAGCACGCGTGCACCGTGCAGTGCGGCAGTGACGGCGGTCGCCAGCCCCGCAGCGCCGGAGCCAACCACCAGCAGATCCACCTCAACATGCCTGCTCATCGTCAAACTCCTTATTGCAGCGGCGAGAAGTCGGTCGGACGCATCAGCACCGATTCCAGACGTTCAACCGCTGCCAGCTCGCGGTTTTTGCGCGAGAAGGTCAGCCAGCGCTCGTCCTGCGCCATACGACCACGGCGAACCAGACGGTCATCAAGGCTTTCATACGCCCAGATGTGCACCACCTGATTGACCACGCCAATCTCGGTAAAGAAGAAGCCAATCAGCTTGCCCAGGTGCTCGGTTTGCACCGCGTAAGCATCGCTCTTGTACAGCGCCAGCCAGTCGGCCATTTTCAGTGGATTGATGGTGTAGGTACGTTTTTCGTAAATCATGCTGTTTCTCCGAAAGTGAGTGGGGATTGTTGAGCCATGTGAACGGCGGCCAGGTAGCCAAAGGTCAGCGCCGGGCCGAGGGTGATACCGGGGCCGGGATAGGTGCCCGCCATCATCGAGTCCATATCGTTGCCGACGGCGTACAGCCCGCCGATCGGTACGCCCTGCTGATTCACCACCTGAGCGTCGGCGGTGGTGACCAGCCCGCGGGAAGTGCCTAAATCGCCGGTGAAAATTTTGATAGCGTAAAACGGGGCATTGACCAGCGGGGCGTTGCAGGCATTAGGCTGGTGGGCGGCATCACCCATCGCGCGGTTGTAGCTGTTGCCGCCTTTATTGAATTGCGTATCGTGGCCGTTTTGTGCGTCCCGGTTGTAGCGTGCGACGGTCTGCTCGAGCGACTGCGGATCAACGCCTAGCTGCCGGGCGAGTTCGCCCAGGCTCTGTGCCTTATACAAATAGCCCGCGCTCACCAGCGCATCGTTGTTGACCGGCGCCGGACGTGCCAGACCCAGGCCATAGCTTTTCATCGCCTGCGCATCGCAGAGTAAAAAACAGGGGGCATTTTCTGCCTGCTGCTGCATAGCGCTGACAAAGTGGTGATAAGAGTTTGACTCGTTGACGAAGCGTACGCCGCGCTGATTGACTGCGATGACGCCCGGTTTGGCGCGGTCGGTGACCAGATGCGGGAAACGCTCTTCGCTGCCGTCCGGGTGGCGCAGCACGGAAACGGGCGCCCAGAAAAAGTTGGAGGGCAGGTTAGCGCCCTGTTTGGCATCCACGCTTAGACCGAGCTGGAACGCCGCGCCGTCGTTGGTTGCGGGTGACATGGTGTAATGCTGCTGGGTTGCCGGGCGGAACTGCGGGGCGATGCGCCCAGCGGCGAAACCGCCCGCCGCCAGCACTACGCCGTGGCGAGCGTGCAGTGTGGCAGACTCGCCGTTTTGCTCAATTTCAACGCCGGTCACTCGGCCGTTTTGTTCGATGAGCGATTTCACCGTGGCGTTGAGCCGTAAATCCAGTCCTTTGCGCAGCGCCAGCGTAGCCATGCGGGCAATTAGTGCATTGCCCATCGCCAGCCGGGTACCACGATGATGGCGAAGGCGGTCACGACCGTAGCGTAGCAGCAGTTTGCCGCAGTGGCGGAAAGAGGCCCATGAGCGACGCATGTCGAGGAAATGTTGAATATCGACGCGGTTAACCATCATGCCGCCAAACAGCAGCATGCCCGGCGGCGGGGAGCGCAGAGTCTGGAAATGCTCGCCCAGCTCGCGGCCGTCGTACTCGACAACCTCCAGCGCGCGGCCAACATCCACCGCGCCGGGTTCATCCGGGTAATAGTCCGGCGACAGCGGGCGCAGGCTGTACTTCACCGCACCTTCTTGCTCCAGAAACGCTAGCGCTTCGCGCCCGGCGTTAACAAACGCATCGACCATCTCCGGACGATAGTTGGTGTCGCCAATGATGGTGCGCAGGTAGGTTTTCACCGCTTCTGGTGAGCCGCTTTTACCCAACTGACGCGCCTGGTCGGTATCGTTTATCCACACCGCGCCGCCAGAAATCGCCGAAGTGCCACCAAAGTGCGGGGCTTTTTCCAGCATCAATACCGATAACCCTTTGCAGCAGGCGGTGACGGCGGCGGCAAAACCTGCGGCCCCGCTGCCGATGACGATGACATCCCAGCTTTTCATGCGGTAGCCTCTTGCGGTTGTGGGAGAGCGCCAATGAATTCACCCATCAGATGCATTTGTGCCAGCGCCATTTCGGGGCCGGTCTGGGTACGGCATCCGCGTTCGCGGGCAAAAGCCAGCAGCGGCGTGATCACCGGTGCGGTGACGACGTCGGCGACGTGGGTTTTTGTTGTAAGCGTTGCCAGCAGATCCGGCGTCAACGGTAGTGAGTCAAAGCCAGCCATACCCGCCGGGGAGCCATTGACCAGCAGATCGAACTCAGCCAGTGAGGTGGGCAACGTCGTCAAATGCACGTTGGGAAAGTGGGTCGCCAGACGGTTTTCCAGGCGCTGGCGGCTGGCGTCGTCGCGGTCGTACAGCGCCAGGGTGTGAATACCGGCTTCGCATAGACCCCAGGCGATGGCGCTCCCGACGCCGCCGCAGCCGGAGAGTAGGGCGCGTTTGCCAGCAGCTTCGAAACCGTGCGCCTGCGCCGCGCGCTGGAACCCGACGCCATCCAGCATGTCGCCCTCTAAGCGCCCGTCAGGCAGTTTGCGCACGCAGTTCACCGCGTTCAGGTGGCGAGCGCGCGGCGTCAGGGCGTCGAGTAGCCCAGCAACCCGCTGTTTATGCGGAACGGTAACTAAAATACCGCTCATGTTGTGCCAGCCGCGCAGGGTGTTCAGGTAGTCGGCGACCGACTCTGGGGCGATATCCACCGGGATCATCACCTTGTCCATGCTCTGATCGGCGAAGTAGTGGTTAAAGTTTTCCGGTGATTTCACCTGAGTAATAGGGTGCCCGATAACGGCGACGACCTGAGTAAATCCGCTGACCATTTCTCACCTCAATTGTTAACTAACTGTTGCTTGAGTATTTCAATGGAAGCGGTGAGCGACAACGCAGAATTCGGACAGGTTGGTTGTTAATCGCACCGGCAGTGCGATAATCGCAGTAATCGACCTTTCATGTTGCAAAAGTGTGAACAACTATGCAAAACGAGATTCATCAGCGCGATCTGATCGTCGGGCTGCAAAAGGGGCTGGCGCTGATCCAGCTTTTCTCGAAGGCGAATCCCCGCTTAACGGTGCCGCAGGCGGCCAAAATGAGCGGGTTGACGCAGAGCGCCGCCCGCCGTTTTTTCCTCACGTTGGTACACGACGGGTATCTGGATACCGATGGGCGCTACTACTGGCTGACGGCAAAAAATTTGCGTCTGGGGCAGGCCTACGTTGATTCCGCGCAGTTCCCACGAATGGTGCGCCCGATAGTCGAGTACGTCGCCAGCCGGGCCGAAGAGCATGCGTCCGTTGGGGTGATTGATGATAACGAACTGGTCTATATCGCCCGCAGCAAGCACACGCCGTTCAACTCGACCTCGGTGCGTCTGGGTGAGCGGGTACCGATACACTGTACTGCCGGAGGGCGGCTGTGGCTGGCATCACTGCCGGAGTCGGAGTGCGAAGCGGTGCTGCAGCAAGTCACACGCGAGCAGAGAACGCCGTACACGGTGACCGATATTGCCACCTTGATGGAACGGATTGCCCAGGTTCGCCGACAGGGATATGCCACCATCGAACAGGAGTTTGAAATTGGCATGCTGGTGGTGGCGGTGCCGCTGGCAGACAGGGAAGGGCTGTACTGGGGGGCGCTGAGCCTGACCAGCCATCAGTCGCGGACTTCGCTGGAGGCAATGTGCCGCAATCATCTGGACCTGCTCTACAGTGCCCAGGCGATGCTGGTGAGTTAACGCAGGCAATAAAAAACCCGCCGGAGCGGGTTTTATTCACATCGGACAGACCTTACCAGACGTAAGTCAGCAGGTTCTGCGAGTTCGGCACCATAAAGTCGATGGACATCATTACGCTGAGTGCGGTAATGGCGACGATAGAGAAACCGAACAGCTTACGCGCCCAGACCTTATCATCTTCCACTTTGTAACCGCGCAGCGCCATGCCCAACCACCAGACGCTGACCGCCGCCGCAACAATCAGGTATTTATAACCTGCATAGCCGCCCAGAGTCAGCATCAGCGTGGCGACAGCAAAGGCCACGATGTACAACGTGATGTGGTTTTTCGCCACGGAGATGCCTTTCACCACCGGCAGTACCGGGATGTTCGCTGCCTGATAATCCTTGAAGCGGAAAATCGCGATAGCGTAGGAGTGAGGCATCTGCCACAGGCTGAAAATCGCCAGCAGAATCAATGCACCGCTGTCGAAATCGCCCGTTACGGCGCAGTAGCCAATCACCGGCGGCGCAGCGCCGGAGAGTGAGCCAATCAGCGTGCCGTAAACGGAGTGGCGCTTCATGTACAGGCTGTAAACGCCGACATAAACCACAAACCCCATCACCCCAAGCCAGCAGGCGAGGGGATTGGCGCCGAACCACAGCAGCATGAAGCCAGCGAGACCCAGCAAGGTGGCGTAGACCAGCGACGTTTTTGGCGCAATCAGTCCCTTAACCAGCACTCGGTTCTTCGTACGTTCCATCTTACGGTCGATGTCACGATCGATGTAGTTGTTGAAAACACAACCCGAGGCGACCACCAGAGACACACCAAGGAGCGTCCAGACGAACAGCGGGTAATCGATGTGGCCTTTGGAGGCCAGCAGGAAACCGCCGATCACGGAGATCAGGTTGCCAAAAATGATGCCAGGCTTCGTTACTTGCAGGTATCGCTTAAACATACTCGCCGCTCTTAGTGAACCATCATGTTGTAGTTCAGGTTCCACATAATCCAGATTGAACCGACTACTACGATGGCAATGATTATCACGGTAAAGACAAACGCGGTCAGGTTCCAGCCTTCGTCGGACTTGCTGTTCATGTGCAGGAAGTACACCAGGTGTACCAGAATCTGCACCACAGCGGTGACCAGAATGGTCCCCAGAATTACCGCATGCGACGCGCTGCCCGTCATCACCATCCAGAACGGAATGACCGTCAGGATGATAGACAGGATAAATCCTGTCATGTAGGACTTCACGCTGCCGTGGGAAGCGCCGCTGTGATCGTTAGAATGACTCATTACATTGCCCCCATCAGGTAAACAACGGAGAACACACAGATCCATACTACGTCCAGGAAGTGCCAGAACAGGCTCAGGCACAGGATACGCGTACGGTTAGTGCTGGTCAGGCCGCGACGGGATACCTGCACCATCAGCACCGCCATCCAGATAAGACCGGAGGTGACGTGCAGACCGTGGGTACCTACCAGCGCGAAGAATGCTGACAGGAAGCCGCTGCGATCTGGACCCATACCTTCAACAATCAGGTGATGGAATTCATAGATTTCCATCGCGATGAACCCTGCCCCGAAGAGGAAGGTCAGCGCCAGCCAGGAAACAACCTGGCTCTTGTTGTTTTTGTACATGGCGATAGCCGCCATGCCGTAGGTGATGGAGCTGAACAGCAGCAGTGCGGTTTCAACCAGAACGAACGGCAGTTCGAAGATATCTTTACCGGTCGGGCCGCCCGCTGTGCCGTTCACCAGAACGGCATAGGTTGCGAACAGACTGGCGAAGATAATGCAGTCGCTCATCAGGTAGATCCAGAAACCGAAGATCTTCATCGGCCCTGTATCGTGATGCCCATGTTCGTGCGCGTGGGCGTTATGCGCCAGAGTATCAGTTGCCATTTTTCAGCCCTGCCTTATGAATCTCATCGAAATGCTGATTTTCCAGTTTTTCGACTTCTGCAACCGGCACGTAGTAATCCACGTCCTCGTCAAAGCTCTTGATAATCCAGGTGATAACGATGCCAGCAAAGCTTGCAATCGCCAGCCACCAGATGTGCCAGATCATGGCGAAACCAAATACCGTTGCGAAGGCGGCAATCACGATGCCCGCACCGCTGTTTTTCGGCATATGAATTTCTTCATACTGAGTCGGCTGTTTGTACGCTTCGCCTTTTTCTTTCATTTCCCAGAATGCATCGCGTTCGTGGATCTGCGGCACAATGGCAAAGTTATAGAACGGAGGCGGGGAAGAGGTTGCCCACTCCAGCGTACGGCCACCCCACGGGTCACCGGTCAGATCGCGGTTTTGCTCGCGGTCACGGATAGACACGTAGAACTGAATCAGCTGGCAGAGGATACCGCAGGCAATCAGCGCTGCACCGCATGCTGCAACAACCAGCATTGGGTGGAACTGCGGATCAATCTGCTGGCTCAGACGACGGGTCATCCCCATGAAGCCCAGCACGTACAGCGGCATAAATGCCACGAAGAAGCCGATGATCCACAGCCAGAACGCGCGTTTACCCCAGGTTTCGTTCAGGGTAAAGCCGAAGGCTTTTGGCCACCAGTAGGTCAGACCTGCGAAGCAACCGAAGACCACGCCGCCGATGATGACGTTATGGAAGTGGGCAATCAGGAACAGACTGTTGTGCAGCACGAAGTCCGCACCAGGAACTGCCAGCAGAACGCCGGTCATACCGCCGACCGAGAAGGTCACGATAAAGCCGATGGTCCACAGCATCGCAGAGTTAAAGACGATGCGGCCCTGATACATGGTGAACAGCCAGTTGAAGATCTTCACCCCGGTCGGGATGGCGATAATCATCGTGGTAATACCGAAGAAGGCGTTTACGTTCGCACCGGCACCCATAGTGAAGAAGTGGTGCAGCCAAACGATGAACGACAGGATGGTAATACACACGGTTGCCCACACCAGTGAGGTGTAGCCAAACAGGCGTTTACGCGAGAAGGTTGCTGCGACTTCGGAGAACACGCCGAAGACAGGCAGTACCAGAATGTACACTTCCGGGTGACCCCAGGCCCAAATCAGGTTGATGTACATCATCATGTTGCCGCCCATATCGTTGGTAAAGAAATGGGTACCCAGATAGCGATCCAGGGTCAGCAGCGCGACGGTAACAGTCAGAATTGGGAATGAAGCGATAATCAGGATGTTGGCGCACAGAGATGCCCAGGTAAATACCGGCATCTTGAACATCGTCATACCTGGTGCACGCATCTTGATGATGGTCACAAAGAAGTTAATACCGGTCAGGGTCGTACCAATACCGGAGAGCTGAAGCGCCCAAATCCAGTAATCGACGCCGACGCCCGGACTGTACTCAATTCCCGAGAGCGGTGGATACGCCAGCCAACCGGTCTGCGCGAACTCACCAACGCCCAGAGACAGGTTAACCAGAATCACGCCGACAACGGTGAACCAGAAGCTCAGGTTGTTCAGGAACGGGAATGCCACGTCGCGCGCACCGATCTGCAGAGGAACCACAAGGTTCATCAGACCGATAACGAACGGCATCGCTACGAAGAAGATCATGATAACGCCGTGGGCGGTAAAGATCTGGTCGTAGTGATGAGGCGGCAGGAATCCTGCTTCCCCGGCGGAGGCCAGCACCTGCTGGCTACGCATCATGACGGCATCAGCAAAGCCACGCAGCAGCATGACGATAGCAACGATGACATACATAATGCCGAGTCTTTTGTGGTCAACCGAAGTCAGCCACTCATTCCATAGGTAGGACCACTTACCGAAGTAAGTGATCAAGGCGAGTAACGCCAGGCCACCGATGATAATGGCAGCCACCGTAACCATGACAATAGGTTCATGGAACGGCACTGCATCCAGTGTAAGTTTTCCGAACATCGTTTTCTTCCTCGGCCCCTTAGTGAGCGGATTCCGCGTGGCTCATGTCCATGCCTTCCATTCCTTCGTGCGATGCGTGTTCGCCTTCTGGTTTGGACATGTCCATGCCCTTGCCGTGATCCATAAATTTGCTTGTTACTGCTTTAAACAAATCTGGTTTCACGCTGGAGAAGTACTCCACCTTGTTGTATTCGCTCGGTGCAGCCACTTTCTCGAATGCCGCCATGTCATCCATGGTGTTCGAAGATTGTTTCGCTTTAGCGACCCACTGATCGAATGTGGCACGATCCGGCGTAGCAATGGCTTTGAACTTCATACCAGAGAAGCCCGGGCCGCTATAACTTGCAGAGATACCGTCGTAGGTACCCGCTTCGTTAGCGATAAGATGCAGGTTGGTCTGCATACCGGCCATGGCGTAAATCTGGCTGCCCAGACGCGGGATAAAGAAGGAGTTCATCACGGAGTTGGAGGTCACTTTGAACTGCACCGGAACGTTCGCCGGGAAAGCGATTTCGTTAACGGTAGCAATGCCCTGCTCCGGGTAGATGAAGAACCATTTCCAGTCCATGGAAACTACTTCGATAGTGATAGGTTTCTCGTCATGAACCAGCGGTTTGCTCGGTTCTAAAGAGTGTGTGGTTTTCCAGGTCAGTACGGCGAGGAAGACGATGATAAGAATTGGCACTGTCCAGACCACAGCTTCAACTTTGTTGGAGTGTGACCAGTTAGGGCTATACTTCGCATCTTTATTGCTCGCACGGTACTTCCAGGCGAAACCAACGGCCATTAAGACGGCCGGAATCACGACGATCATCATCAGGCCAAAAGCCGTCAGTATCAGCGAACGCTGCTCCAGTCCAATCTGTCCTTTGGGGTCAAGTAGCGCAGAATCACAACCACTGAGTAATACAGTGCTGGCGATTAATGACAACCATCCCAAGTTTTTATTGTATTTCCTGAGTCTCATGTAACGACCTCAATTCCACGGGGTGTTGGTGGCGTTTAAAGTGTGGGGTCATTTTACGGGAAGGTTACATTACTGTAAACATCATTGGTGCTCTGTCAGTTATGTGTTACCGGGTTCTGCCGCGCCTGTCACAGATGTTGCCAAATATGTCTATTTTCCAGGCGGAAAGCCCATATGGCGGGTGTTATAACGAAAGAGGGTATGAGGAGGGGCTGGAGAGGGCAATTGGTATAACCATTGTCAAAAATATACAAATAATTAACAATTATTCATCAAATAATAGACAATTCAAAAACGAGAAATTAATTGCTGTGGTGCTGAATCGGTTAACGAAATAAGGCACAGTTTATACGTTCCAATAATTTCCAGAATTCTAAAGCGCACAAAAGCACAAATATTTTTTTTATTTACGCTGCGGTGGTTATTATTACGTGTCGTGATTACAGCGTATTGGTCGTATTTTTTACGTATTCAGCGAAACTGCGTTTTACGTAGCGCCAGATAATCCAGCAGACAGCCAAACACAATCCCGGCGAAGGCGACCAGAATTCCAGCCTCAAGCACAAATCCTGACCAGCTAAGTGCGGTGAAATTCAGCGCATCGCTAATCAGCATCAGCAGCCAGACTCCCAGTAAGAGCACGCCAATCAACAATAAACGCAGGGCTGAGCGATAACCGCTGCTATAACTGTTGCGCGGCATAAACTGCTCGGTTTGTTGGGTGTATTCCAGCGTTCGGCGGCAAACCAGCAGCAGTAAAATACCCGGTATGGCAGCAAAGACGGAGAACAGATAGAACGTCGGCCAGCCGTGGGCTTCAACGAACCAGCCGGCAATTGGCCCGACGTAAACCCGGCCCACCGCTGAAAGCGCTGACAGCAGGGCGAACTGGGTGGCGGAGAAGGATTTGTTACATAAGGTCATCAACAGCGCGACAAACGCTGCCGTTCCCATACCGCCGCACAGGTTTTCAAAGAAAACTGCCGCCGCCATTGAATAGATATGCTTGTCGGTGATTGACAGCATCCAGTAACCGGCGTTTGAGACGCCCTGTAAAATGCCGAAGATCAGCAGGGCGCGAAATAGTGTCAGACGCTGCATTAGCACGCCGCCGTACAGCGCACCAAGAATAGTGGCGAACAGGCCCAGCGTTTTGTTAACCATGCCGACCTGGCCGGCATCAAAACCGACGCCGCGAATCAAAAAGGTGGTGGTCAGGCTCATGGCGAAAGCATCGCCGAGCTTGTACATCACGATCAGCAGCAGGATAAGCCAGGCGTTGTTGCGGCCGAAGAAATCTTTTAGCGGCGCGACGACTGCCTGCTCGAGGCTTTTGGGAACCGGAATAACATCGCTCGGTTCAGGAGCGAGTAGGGTGGCGATAATACAAGGGATCAGCAGGGCGGCCATCAGCCAGTACATGCCCTGCCAGCCGAGCCATTTATCCGCCAGCCAGAGAGCTAATCCACCGGAGACCAGCATCCCCAGGCGGTAGCCCAGCACGCTGATGGCGGCACCGGCACCGCGTTCTTCCGTTGGCAATACATCGGTTTTCCAGGCGTCAAAGACGATGTCCTGGGACGCGGAGCAAAATGCGATAACCACCGCCAGGGCGGCCATCCAGCGCAGCTGTGACGAAGGTTCAAGAAAGCCCATCGCCGCTATGGCAATCAGCAATAAACATTGAGTGGCCAACAGCCAGCCGCGACGACGCCCTAAGAACGGCGGCGTATAGCGGTCCATCACCGGTGACCAAAGAAACTTAAAAACGTAGGCCTGTCCGACCAGCGAAAAGAAACCGATGGTTTTCAGATCGATATTCTCGACCGTCATCCACGCTTGCAGCGTCCCGGAGGTCAGGGCAAGCGGTAAACCGGAGGCAAAGCCAAGAATCAGCAGAATGGCTGATTTTGGTTGCTGAAAAATTCGCAGATAGTGATTAGACATGGGCTTTAACGTTCAGACCCGGCATAAGCCGGGCCTGTGACGAGATTAGCGCGCGTTCTGCTTGATAAAGTCGTGGATCGTGGTGTCCTGGGACATATCCGCGATGGTATCACTGAGTACGCTATCAACCGTATCGGAGATATTCTTGTTAGAGGCCTGGAATGCGCCCTCAACGGAATAGTTCGAACGGTAATTTTTGGTCATCTTATTACCGTTTGCCGCGGTCGCGATGATAGCGATATCCGCTTTGGTATTAATGTTGTAACGCACGTTGCCCTGGGAAACGTCCGCATACAGCTGGTTTACGATAATCTGCAGATTAGCCGCACCGTTGGGACCAATCATATAGCCACGTGCAGCCATCTGTTTTTCGAGCACTTCTTGCATCAGGAAGCGCAGATCGCGAGAGGCGGTGAGAGTCACCAGCTGGTTGTTGCGGGTCACTTTTGCCAGCGCCTGATCTTGACGCTGGTCAGCGCCATTGATGCTGACGGTGACGCCCATCAGGCTTGGATCCTGCTGTGGCAGAGCAATTTTAGGCGACACGTCAACGGTAGTCGGGGGCGTTACGCATCCTGACAACATAAACAGTGCAACCAAAGGGAAGAGGATTTTTTTTAACATGTTAGGGGTCTCAAAACGCATTGTTTACTGATAATCCCGTCATCATAACATCGCCAACGGCGAGGGGAAGTAGGCAATGCATGTAAATTCATCGTGTTGATGTTTTTCTGCTCGCACATACAAAAAGAAGGGGTATTTCAGATGAAAACGGATTGTAAAAGGCGTTAACTTCATCTACTTGACAAATAAAATGACGCGAACGCTAATTTTTTGTTGCCTTTGTGTAATGTAGTCAGTAAAAGCGGCTAACATTTAAAGGGATAGGCGGCATCTTAACGTTGTCGGAGGAGTAATATCATGATGATGCGTGAACAAATCGAAGAAAAATTAAGGGCAGCGTTTGATCCTGTGTTCCTGGAAGTCGTAGATGAAAGCTACCGCCACAACGTACCGGCGGGCTCTGAGAGCCACTTTAAAGTTGTGATGGTCAGCGATCGATTTACCGGGGAGCGTTTCCTCAATCGCCACCGGATGATCTATGGCACCCTCACAGAGGAGTTTGCTTCTACCTTACATGCTCTGGCACTGCACACTTACACGCGCAAAGAGTGGGAAGGTTTACAAGATACCGTTATTGCTTCGCCACCATGTCGTGGAGCGGGTACTATCGCGTAGAAAAGGCATTTTCAACGCGGAACTTTTCCAGTATGTTGCGTACAGATTATGAGAAAACGGCCTGCGGGCCGTTTTGTTTTGTCTGAATTTTGAGCGCCAAAGACAGTATTCAGACAAAAATTAGCCGGGAATTGTGAAAAATGCCGCAGCAACGCGTGATAACCGTTCTCGACTCATAAAAGTGATGCCGCTATAATGCTGCGTCTTATTTTTCGGAATGTCTTCGGGATGATTCTGGCTACAGGGAATGTGTTTCTGATTTAAAGATAACGTCCCAGTACTGCAAGGCATGATTCAGAGTTGACCGAGCACTGTGATTTTTTTGAGGTAACAAGATGCAAGTTTCAGTTGAAACCACTCAGGGCCTTGGCCGCCGTGTAACGATTACTATCGCTGCTGACAGCATCGAAAACGCTGTAAAAAGCGAGCTGGTCAACGTAGCGAAAAAAGTACGCATTGACGGTTTCCGTAAAGGTAAAGTACCGATGAATGTTGTTGCTCAGCGTTATGGCGCTTCCGTGCGTCAGGACGTGCTGGGTGACCTGATGAGCCGCAACTTTGTTGATGCGATCATCAAAGAGAAGATCAATCCAGCTGGCGCACCGAACTACGTTCCGGGCGAATACAAACTGGGTGAAGACTTCACTTACGCAGTAGAGTTCGAAGTTTATCCAGAAGTTGAACTGAAAGGTCTGGATGCTATCGAAGTTGAAAAACCAGTTGTTGAAGTGACCGAAGCCGACGTTGACGGCATGCTGGACACCCTGCGTAAGCAGCAGGCAACCTGGAAAGATAAAGACGGTGCAGTTGACGCTGAAGACCGTGTGACCGTTGACTTCTCCGGCTCTGTAGACGGCGAAGAGTTCGAAGGCGGCAAAGCCACTGATTTCGTACTGGCAATGGGCCAGGGGCGTATGATCCCAGGCTTTGAAGACGGTATCAAAGGCCACAAAGCTGGCGAAGAATTCACTATCGACGTGACCTTCCCGGAAGAATACCACGCTGAAAACCTGAAAGGTAAAGCGGCTAAATTCGTTATCAACCTGAAAAAAGTTGAAGAACGTGAACTGCCAGAACTGACTGCTGAATTCATCAAACGTTTCGGCGTTGAAGATGGTTCCGTAGAAGGTCTGCGCGCTGAAGTGCGTAAAAACATGGATCGCGAGCTGAAAGGCGCGGTACGTAACCGTGTTAAAACTCAGGCAATCGAAGGCCTGGTGCAGGCGAACGAAATCGACGTGCCTGCTGCCCTGATCGACAGTGAAATCGACGTTCTGCGCCGTCAGGCTGCACAGCGCTTCGGTGGCAACCAGCAGCAAGCGATGGAACTGCCACGCGAGCTGTTCGAAGAGCAGGCTAAACGCCGCGTTGTAGTTGGCCTGCTGCTGGGCGAAGTGATTCGTACCCACGAGCTGAAAGCTGACGAAGCACGCGTTGCTACCTTGATCGAAGAAATGGCTTCTGCCTACGAAGATCCGAAAGAAGTTATTGAATTCTACAGCAAAAACAAAGAGCTGATGGAAAACATGCGCAGTGTCGCTCTGGAAGAACAGGCTGTTGAAGCGGTTCTGGAAAAAGCGAAAGTGACTGAAAAAGCAACTTCCTTCAATGAACTGATGAACCAGCAGGCGTAATTTCGCTTTCCGGTTTACGGTTTTGAGAAAAGCCCGTTGCCTTTTGGTGACGGGTTTTTTTTTATTGCAGCGATAGCCACTGCGAGCGTGATAAAAGGGCTTTTCGGTATTAGCGTATCAACAAAATATTGTTATGCTTGAAATAGGGTAAGATCGTACCCATTACTGGGGGAACGAATCACTCGCCGCATCTCTATAATCAGAATGTTGTGGCTATATTATTTTTTATCCAGGAGACGGACATGTCATACAGTGGCGAACGAGATAACTTAGCACCCCACATGGCCCTGGTGCCGATGGTCATTGAACAGACCTCCCGTGGCGAACGTTCTTTTGATATCTACTCCCGTCTGCTTAAAGAGCGCGTTATCTTTCTGACCGGCCAGGTGGAAGACCACATGGCGAACCTGATTGTGGCGCAAATGCTGTTTCTGGAAGCGGAAAACCCGGAAAAAGATATTTACCTGTACATCAACTCCCCAGGTGGCGTGATTACCGCTGGGATGTCTATTTATGACACCATGCAGTTCATTAAACCGGACGTCAGCACCATTTGTATGGGGCAAGCGGCGTCCATGGGCGCGTTCCTGCTGACGGCAGGCGCAAAAGGTAAGCGTTTCTGCTTGCCGAACTCCCGCGTAATGATTCACCAGCCTTTGGGTGGTTATCAGGGTCAGGCTACGGATATTGAAATCCATGCCCGTGAGATCCTGAAAGTGAAAGGACGCATGAATGAGCTTATGGCGCACCATACCGGCAAATCTTTAGAGCAGATTGAAAGTGACACTGAACGTGACCGCTTCCTGTCTGCCGCTGAAGCTGTGGAGTATGGTTTGGTTGACTCTATCCTGAGTCAGCGTAACTAATGTCATGACGGCACGTGCCGCCGCAGGGTATATACTACTAGAGGCGGCACAACGCTTGCGTAGCAGCTTGCGCTTAAGAATGGCATTTGCGTCGTCATATGCGGCACAAAGAACTTAAAAAGAGGTTTTGACTCATGACAGATAAACGCAAAGATGGATCGGGCAAACTGTTGTACTGCTCTTTTTGCGGCAAAAGCCAGCACGAAGTGCGTAAGCTCATCGCCGGCCCATCCGTGTATATCTGCGACGAATGTGTCGACTTATGTAACGACATCATTCGCGAAGAGATTAAAGAAGTAGCACCGCATCGTGAACGCAGCGCGCTGCCAACGCCACACGAAATTCGCCACCATCTTGATGACTACGTCATCGGTCAGGAACAGGCGAAAAAGGTGCTGGCTGTTGCAGTTTATAACCACTACAAACGTCTGCGTAACGGCGATACCAGCAACGGCATTGAGCTCGGCAAAAGTAACATTCTGCTGATTGGCCCAACCGGTTCCGGTAAAACGCTGCTGGCCGAAACGCTGGCACGCCTGCTGGACGTTCCGTTCACCATGGCGGACGCCACCACGCTGACCGAAGCGGGTTATGTGGGTGAAGACGTTGAAAACATTATTCAGAAACTGCTGCAGAAGTGCGACTACGACGTACAGAAAGCACAGCGCGGTATTGTTTACATCGATGAAATCGACAAAATTTCCCGTAAATCAGACAACCCGTCGATTACGCGCGATGTGTCCGGCGAAGGTGTACAGCAGGCTCTGCTGAAACTTATCGAAGGCACCGTGGCTGCCGTTCCACCGCAGGGTGGACGTAAGCATCCGCAGCAGGAGTTCCTGCAGGTTGATACCTCTAAGATCCTCTTTATCTGTGGCGGCGCATTTGCGGGTCTGGATAAAGTTATCGGCAACCGCGTTGAAACCGGTTCAGGTATTGGCTTTGGCGCAACGGTGAAATCGAAAACGGATAAAGCCAGCGAAGGCGAGCTGCTGAGCCAGGTTGAACCAGAAGATCTGATCAAATTTGGTCTGATCCCTGAATTCATCGGTCGTCTGCCGGTGGTTGCAACGCTGACTGAGCTGAGCGAAGAAGCGCTGATTCAGATCCTCAAAGAGCCGAAAAACGCCCTGACTAAGCAGTATCAGGCGCTGTTTAATCTCGAAGGTGTGGATCTGGAATTCCGTGATGAAGCGCTGGACGCTATCGCGAAGAAAGCGATGAGCCGTAAAACCGGTGCTCGTGGTCTGCGTTCTATCGTGGAAGCCGCACTGCTCGAAACCATGTACGATCTGCCTTCGATGGAAGACGTTGAAAAAGTGGTTATCGACGAGTCGGTCATTGCTGGCCAAAGCGAACCGCTGCTGATTTATGGCAAACCGGAAGCGCAGCAGGCATCTGGCGAATAATTCACCAGTTCATACAATCAGTTAATCAAAAAGGGGGGATTTTATCTCCCCTTTTATTTTTCCTGATTCATAGCGTTGAATGTGTGGAATACATCCCCATATACTGGTTACATGTTAATGGTTGTGTGAAGCACAGTCGCATGACCAGCTTACCTGGCGGACACTAAACTAAGAGAGAGCTCTATGAATCCTGAGCGTTCTGAACGCATTGAAATCCCCGTATTGCCGCTGCGCGATGTGGTGGTTTATCCGCACATGGTCATTCCCTTATTTGTAGGGCGGGAAAAATCTATCCGTTGTCTGGAAGCGGCCATGGATCATGATAAAAAAATCATGCTGGTCGCGCAGAAAGATGCTTCAACGGATGAGCCGGGTGTAAACGATCTTTTCACCGTCGGGACCGTGGCCTCTATTTTACAAATGCTGAAACTCCCCGACGGTACGGTAAAAGTACTGGTTGAAGGGTTGCAGCGTGCGCGCATCTCCACGCTTTCCGATAACGGTGAGCACTTCTCGGCGAAAGCGGAGTATCTGGAGTCGCCGGCGATTGAAGAGCGCGAGCAGGAAGTTCTGGTGCGCACGGCAATCGGTCAGTTTGAAGGCTATATCAAACTGAACAAGAAAATCCCACCAGAAGTGCTGACGTCGCTCAACAGCATCGACGATCCAGCACGCCTGGCGGATACCATCGCAGCGCATATGCCGCTGAAGCTGGCTGATAAACAGTCCGTGCTTGAGATGTCCGACATCAACGAGCGCCTGGAATATCTGATGGCGATGATGGAGTCGGAAATCGATCTGCTGCAGGTTGAGAAGCGTATTCGCAACCGCGTGAAAAAGCAGATGGAGAAATCCCAGCGTGAGTACTATCTGAACGAGCAGATGAAGGCGATTCAGAAAGAACTCGGCGAGATGGACGAAGTTCCCGACGAGAACGAAGCGCTGAAGCGTAAGATCGACGCGGCGAAAATGCCGAAAGAGGCAAAAGAGAAAACCGAAGCCGAACTGCAGAAGCTGAAAATGATGTCGCCGATGTCAGCAGAAGCTACCGTAGTTCGCGGTTATATCGACTGGATGGTTCAGGTGCCATGGAACACGCGCAGCAAGGTTAAAAAAGACCTTCGTCAGGCGCAGGAAATCCTTGATACCGACCATTACGGCCTCGAGCGCGTCAAAGACCGTATTCTTGAGTATCTCGCGGTCCAAAGCCGTGTGAACAAGCTTAAAGGCCCGATTCTGTGCCTGGTAGGGCCTCCAGGTGTGGGTAAAACCTCTCTGGGGCAGTCCATTGCTCAGGCGACCGGACGTAAATATGTCCGAATGGCGCTGGGCGGCGTGCGTGACGAAGCAGAAATTCGCGGTCACCGTCGTACTTACATCGGCTCAATGCCGGGTAAACTGATTCAAAAAATGGCGAAAGTGGGCGTTAAAAACCCGCTGTTCCTGTTGGATGAAATCGACAAAATGTCCTCGGACATGCGCGGCGATCCGGCATCGGCTCTGCTGGAAGTTCTTGATCCAGAACAGAACGTGGCGTTCAGCGATCACTATCTGGAAGTGGATTACGATCTCAGCGACGTGATGTTTGTTGCGACCTCGAACTCCATGAACATTCCAGCGCCGTTATTGGACCGTATGGAAGTGATTCGTCTGTCGGGTTATACCGAAGATGAAAAACTGAACATCGCCAAGCGTCACCTGCTGCCGAAGCAGATTGAGCGTAACGCCCTGAAAAAAGGCGAGTTGACGGTAGATGACAGTGCGATTGTCGGCATTATCCGCTACTACACTCGTGAAGCAGGCGTACGTAGCCTGGAGCGTGAAATCTCGAAACTGTGTCGTAAGGCGGTGAAACAGCTGCTGCTCGATAAAGAGCTCAAGCACATCGATATTAACGGCGACAACCTGCACGATTACCTCGGTATTCAGCGCTTTGACTACGGTCGCGCTGATGAAGAAAACCGCGTGGGTCAAGTGACCGGCCTTGCGTGGACGGAAGTGGGCGGCGATCTGCTGACCATCGAAACCGCCTGCGTACCGGGTAAAGGTAAACTGACTTATACCGGTTCTCTGGGTGAAGTCATGCAGGAATCCATTCAGGCTGCACTGACCGTGGTGCGTGCGCGTGCGGAAAAATTGGGTATTAATCCGGACTTTTACGAAAAACGCGACATCCACGTTCACGTACCGGAAGGGGCTACGCCGAAAGACGGTCCAAGCGCCGGTATTGCGATGTGTACCGCTCTGGTCTCCTGTCTGACCGGCAACCCGGTTCGCGCCGACGTGGCAATGACCGGTGAAATCACCCTGCGTGGCTTGGTTCTGCCTATCGGTGGTCTGAAGGAAAAACTGTTGGCGGCACACCGTGGCGGCATTAAGACAGTTCTGATTCCTGACGAGAACAAACGCGATCTGGAAGAGATTCCGGACAACGTTCTGGCCGATCTTGATATCCATCCGGTGAAGCGTATTGAGGAAGTTCTGGCTCTGGCGCTGCAAAATGAACCGTCTGGAATGCAGATTGTAAGCGCAAAATAGTGACCTCGCGCAAAGAGCGTTAATAAAAACAAGGTTGGCAAGCATAAACTGACTTGCCAGCCTTTTTTTGTATCGCTAATTTAGACGGCTGGCAGGTGTGTCGTCGACAACGGGTGTTGTAAGGGCATGGTAGTCCTGATATAACTGCTCCGCGATTGCATCGTGAAGGATTCCGGTGCGATATAAATAATAAAGAGAGGAAGAGAACAGTGAACAAATCTCAACTGATTGACAAAATTGCTGCTGGTGCGGATATCTCCAAAGCTGCAGCTGGACGTGCGTTAGATGCTTTAATTGCTTCTGTTACTGAATCTCTGCAAGCTGGGGATGACGTTGCACTGGTAGGTTTCGGTACCTTTGCTGTCAAAGATCGTGCTGCCCGTACTGGCCGCAACCCTCAGACAGGTAAAGAGATCACTATCGCTGCGGCTAAAGTACCGGCATTCCGTGCAGGTAAAGCACTGAAAGACGCGGTAAACTGATCCCTTTCCCGTTACGGGAATGTGGCAAAGTACAAGGGCGCATCGACTGATGTGCCTTTTTTTATGCCTTAATGTGACGTTTTAAGAGTTTATATGCGGTGTTTGCTGACAACCGCCCTGGTTTCTTGTCAAAATACGGCCTCACGCGCAGCAGTCATCACGTGCTATGCTGCTCGAGGTATTTGTCACCTACAGCGGAGTGTTGTTACACCATGATGGACAATTTACGTACGGCAGCTAACAGCGTCGTGCTCAAAGTAATTTTCGGTATCATTATCGTGTCGTTCATTTTGACCGGCGTGAGTGGCTACCTGATTGGCGGTAACAATAATTTTGCCGCGAAAGTGAATGGCCAGGAAATCGGCCGCGGCCAGTTTGAGAATGCCGTTGCAAGCGAACGTAACCGCATGCAGCAGCAGCTTGGCGATCAGTTCTCTGAACTGGCTGCCAACGAAAACTACATCAAAACCATGCGTCAGCAGGTGCTTAATCGTCTTATCGACGAAGCGCTGCTTGATCAGTATGCGAAAGACCTGGGTCTTGGCATCAGCGATGAGCAGGTGCGTAAAGCCATTTTCGCCACCCCTGCGTTCCAGGTTGAGGGAAAATTCAATAACACCCGCTACAACGCGCTGGTGAATCAAATGGGTATGACCGCTGACCAGTACGCGGCGGCCCTGCGTAACCAGCTTACCACTCAACAGCTGATTAACGCCGTTGCTGGTACTGACTTCATGTTGCCGGGTGAAACCGATCAACTGGCAGAATTGGTCTCCCAGCAGCGTCTGGTGCGCGAAGCGACTATCGACGTTAATGCGCTGGCGGCAAAACAGCAGGTTAGCGACGCTGAAATCAGCAGCTACTACGAGCAGAACAAAAGCCAGTTCGTCGCGCCGGAACAGTTCCGCGTGAGCTACATCAAGCTGGATGCTGCGTCTATGGAGCAGAGCGTCTCTGATGAAGAGATTCAAGCCTATTACGATCAGCATCAGGACCAGTACACCCAGCCGCAGCGTAATCGCTACAGCGTTATCCAGACTAAAACCGAAGCCGATGCCAAAGCGGTTCTCGATGAGCTGAACAAAGGTGGTGACTTTGCTGCCCTGGCGAAAGAGAAATCGGCTGACATTATCTCCGCGCGTAACGGCGGCGACATGGGCTGGCTGGAAGATGCCACAACCCCTGATGAACTGAAAAATGCGGGCCTGAAAGAAAAAGGTCAGCTGTCTGGCGTGATTAAATCTTCTGTCGGTTTCCTGGTTGCGCGTCTGGATGACGTTCAGGCTGCAAAAGTGAAACCACTGGCAGAAGTGCGTAACGATATCGCCAACAAAGTGAAGCAGGAAAAATCTCTCGACGCGTATTACGCGCTGCAGCAGAAAGTTAGCGATGCGGCGAGCAACGACAACGACTCACTGGCGGGCGCTGAGCAGGCGGCTGGCGTGAAAGCTGTAGAGACCGGCTGGTTCGATCACAGCAATCTGCCTGCTGAACTGAACTTCAAACCAGTATCCGACGCTATCTTTAACGGCGGTCTGGTAGGCGAAAACGGTATGCCGGGCAGCAACTCCGACATCATTACCGTGGATGGCGATCGTGCCTTCATCCTGCGCGTGAGCGAGCACAAAGCCGAAGCGGTGAAACCGCTGGCTGAAGTCAAAGCGCAAGTGACCGATATCGTGAAGCACAGTAAAGCAGAGCAGCAGGCTAAACTGGATGCGGAAAAACTGCTGGTTGCGTTGAAAGATGGTAAAGGCGATGAGGCGATGAAAGCCGCAGGTCTGAGCTTTAGCGCAAGCAAAACTCTGAGCCGTACTGGTCAGGATCCGCTGAGCCAGGCAGCGTTTTCACTGCCGCTGCCGCAGAAAGACAAACCGAGCTTCGGTATCGGCAACGATATGCAGGGCAACGTAGTTCTGCTGGCGCTGGACGAAGTGAAAGCGGGCGAAATGCCGGAAGCGCAGAAGAAAGCGATGGTGCAGGGGATTACCCAGAACAACGCCCAGATTTCTTTCGAAGCGATGATGAACAACCTGCGTAAATCGGCGAAGATTAAGCTCGGCGATATCATCGACCAGCAGCAGTAATCGGAATCCGCTTCGCATAATTTTGTAATGCGATGTACATCTCAAAGGCCGCTTTCGCGGCCTTTTCCACATTTAAAATCTGCCTTTTGAACGTTACCTCATCTGCCGTTATGGTTCCCTTGCTATCAACCAACAAGGAGCAATCAAAATGAAATATGGAATCAAAGTGTGTGTTATGGCCGCTGTCGTGGCCTGTGCAGGGATGAGTTTTAGCACTCTGGCGGCTCAACCTGCTGCGGCCAAAACTCAGATAACGCAAACTCAGTCCGGCGACGCATCGGGTGAGCAGGCTAAGGTATCGGCCAGCAGCAAAGCCAGCGATGACGAAGGCACCCGAGTGAGTATCAACACGGCACCGGCAGAGTCGTTAGCGCAGGCAATGAACGGGGTTGGGCTTAAAAAAGCGCAGGCGATTGTTAGCTATCGGGAAGAGTATGGCCCGTTCAAAACGCTGGACGATCTCAAGCAGGTGCCTGGAATGGGTAATTCACTGGTTGAGCGAAACCTTACCCACATCACGCTTTAATTTATCCAGGGTGTTTGCACTCGTCTGAAAATTTGCCAGACTAAAGAGGTCATACCAGTGGTGTGACCTCTGACTCTATTTAAAATATCTACACAAAATCATTCAAGTTGCATCAAGGCGGCAAGAGAGTGAATCCCGATGAGCTTACTCAAGTCAGTGATTCGGGTGAACGAACGAAGCCAACGCAGAGGCAGCTTGAAGGAAAACGTGTATAAAATAATAAGGCTATGGCGCTATGCAGACACAAATCAAAGTTCGCGGTTATCACCTGGATGTTTATCAACACGTCAACAACGCTCGCTATCTGGAGTTTCTCGAAGAGGCCCGCTGGGATGGGCTGGAGAGCAGTGCGGGTTTCCAGTGGATGAGTGCGAACCATATCGCCTTCGTGGTGGTGAACATCAATATTAACTATCGCCGTCCCGCGGTGTTGGGCGATTTACTGACAGTAACCAGCAAGGTGGAACAACTCAACGGGAAAAGCGGCGTATTAAGCCAGGTGGTGACGCTGGAGCCTGAAGGGCAGGTGGTGGCTGACGCGCTGATTACCTTTGTCTGTATCGACCTGAAGACGCAGAAAGCGCTGGCGCTGGAAGGAGAGTTACGTGAGCATCTGGAGGCGATGGTAGAGTGATTTGTCGGCCCGGGCTACCCACATTCGCCCGGGCTTTCAGTTGCACAACTTTGCGGTATATCTTGCGGGCGCGGCGCTGACGCCGGCCCGGAACATCTTCAGACTTATTTCAGCCCGGTTTTCTGCTTCATGGCAGCCATCACGCCGGGTTTATCCGCCAGATAATGGTTGAGACCGTTGGCTCGCAGGCTACAGGCCGCACAATGGCCACAGCCGTCACCTTTGATGCCGTTATAGCAGGTCAGCGTTTCGCCACGCACCAGTTCCAGCTTATCCCAGTAGTCCGCCAGCGCCCAGGTCTGCGCTTTATCCAGCCACATCAGCGGAGTTTCAAAGCGAATATCTTTTGCCATACCCAAGCTTACTGCATGGTTTAGCGCTTTGACGAACTCATCGCGGCAGTCCGGGTAGCCGGAGAAGTCGGTTTCACATACGCCGGTTATCACCGCTTCGGCTTTCACCTGATAGGCGTAGATGGCCGCGAGCGTCAGGAACAGAATATTACGTCCTGGCACGAAGGTATTAGGAATGCCATCGGCATCGGGTTCGTAATCGGGCACTGGGATGCTGTCGCGGGTCAGGCTGCTGACCGCCAGTTCGTTTAGCAGGGTAACGTCCAGCACCTTGTGTGCACGAGCGCCAAGAGAGATCGCCAGTTCTCGGGCGACATCAATTTCGGCGCGATGGCGCTGGCCATAATCAAACGTGACGCAGTGAACTTCATCGTATTGATGCAGCGCCTGCACCAGGCATGTAGTGGAGTCTTGTCCACCGCTAAAGACGACAACGGCACGTTTCATGGCATTTCCTGTCTGTGGTTCTCAAAGCCGTTATGGTAACGCCTGCGCGTCGCGGCGACCAGCTTCTTCACCGGGTATCCGGCGGCAACCAGGCTTCGGAGAAGTCAAACCAGCCGCGGGCATTCAGGCGAATGCCGTTAACCCCCGGCGGTGCGCTGACCTGATATTGATAGTTAAACAGCGGCGTCAGAATGGCCTCGCGCATCAGACGGGTAAAAATGCGTTTGAGCGCGGCAATACGCAGCGAATCGTCCGGCTGTGCCTGGGCTTCATCCAGCGATTCCTGGACCAGGCGCGACTGTTCATCGGTAAACAGCGCGGGCCACAGGGCATCGCAGCGTAACCACTGCTCGAGCGCGTACTCGGGCATCTCACCAATCAGTCGGTCGCCCATAAACAGATCGGCCTGCGGCAGGTCCGTGCAGCCGTTCCAGCTTTTAGCATCGTAAAAAATGACCGTCAGTTCGCAGCCAAGCCCGGCTAAGGCGGTTTTTAACTGCTCGGCCATGGTGTGCAGTTCGACGGGAAGGTGGTAGATGAGCGTAAGCCGGGACGGCAACGCAACATCAGGGGCATCTTGTGCCAGTGGAATCGCCCAGCCCGGCAGCATCTCCTCGCTGGGGGTAATCAGGTTTTCGCCCAGCGGCAGGCTTTGCAGCAGCCCGGATCGGTGGATAAGCGCCATCACTCGCTGCGCCTGCGCCATGCTAAGCCGTGGACTCTGGCGAAGCGCCAGATAACAAAAGCCCAGGCTGATACTGTGGCTCACCAAACGCAATTTCCCCAGTTCTTCTGGTTTACCAATCGCGATTTGCACCGGATGCTGGCAGCTGGTGCCTAAACCCTGCTCAAATAGCTGGGGCGTGATCCAGTACTCAATTGCCTGCAGCAGCGGGTGGGCAAGATGGTAGCGATGATGGCTTTCAATGCGTACCAGTTCCGGCTCGAAGATTTTGTACATGAACGGGCCGGTACCCTGATCTGGCTCATCCGGATGCGCCAGCACGCTGCAATAGCTCGCCAATCGGTGCGCAAGCCAGTAGTCCGGGCGGTGCAAGGTAAAGGTCAGACACTGGGGATGGGTCTGGCTGATGTCTTTGACGCTGGAGAATAGCCTTGCCAGCTCAGGGAGCGTCAGCAGCATCAGCAGGCGGCGACGCAGTTGATCGGTCTCCACCGCGTCTCCGTTGTGCCAGTGCAGCGTGGAGCGAATATAAAATTGCCAGCACAGGCCGTCCGGTGAGACCGACCAATGGTGCGCCAGGTCGCCGCGTGGCTGTGAGGCATCATGATTAAAACGGGTCAGGCCGGAGTAAATTTGCCCGGCCAGGTGCTGTTCGGCGCGCCCGGCGAGAAAACCCGGCTGCAACGGTTCGAGAGGGCGATAGTAGGGAATACGCAGCGTTGGCGTATTGTTTTGCCACTGACCGCCGAGAAACGGATGCAGTAGCGCCCGCAGCTCTACCGGCGCAATCTGCGCCAGCTCCAGCGCGTTATGCTGCTGTCCGCGTTCCAGCGCGGTTTCCATCATTTCGTTGCGCAGCGCTTCCGGCGTGGTATGAAACGCCAGGCTTCCGCGCTTACCGCGCCCGGACTGTGCCTGCCAACTGAGCCAACCCGCTTCCTGTGCCTGGCGCAGCAGCGTACGAACATGCCGTTCGCTACAAAAACAGAGGGCAGCCAGCTCGGCGATGGTGACCTGCTGCGTTTCCCCCTGCGACGGCTGCCACAGACGCTGAAACTGATTTAAACGATTTAACAGACGCATAGAAACCCGGAACAATAAATGTGAAGTATTCAGTATTACTTCCGTATATCCCAGCGGATACTGAGTGGCAAGAGAGAGCGATCACAGGCGGGATAAATAATGGCAAGACTGGCAGCGTTTGATATGGATGGCACCCTTTTGATGCCTAACCATCGTTTGGGTGAGAGAACCATCGCGGCGCTTAAACGGCTGCGCGAACGCGATATCACGCTGACTTTTGCCACCGGGCGTCACGTCCTGGAGATGCGTCCGCTGATTGAATCGCTGTCGCTGAATGCCTATCTCATTACCGGCAACGGCACGCGTCTGCATTCGCAGCAGGGCGAAGTCATGCACCGCAGCGATCTTTCCCCCGATGTTGCCGAACAGGTGCTGCACAGCCACTGGGATACCCAGGCCAGCGTTCACGTATTCAATGATAACGGTTGGTTTACCGGGCGTGAGATCCCCGAAATGTTGCAGGCGCATGTCTACAGCGGTTTTCGCTACCAGCTGCGCGATCTGCGACGGATCCCGGCGCATCAGGTGACCAAGGTCTGTTTCTGCGGCGATCACGATGATCTCTGCCGCCTGCGAATTCAGCTGGTGGAGGCATTGGATAAGCGTGCCAACATCTGTTTTTCGGCAGTTGACTGTCTTGAAGTACTGCCGCCGGAAAGCAACAAAGGCGCAGCGCTGACGGTGCTGAGCAGCCATATCGGCGTTGGAATGGATGAATGCATGGCCTTTGGTGATGCGATGAACGACCGTGAAATGCTGGGGCTGGTGGGTCGCGGCGTGATTATGGGTAACGCGATGGGGCAACTTAAAGCGGCATTGCCCCATCTACCGGTTATCGGAAACTGCAACAATCAGGCGGTTTCCCACTATTTAATGCATTGGCTGGATACACCGAATCTTCCTTATTCCCCCGAATAGAGAAAATTTCCAGCAAGCCAGGCTCAGATGATGCCTGGCTTTTTTTATTGCCCGATAAGCTGCTGAATCTGCTGGTGCCACGGCATTACGTCGCCAATGTTTGTCGCTACCCACTGCGGATTGTAATAGGTATCGAGATAGCGCTCGCCGCTGTCGCACAGCAGCGTCACAATCGCTCCGGTTTTACCTTCCTCGCGCATTTGCGCGGCGAGCTGCAGTGCGCCCCACATGTTGGTGCCGGTGGATGCGCCGACCTTACGGCCTAACTGGGTCTCCAGCCACTGAGCGGTAGCAACGCTTGCCGCATCCGGCACGCGCATCATGCTATCCACCACGTCAGGAATGAACGACGGTTCGACGCGTGGGCGACCGATACCTTCAATTTTACTGCCGACGGTGCCGCGCAGGCTGGCGTCGCGGTGCTGCCAGTAATCCATGAACACCGAGTTTTCCGGATCGACTACCATCAATTGCGTCTCGTAGCCCTGGCAGCGGATATAGCGGCCAATGGTGGCTGAGGTGCCGCCGGTACCTGCGCTCATCACCACCCAGGCCGGAACCGGATTTGGCTCATGGGACATCTGGCGGAAGATACTGTCGGCGATGTTGTTGTTACCGCGCCAGTCGGTGGCGCGCTCGGCGTAGGTGAACTGATCCATATAGTGGCCGTCCAGCTCACGGGCCAGTTTTTCCGACGCAGCATAAATTTCACAGGCGCTCTCCACGAAATGGCAGCGGCCGCCGTAAAACTCAATCTGTTCGATTTTGCGTTTCGCTGTGCATGAAGGCATAACGGCGATGAATGGCAGCCCCAGCAGGCGGGCGAAATAGGCTTCGGAAACCGCCGTTGAACCGGATGAGGATTCAATAATGGTGGTGCCTTCTTTAATCCAGCCGTTGCACAGGCCGTACAGGAACAGCGAACGCGCCAGACGGTGCTTCAGGCTGCCGGTCGGGTGGGTGCTTTCATCTTTGAGATACAGCTGAATGCCGGGAAAAGCCGGTAGCGCCAGACGAATCAAATGCGTATCGGCGCTGCGTTGATAATCGGCGTTAATTTCGCTAATGGCGTTTTTGACCCAGGTGCTATTCATCGTGTTTATCCGTTTGTCATTTTGTGCCCAGCATAGCGAAAAGCACAGAAAAAATTGTTGCCATCTGGCCTTTAAAATAGAATGAAGAGAGAAATATTTTCTCCCGGTGACCCTTATGTTAGATAAAATTGACCGAAAGCTGCTCTCGCTTCTGCAGAATGACTGCACGCTCTCTTTGCAGGCACTCGCCGATGCCGTTAATCTGACCACCACACCGTGCTGGAAACGGCTCAAGCGGCTGGAAGACGATGGCGTTTTGATTGGGCGCGTCGCGCTGCTGGATGCGGAAAAGCTGGGGCTCGGGCTCACGGCCTTCGTGCTGATTAAGACCCAGCACCACAGCAGCGAGTGGTACAGCCTGTTTGTCAGCGAAGTGACGAAAATGCCTGAGGTCCTCGGTTTCTGGCGCATGGCTGGGGAATATGACTACCTGATGCGCGTTCAGGTGGCTGACATGAAACGCTACGATGATTTTTATAAAAGCCTGGTGAACCGCGTCCCTGGACTGTCGGACGTCACTTCGAGCTTTGCGATGGAACAGATTAAATCCACCACCGCTCTCCCCATCGGATAACACTTTATCTCTGGAATTTTACCGCGTGCGATTATTTGCTCAATTAAGCTGGTACTTCCGTCGGGAATGGCGTCGCTATCTCGGCGCAGTTTCCCTGCTCATTATCATTGCCATCCTGCAGCTTATCCCACCGAAGGTGGTCGGCATTGTGGTCGATGGCGTCACGCAGCACCACTTCTCGGCCGCAACGCTGCTGATGTGGCTTGGCACCATGGTTCTGATTGCCATCGTGGTTTACCTGCTGCGCTATGTCTGGCGCGTGTTGCTGTTTGGTGCCTCCTATCAGCTCGCCGTTGAACTGCGTGAGGATTTCTACCGCCAGCTCAGCCGCCAGCATCCCGAATTCTATCTGCGCCACCGTACCGGCGACCTGATGGCACGCGCGACAAACGATGTCGATCGCGTGGTGTTTGCCGCCGGTGAAGGGGTGCTGACGCTGGTGGACTCGCTGGTGATGGGCTGCGCGGTGCTGATTGTGATGTCCACTCAGATCAGCTGGCAGCTTACGTTGCTGGCGCTGGTGCCGATGCCAATTATGGCGCTGGTCATTCATCGTTACGGCAATCTGCTGCACGAACGCTTCAAGCTGGCGCAGGCGGCATTCTCCAGCCTCAACGACCGTACTCAGGAGAGCCTGACCAGTATTCGCATGATCAAGGCGTTTGGCCTTGAAGACCGCCAGTCCGCGCAGTTTGCCGCCGATGCGGCGGATACCGGGATTAAAAACATGCGTGTGGCGCGCATTGACGCCCGCTTCGACCCGACTATCTACATCGCGGTTGCGATGGCGAACCTGCTGGCAATTGCCGGCGGAAGCTGGATGGTGATGCAGGATGAGTTAACCCTCGGCCAGTTAACCAGCTTTATGATGTATTTGGGGCTGATGATTTGGCCAATGCTGGCGCTGGCGTGGATGTTTAACATCGTTGAGCGCGGCAGCGCTGCCTATAGCCGTATCCGCACGCTGCTGGCGGAAGCGCCGGTGGTTAATGATGGCACCCAGACAGTACCTGAAGGGCGTGGCACGCTTGAGTTGGCTATTCGTCACTTTAGCTACCCAAAAACGGAAAAACCGATGTTGACCGACGTCGACGTCACCCTAAAACCGGGCAATATGCTTGGTATCTGTGGGCCAACCGGTTCGGGAAAATCGACCATTCTGTCGCTGATTCAGCGTCATTTTGACGTCGATGAAGGTGATATTCGCTTCCACAACATCCCGCTGCGCCAGCTACAGCTAGACGCCTGGCGTAGCCGTCTGGCGGTAGTGAGCCAGACGCCATTCCTGTTTTCTGACACGGTCGCCAGTAATATAGCGTTGGGCTGCCCGAGCGCCACCCAGGACGAAATTGAACAAGCGGCGCGGCTGGCCTGCGTTCATGACGATATCCTGCGCCTGCCGCAGGGTTACGAGACTGAAGTCGGCGAGCGCGGCGTGATGCTCTCCGGCGGGCAAAAGCAGCGTATTTCGATTGCGCGCGCGCTGTTGCTGGATGCGGAAATCTTGATTCTCGACGATGCGTTATCGGCGGTTGATGGCCGTACCGAACACCAAATTCTGCACAACCTGCGGCAGTGGGGTGAAGGGCGGACGCTTATCATCAGCGCCCACCGCCTGTCGGCGCTGCTTGACGCCAGTGAAATTATTGTGATGCAGCACGGGCACATCGCCCAGCGCGGTCAGCACGAACAGCTAGCGGCGCAGTCGGGTTGGTATAGCGATATGTATCGCTACCAACAGCTAGAAGCGGCGCTGAACGACGCGCCGGAAGAAGATAAAACGGAGGTGGCCAATGCGTAGTTTTGGGCAACTGTGGCCAACCTTAAAACGCCTGCTGGCCTACGGCTCGCCGTGGCGAAAACCGCTGTCGATTGCGGTTTTGATGCTGTGGATTGCTGCGGCGGCAGAAGTCAGCGGTCCGCTGCTGATAAGCTATTTTATCGACAATATGGTGGCAAAAGACCTGCTGCCGTGGGGCAAAGTCATCGGCCTTGCGGCCGCCTATGTCGGCTTACAGCTTCTGGCGGCAGGGCTGCACTACAGCCAGTCTCTGCTGTTTAACCGGGCGGCGGTCGGCGTGGTACAGCAGCTGCGCATCGATGTGATGGATGCCGCGCTGCGTCAGCCGCTGAGCGAATTCGATACCCAACCGGTGGGGCAGCTGATATCCCGCGTGACCAACGATACCGAAGTGATTCGCGACCTGTACGTCACGGTAGTGGCGACGGTGCTGCGTAGTGCCGCGCTTATCGGCGCGATGCTGGTGGCGATGTTCAGCCTCGATTGGCGGATGGCGCTGGTGGCGCTGGCTATCTTCCCGGCGGTGATGACGGTGATGATTATCTATCAGCGTTACAGCACGCCGATTGTGCGCCGCGTTCGCGCTTATCTGGCGGATATCAACGACGGTTTTAACGAAGTCATCAACGGTATGAGCGTTATCCAGCAATTCCGTCAGCAGGTGCGCTTCGGCGAGCGGATTGGTGAAGTGAGCCGTTCGCACTATCTTGCGCGTATGCAGACGCTGCGGCTGGATGGCTTTTTGCTGCGTCCGCTGCTCAGTCTGTTCTCCTCGCTGGTGCTGTGTGGTCTGTTGATGCTGTTTGGCTTTAGCGCGAGCGGCTCAATTGAGGTCGGCGTGTTGTACGCATTTATTAGCTATCTTGGCCGCCTTAATGAGCCACTGATCGAACTGACCACTCAGCAGTCGATGCTGCAACAGGCGGTGGTCGCTGGGGAGCGCGTGTTTGAGCTGATGGACCGTCCACGCCAGCAGTACGGGCAGGATATTGCCCCGCTGGCGAGCGGCGATATTGATATCGACAATGTGTCGTTTGCCTACCGCGATGACAAAATGGTGCTGCAAAACATCTCGCTGTCGATCCCGGCGCGCAGTTTTGTGGCGCTGGTCGGCCATACCGGCAGCGGGAAAAGTACCCTTGCCAGCCTTCTGATGGGCTACTACCCGCCAAACTCGGGCGAGATTCGCCTCGGCGGTCGTCCGTTGCCAAGCCTTAGCCACCAGGTGCTACGTGAGGGCATCGCGGTGGTGCAACAGGATCCGGTGGTGCTGGCTGACTCCTTTTTCGCCAACGTGACGCTGGGGCGTGAGATTAGTGAGGAGCAGGTTTGGCAGGTACTGGAAACGGTGCAGCTGGCGGAAATGGTACGCGGCATGAGCGACAGCCTTTACACCCATCTGGGCGAGCAGGGGAATAACCTCTCCGTCGGGCAAAAGCAGCTGTTGGCGCTGGCTCGCGTGTTGGTGGATACCCCGCAGGTGCTGATCCTGGACGAGGCAACCGCCAATATCGACTCCGGCACCGAACGCGCCATTCAGCAGGCGCTGGCTGCCGTTCGCCAGCACATTACGCTGGTGGTGATTGCCCACCGTCTGTCGACGATTGTTGATGCGGATACCATTATGGTGCTTCATCGCGGTCAGGCGGTCGAGCAGGGGTCTCATCAGCAACTGCTTGAAGCAAAAGGGCGATACTGGCAAATGTATCAGCTACAGCTGGCCGGTGAGGAATTAGCCGCCAGCGCTCAGGACGATGCATTGACCGCCTGATGCACCAGCGACAGGCATTTTTCTAACAGAATGCATTTGTGACACGCATCATGCACCCGCATGGTGCGTTTTTCTTTTTTATCCCGCCACAACGCCGCCTTTATCCCTGATTTTACCGCCTCGCATGGTGATTTTGATTTTTGGCACGCCCCTTGCTTTACCTAATTCGTGTTCGCAGCCATTACCGAATTCTGACTGGAGGGGATCTATGAAGCTGGTTACCGTGGTAATCAAACCATTCAAACTTGAAGACGTTCGCGAAGCGCTGTCTTCAATTGGCATTCAGGGCTTAACGGTGACAGAAGTGAAAGGCTTCGGTCGTCAGAAGGGTCATGCTGAGCTGTACCGCGGCGCGGAATACAGCGTCAACTTCCTACCGAAAGTAAAAATTGATGTGGCTATCGCCGACGATCAGCTCGATGAAGTCGTCGATGTGATCAGCAAAGCCGCTTACACCGGAAAAATTGGCGACGGTAAGATTTTTGTCGCCGAACTGCAGCGCGTTATCCGTATTCGTACCGGCGAAGCCGACGAAGCGGCGCTGTAATTCCCAGCCAGCACAGTGATAGGGATCGAGATGATGAAAAAAACAATGGTAAAAACGGGGTTGAGCGCACTGGCGCTGTTGCCGGGTCTGGCGATGGCCGCTCCTGCGGTCGTGGATAAGGCCGATAACGCCTTTATGATGCTGTGTACCGCGCTGGTGCTGTTTATGACCATTCCGGGCATTGCATTGTTCTACGGCGGCCTGATTCGTGGCAAAAACGTGCTCTCCATGCTGACGCAGGTCGCGGTGACTTTCGCACTGGTGTGCGTACTGTGGGTGGTTTATGGCTACTCGCTGGCGTTTGGTACAGGCGGCAGCTTCTTCGGCAGCTTCGACTGGATCATGCTGAAAAATATTAAGATTACTGACCTGATGGGCTCCTTCTATCAGTACATCCACGTGGCGTTCCAGGGTTCCTTCGCCTGTATTACCGTGGGGCTGATTGTCGGTGCGCTGGCGGAGCGTATCCGCTTCTCTGCGGTGTTGATCTTCGTGGTCATTTGGCTGACGCTCTCCTACGTGCCAATTGCACACATGGTATGGGGCGGTGGTCTGCTGGCCAGCCACGGCGCGCTCGACTTCGCTGGTGGTACGGTTGTACACATCAACGCCGCGGTTGCTGGCCTGGTCGGTGCGTACCTGATTGGTAAACGCGTGGGCTTTGGCAAAGAAGCATTCAAACCGCATAACCTGCCGATGGTGTTTATCGGTACCGCGATCCTCTATTTCGGTTGGTTCGGCTTCAACGCCGGTTCCGCTAGCGCCGCGAACGAAATCGCCGGTCTGGCCTTCGTCAATACCGTGGTTGCTACCGCAGCCGCAATTCTCGGCTGGGTGTTCGGCGAGTGGGCGCTGCGCGGCAAACCATCTCTGCTGGGTGCGTGTTCAGGTGCGATTGCTGGTCTGGTGGGGATCACCCCAGCCTGTGGTTATATCGGAGTGGGCGGTGCGCTGATTCTGGGTGTTGTTGTCGGTTTGGCGGGGCTGTGGGGCGTGACTTCACTGAAACGTCTGCTGCGCGTCGATGACCCTTGCGATGTGTTCGGTGTACACGGCGTGTGCGGCATCATCGGCTGTATCCTGACCGGCATCTTCGCTTCAACGGCGCTTGGCGGCGTGGGCTACGCAGAAGGCGTGACCATGGGCCATCAGGTTCTGGTACAGCTGGAAAGCATCGGCATCACCATTGTCTGGTCTGGCGTCGTGGCCTTCATCGGCTACAAAGTGGCAGATTTGACCGTCGGTCTGCGTGTTCCAGAAGATCAGGAACGTGAAGGTCTGGACGTCAACAGCCACGGCGAAAACGCCTACAACGCTTGATATCCGTAACCGGGGAAGGCGGTGACGCCGACCCTGGGTTTTTCAACCGCGAAGTTTGCGCCTCGCCTGAAAGACCGGAAGTTATCTCCAAAGCCAAAAAAGCCTCCCATTGGGAGCAATGTCGATCAGTTAAGGATCGGTTGACCGATCCTTAATCTGCGGCACTATAACGGCTTCCATAACAGGGAGCCGTTTTCTTATGCCACTTCT